>CAYUPG010000001.1:0-11626 GCA_964446515.1 uncultured Treponema sp.
CCCCCGCTACTCCTGCTATACCGCCTCGCGGCGGCGCTTGCGGCCGTAGCTGTCCAGGCAGAGGATCGTGACGATGACGATGCCCCGGAGTATCATCTGGATGTAGGCGCCGATGCCGAGCATGTTCATGACGTTCTCCATCACCGCGAAGACCATGAGGCCCACGGCGGTCCGGCTTATGCCGCCCACGCCGCCTGCCAGGGAGGTGCCGCCCACCACCACGGCGCTGATGACCGTAAGGGCCGTGGTCTCGCCGTAGACGGAGGAGCCGGAGTTGAGCTTGCTGGAGAGGAGGACCCCGCCCAGGGCGGCGGCGATGCCGCAGAGCACGTAGGCGGCGGCCTTGATGCGGCGCACGGGGATGCCGGAGTACTCGGCCACCTCGTAGTCCCCGCCTATGGCGTAGCAGTTGCGGCCGAACTGGGTGTAGCGCAGAATCCAGAAGGTGACCGCGAAGACTACGAGCATGATGACCACCAGGTGGGGGACGGCGTCGAAGAAGCGGCCGTTGGCGATCATCATGAAGTCCAGGTTCTTGGCCGCCACGGGGTGGGCGTTGGTGAGCTGCTGGGCGAGGCCCGTGAGGAGCAGTCCCATGCCCAGGGTGATGATGAAGGGCTCGGTCTTCTGGTAGACCACCAGGAAGCCGTTGACCGCCCCGATGCAGGCGCCGACGGCCAGGGCGGCGAGGATGGCGGGGAAGATGGGCATGCGGTCCATGAGCTGGATGCAGACTATGCCCGAGACGACCATGGTGCCGCCGATGGAGAGGTCTATGCCCCCCGCCACGATGACCAAGGTGATGCCGAAGGCCATGATGAGGAGGATGGAGGCGGAGTTGACCATGTCGAAGAGGTTGTAGCTCGTGTAGAAGTGGGTGTCGAAGAAGAGCATGAGGACGAACATGGCGACGACCGCCAACGTGGCCTTCTGCTTGCCCGCTATGCGCAGGGCGCTCCGTGCTATGGTTTGCGCGTTCATGGTGTGCCCCTACCGCTGCTTGCGGCTGTCCAGCCAGATGGCCAGGATGAGTATGGCGCCCTTCATCACGTTCTGCATGTAGACCGTGACGCCCAGGAGGTTCATGCAGTTGGAGAGGAGGATGACCAGCATGGTGCCCAGTACGGTGCTGAGCACGCTGCCCTTGCCGCCTATGAGGGAAGTGCCGCCGACCACTACGGCCAGGATGGCGTTGGTCTCGTAGCCCTTGCCCAGGACGGGGGAGGCGGTGGTGACCCGGGAGAACAGGACTATGGCGCCCAGGGAGGCCATGAAGCCCGAGATGGTGTAGACCGCCATGATGCTCCGGCCTATGGGGATGCCCGAGAGCCGGGCGGCGGTCTTGTTGCCCCCGGTCAGGCAGATGGTCCTGCCCAGGTAGGTGCGGCTCTGGAAGACGTAGAGGGCGGTGACCACGCAGAGGAAGATGAGGAAGGAGACGGAGAAGAAGCCCGCCGTCCCGGTGCCTATGGCGGTGAAGAGGGAATAGTCCCGGTCTATGTAGCTCATGTGCTCGGTCATGCCGTCGGTGTAGATGAGGGCCAAGCCCCCGTAGACGACGCTCATGCCGTAGGTGATGAACAGGGCTTCCGCCTGGGTGACGGCGCCGCTCACCAGGACCAGGACGCTGTTGAAGAGGCCGCAGGCGGTGCCCAGGGCGAGGCCCGCGAAGAGGGCGGGCCACTGGCCCAGGGGCTCTATGAGGGAGAGGGTGACCACGGCGGTGAAGGACATGATGCCCGCCACGGACAGGTCGATGAAGCCGCCGATGATGACGAAGGTCATGCCCAGGGCCACCATGATGAGGGGGCCGAACTGGCGCATGATGTTGGTCATGTTGGCCAGGGAAAGGAACTTGGGTTCCACCGCGGCGGTGACGGCGACCAGCAGCATGATGGCCGCCAGGACCAGGTTCTCCTTGAAGTAGTCCGCCGCGGCCCGCAGCGCCGCGCTTTTCATTCGCTCTCGCATGATCCCAATCCTTCGCTCGTGAATTCCAGGGCCTTTTCCATGATCCGGTCGGCGGATTCCTTTTCCGGGTCGAACTCGGCGGTGATGCGGCCGTCGCAGACCGTGAGGACCCGGTTGCTCATGTGGAGCACCTCCGGAAGCTCGGAGGAGATGAGGATGACCGAGCCGCCGTTCTCCACGACCCGCTTCATGAGCAGGTAGATCTCGTACTTGGCCCCCACGTCGATGCCCCGGGTGGGCTCGTCCAGGATGAGGATGCGGGGCTCCAGCTCCAGCCGGCCGCCGACGATGCACTTCTGCTGGTTGCCCCCCGAGAGACTCTTGACCCTGGTCTTGATGGAGGGAGTCTTGATGCCCAGGCGCTCCACGTGCCGCTCCGCGATGGCCTTCTCCTTGGACTTTTCCAGGAAGCCCCAGCGGGTGATGCGGTCCAGGGATGCCATGGAGATGTTGGATTCCACGGAGAAGGGGAGGACCAGGCCCTGGAGCTTGCGGTCCTCGGGGACCAGGCAGATGCCGGCGCGCATGGCGTCCCGGGGGCTGCGGATGCGCACGGCTTTTCCTTCTATTATCATCTCGTGCCCCCGGGCGGCGTCGGCGCCGAAGAGGGCCCGCACGATCTCCGTGCGGCCGGCCCCCACGAGGCCCACCAGGCCAAGGATCTCCCCCAGGCGGAGGGTGAAGGACACGTTCTTGAGTTTTCGGGTGTTGAGGCCGCGGAGCTCCATGAGCACGTCGCCCGCGCAGCGGGGACGCTCGGGAAACTCGTTCTCTATGGACCGGCCCACCATCTTGGCTATCATCTCCGCGCGGGTGATGGCGGCGATGGGCTTGGTGTCGATCACGTGGCCGTCCCGCATGACGGTGACCACGTCGCAGAGGTCGAAGATTTCGTCCAGCTTGTGGCTGATGTAGATGATGGAGATGCCCTTATGCTTGAGGGTGCGGATGATGGTCACCAGCTCCTTCATCTCGTCCATGGTGAGGCTGCTGGAGGGCTCGTCCATGATGATGAGCTTGGCGTCGAAGGAGAGGGCCTTGGCGATCTCCACCATCTGCTTCTCCGACACGCTCAGCTCGGAGACGAGGGTATGGGTGTCGATGTTGCAGCCTATGCTGCAGAGCAGCTCCCGCGCCTTCGCGTGGGTGCCGCGCATTCCCTTAAGTTCCTTGAAGCGGCCGAGGAAGATGTTCTCCCCCACGGTCATGGTGCTCACCAGGTTCAGCTCCTGGTACATGATGCTCAGGCCCCGGCGCATGGACTCCAGGGGGGTCGTGCGCTGCACGGTCTCGCCGTCGAAGACGACGGTGCCCCCGTCCTTCCGGTACACCCCGGAGAGTATCTTCATGAGGGTGGATTTCCCCGCCCCGTTCTCCCCCACGATGCCGTGCACCGTGCCCCGCCGGACTTGGATGGAGACGGCGTTCAGGGCCCGCACGCCGGGAAAGAACTTGTCCACGTCTTGTATGGAAAGAATGGTCTCGGAATCAGCGCTGTACATCGCCTGCTACCTCTTGGCCGGGCCGGGGGATGTCTCCCCCGGCCCCTTCTATTCTACCACTCCGGAGCGGTGAAGGTGTCGATATTCTTGAGGCTCACGATGTCCAGGGGGATGAAGTTGACCGCCTGGATCTGGCCGCCGGAAAGCTTGGTCTTGGTGAGCTCCAGGGACTTCTTAACGAAGGTCTCGAAGTTCTGCATGATGGTGACGCTCTGGGCGCCCGAGCGGACCTGGTCGAAGCCCGCGCGGTTCCCGTCCACCGCCACGATGAATTTGCCGGTCATGCCCGCCGCCTTGAGGGCGCCCAGGACGCCGGTGGCGCCGTTGTCCCAGTGGCAGAACACGCCGTCGATGCGGCTGCCGTGCTTTACGATCATGTCTTCCATGATCGCCATGGCCTCGGCGGTGGACCACTGCTGGGTGGCCTTGTAGTCGATCACCTTGATGCCGGTGCCCTTGATCGCGTTGTTGAAGCCGTCGTGGCGCTTGATCTGGGCGTCGTGGCCGGACTGGCCGCCGATCTCCACGATGTTGGCTCCCTGGGGGAACTGGTCGATGAAGGCCTTGGCGGAGGCGGCGCCGGCCATGTCGTCGTTGACCCCCACGAAGAAGTCACGCACGCTCTCCTGGCCCTTGGGCACGTCGGAGGAGAACATGCCCACCACGAGCCCGGCCTGCTTGGCCTTCATGAGGCTGGGGATGATGGCGTTGATGTCGTTGGGGTTGATGTAGATGGCCTGGATCTTCTGGGCTATGGCGTTGGTCACCAGCTGGGCCTGGACCAGGGCGTCGCCCTTGCCGTCCAGGATGACCATCTCGAAGCCGTACTCCGCGGCGTACTTGTTGAACATCTTGGCGGAGAAGGCCTGGGACTCGTTGGCCATGTCGCCGGGGATGAATGCGACCTTGGGCTTGCCCGCGGGGGCGCCCGTTTCTCCCTGCGCACCGGCGAACGCGCCCGCGACGGCCACCGTCGCGCACAGGACGATCGTAATGAACTTCTTCATGTCTTGCTCCTTTGTAAGTCGGAATTGACCCGTCTACTGGGCCATACTAGCACCACTATTTCTGATTGTCAAACTTTTTCTTTCATTTGAAAGTTTTTTATGCTCATATCACTAACAATGATGCGCAATCTACGAGGGACGGAGGACAGGGGCAGACAGTCGGGCAAGGACGAAAAAAGGCCGTCCGGACTATGCCGGACGGCCTGCAGGGAGAGAAAGCTTGGTCGGACCTTGGTCCGGCGGACCTGCGTCCGTCAGTAGGCGGCGGTGCCGGCGGTGCCGGCGACGATGTCCGGTCCGGAGCTGGTGCCGAAGCGCTCGGCCCCCGCGGCGGCAAGGCGGGCCGCGATCTCCCGGGTCTTGACCCCCGTGGAAGCCTTTACCCTGCAGTTACCGCGCACCACCGACTTCATCAGGAATACGTCGTGGACCGTGGCGCCGCCTGCGCCGAAGCCCGTGGAGGTTTTGACGAAGTCCGCACCGGCCCGGAGGGAGAGGATGCAGGCGGCGGCCTTCTCCCGGTCATCCAGGGCGCTGGTCTCAATGATTACCTTCACCGCCGCGGGGCGGGATGCCCGCACCACCGCGGCGATGTCCTCGAGCACGGCGGCATAGTCCCTGTCCTTGAGGGCGCCTATGTTCATGACCATGTCGATCTCGTCGGCCCCGGCGGCCACCGCCTTGGCGGCCTCGAAGGCCTTGACCTCGGGCAGCGTCGCGCCCAGGGGGAAACCCACCACCGTGGCCACCTTGACGGCGGAGCCGGCCAGAAGGCTCTTAGCCAAGGCCACGCGCCAGGGATTGACGCATACGGAGGCGAAGCCGAAACGGCGCGCCTCGGCGCAGAATTTCTCAACCGTAGCTTGGGGGGTTTCGGCCTTCAGGACCGTGTGGTCCATGTAGGAGGCGAAGCTTTCCTTGGCCCAGCGGCCGGGAAGCTCGGCGTCGGACTCGAGTTTTTCCAGTTCGCCCGAGAGGCTCTTGAAGCGTTCCAGGGCTGCGGCCGTCTCGGCCTCGAATTGCGCGGTATCGAACATGTGCTGCTCCTTCTCAATGGGATGCTAGGGATGCGAGATATGCTTCCAGCTCGGCCCTGCGGGCCAGGGAAGCCTGGGATCCGGCACGGGAGGCGCAGAGCGCCCCGGCGCCGTTGGCGAAGCGGATTGCGTCGTCCCTGCTCCGGCCCTCCGCAAGGGCAAGAGCCAGGGCCGCGTTGAAAGCGTCCCCCGCGGCGGTGGTATCCACCGGCTCCACGGGCAGGGCCGGATAGAGGGCGGACTCGCCCTCGGCGTCGGCGTACCAGCAGCCCTCCGCCCCCAGGGTCACCACCAGGCGACGCACGCCGGCTTCGAAGAAGCGCTCTCCCACCTTGGCCAGCCACCGGTCCAGGGCAAGGTCGCCCCGGCTCACTCCCGTGAAGTACTCCGCCTCCGTCTCGTTGGGGGTCACCCAGTCCGCCAGGGCGAAGTGCTTCAGGTCGAAGTCCACGGGGGGCGCAGGGTTGAAGACAGAGAGCACGCCCGATTCTCGGGCCAGCTCCAGGGTCCTGCGGGCGGTGCGCCCGTTGGTCTCCAGCTGCACGAGCACCGCGTCCGCGCCGGCTATGGCCTCCCGGGCGCCATCCGCGTCCTCCTCTGTGCAGTTCGCGTTGGCGTTCCCCACCACCACTATGGCGTTGCTGCCGGTCTGGTCGATGTGTATGCAGCAGGCCCCCGTGGGGGCGTCCGCATCTCGGCGGATGTAGCGGGTATCTATGCCGTCGCCCTGCAGGGCTTCCAGCATGCGGTCGCCCAGGAAATCGGAGCCCACCCTGCCGATCATGGTGGTGCGGGCGCCCAGGCGCGCGGCCTGCACGGCCTGATTGGCGCCCTTGCCCCCGGTGAAGGTCCCGAAATAGGACCCCAGCACCGTCTCTCCCCTGCGGGGAAGTCGGTCGCCCTTTGCCACGAAATCGAAAATGAGGCTTCCCACGACCGCTATCTTCGGTCCCTTGCCTTCCATAAGATGCTCCTCCTGCCTAAAATGCCCGGGGCAATTCTTCCACCGCATTCCGCTTATCGATGAGCCGCTCGGGTATGATGATGGAGACGGGCACTTTTTCTCCCGCCTCGAGCCGCTCTATCACGTCGAACACCAGGGGCCCGTAATAGGGATCGCAGGTCACCGTGGCGCCCATCTCTCCGGCGATTATGGCCTTCAGGGCGTCCAGGGCTCCGTCTATGCCCACCACCACCACATCCTCGCCGGGCTTGAAGCCCGCGGCCTTCAGCGCCTGTATCGCCCCTATGGCCATCTCGTCGTTGTGGCAGAACACCCCATGGATGGGACGCTTCTCCGTCTGGATGATCTGCTCCATGGTACGCTGCGCCAGGGACCTGAGGAAGTCCGCGTCCTCGGTGCGAAGGATCGCCACGCCGGGATGGGCGTGCACCACCGACATGAAGCCGGCCTGGCGGTCCATGGCCGCGGAGGACTCCTTGGTGCCCGAAAGGATCACCAGATTCCCCGTGCCCCCCAGCCGGTCAACGAGCCATTGGGCCGCCATGCGGCCCTCGTCGAAGAAGTCGCTCCTGATGGAGACCACGTAGTCTTCCCCGGGAACCCCCATCACGAGCCGGTCTATGATGATCACCGGCACCCCCGCCTCCTTGGCCAAGACCAGGGCCGCCGCCGATTCCTTGTACTCCCGGGGATCCAGGATGAGGTATCGTATTCCCTGGGCCAGCAGGTAGCGCACATCCTCTATCTGCTTGGCCGTATCGTGCTCGGCGTCCGTATAGACCAGGCGTATGCCCCGGCGGGCGGCCTCTTCCTGGATGCTCAGGGTCTGGGCGATGCGCCAGGGATTCCGGTTCTCGATCTGGGAGAAGCCGATCACCATCGCCCCCGGTCCTCCCGCGGCCGCCGCCGCGGCGCCGCCGGCCGGGGTTTCCCTTTTTCCGGACCCGCAGGATAGCCAGAGGGCTGAGAACGCTAGGCACAGCAGAGCGGTACGGGGGACGGACTTTCTCATGGACGCTCCTTTAGGGGCCCTCATCGCCTGCGCAGGGCCCCCACGAGCACCGCGAAGAGTATGACGAACCCCATCATCAGCTGATGGTAATATACGGGGATTTGCAGAAGGTTCAATCCGTTGCGGACCACCCCCAGCAGCACCGCCCCCAGGACGGTCCCCAGCATGGTGGCGGAACCTCCGCTGAGGCTCGTCCCGCCCATCACCACCACCGCCACGGCATCAAGCTCGTAGAAATTGCCGGCGATGGGCTCCGCGGCGTTCATCATGGCCGTAAGGGTCAGGCCGCTCAGGGCCGCCAGGACGCCCGCGGTGCCGTAGATGAGCGTCTTGTGGCGCTCCACCGCCGTGCCGGAGACCCGGGCGCATTCCTCGTTGCCCCCCAGGGCCCGGGCATAGCGGCCCAGGGTCGTCCGGTTGAGCAGGAAGGCGCACAGAAGCACAGCCGCCGCGGCGACCACAACGGGCTTGGGCACGCCGAACCAGAAGCCCGAGAATAGACCTTGGAACGCCGGGGGCAGGCCGTAGAATACCCGCCCCTTGGACAGGATGAGGGCGAAGCCCCGCAGGGATATCATGGTGCCGATGGTGGCGATGAAGGGCGGTATGCCTATCCTGTTGATCAGGGCGGCGTTGAGGGCCCCGACGGCGGCCCCCACTCCCAAGGATGCGACGATGCCCGTCAGGATCGCCGCGGGACCGGAGCCGAAGGTCCTGAACCAGAGGGCCGCGACGATGCCCGTCAGGGCCACGTTGGAGCCCACCGAGAGGTCCGTGCCGCCGGAGCAGATCACCAGGGTGATCCCCGAGGCTATGATCAGGTTGACCGCGATCTGGTTGCCGATGTTGACGAAATTGGCCGTCGACAGAAATACCGGCGACCACAGGGCCAGAAAGAAACCCATGGCCGCGAGCACGGCCCCCAGGCCTAAATGGTTGGCGGCGAACTCGTTCTTGAATCCCCTCATCGTGTACCTTCCTCCCGGGCCGAGTCCGCGACCCCCAATTCGATGGCCATGAGCCCCTCGTAGTCTATGCCGCCCCTGGGGAAGGGACCGGAAAGCCCGGAGGCCGTAAGGACGAAGATGATGTCCCCCATGCCCAGGACCTCCCGGGGCTCCGAAGAGAGCAGCAGCACCGCCTTCTTCTCCATCCCCAACTCGCCCACTATGCGGGCGATCTCGCTCTTGGCGTTCACGTCTATGCCCTTCGTGGGCTCGTCGAAGATGATGAGATCCGCGTCGTTCACCAGCTGCCGGATGATAACCACCTTCTGCTGGTTCCCGCCGGAGAGGTTCTGGGCCGGCAGGTCGAGGTAGGTCTCCTTCATGGAAACGCGCCGCACTATGTCTTGCCCGAAGGCGCGCTCCTTGCGGAAGTCCATCAGGAAACCTGCCTTGGAGTATTTATCCAGTCTGGACAGCGTCATGTTCTGCAGACTTTGGAGTCCCAGAACGAGCCCCTCGCCCCGCCGGTCCTCGGAGACGTAGCCGAACCCGGCCAAGCGGGCTTCCCGGGGGGAACGCAGCTCAAGCTCCTTTCCCCTGAGGTAGACCTTCCCCGCCACGCGGCGGCCGAGCCCCATCAGGACCCGCCCGAGCTCGGTCTTGCCCACCCCCACGAGGCCCGTGATGCCCACCACCTCGCCCTCGTGGACCGTAAAGGAGATGTTCTCCACCAGGCCGCCCTGGTCGGTCAGATACGACAGGCCCTCTACCCGCAGCAGCTCGGTACCCCGGTCCACCGTGAGCTTGGGGTATTCCTCCGCCAGCTCGGCCCCGACCATGTGGGCGATGAGGCCCCGGCGATCCAGGCCGCTCAGGTCGTCCAGGGTGGCGACCAAGGCGCCGTCCCGCAGGACCGCCACCCGGTCGCAGATTTGGAAGATCTCCTCCAGGCGGTGGGAGATGTAGATCACCGCGGCTCCCCGGGCGAGGATGCGCTCGCGGATGATGCGGAAGAGGTCCTGGGTCTCCTTTTCGGAGAGGGCTGCGGTGGGCTCGTCGAGAATGAAGACCCGCCCTCCCTGGATAAGGCGGCGGGCTATGGCCACCAGCTGCTGGTCCGCCTTGGGGAGAGACGCGAGCCTCGTGTCGCACCCGATGCGGGCGCAGCCCAGCTCTTCGAGCACCTTGGCAGCCTCCTCCCGCATCCGCTGCTTCTTGAGCAGAGAGGCGGGCCCCGTCTTTTCGCGGCCCAGGAAGAGGTTCTCGGTCACCGTCAGCTCACCGATCAGCAGCAGCTCCTGGGGGACCATGGCGATGCCGTGGCGCTGGGCGTCGTGGGGCGACGCGAAGCGGACCGGCGTACCGTCCACCCGCAGTTCACCGGAGCCCTCGTCCGCATCGATGATGCCGCAGAGTATGCGCATCAGGGTGGATTTGCCCGCCCCGTTCTCCCCCACCAGACCGAGGACTTCCCCGGGCCGCACTTCCAGGCTCGCGCCCTTGAGCGCCTGGATGCCCCCGAAGGTTTTCCGGGCATCCCGTATTTCAAGCAGTTTCGGCGCGTCCACGGCTACCTCCTGTCCCTGATCCGCTTCCTGCGGAGGGAATCCACGGTGACGGATACTATGATGATGAACCCTATGGCCAGCTGCTGGTAGAAGGGCTCGACGCCGGTCATGTTCAGGCCCGAGCGGACCACCGAAAGGATGAGGGCGCCCATGAGGGTTCCCGGGATATTCAGGATGCCGCCGGCCAAGGACGCGCCGCCGATGATGGGTGCGGCGATGGCCTCGAGCCACTCGGTTGAAAGCCCGGCCAAAGGCTCGGCCGCATCTATGGTGGACATGAAGATGAAGGCGGCCAGGGCCGCGCAGGCGCCCTGGAAGGCGTAGACGGAGATCCGTATGCGCAGGGTATCGACGCCGCAGATGCGGGCCGTAGCCTCGCCGCCCCCGAGGGCCCGGGCGTAGAGGCCGAATTTGGTGGCCGAAGCCAAGTAGAGGGATAAGCCGAAGGCCAGGGCGCCGAAGACCAGATTCATGGGCACGGTCCCGTTGCCCATGAACAGGGCGGTGAAGCCTTCGGGCATGTCCATGATGGGAACGCCCTTGGACACCACCAGGGCCAGCCCGCGCACGATGCTCAGGAGCGCCAAGGTCATGATGAAGGGCTGGATGCGGTACCGGGTGATGAAGAAGCCGCCCAGCCCTCCGACGGCCATGCCGGCGGCCAGGGTGACGAGCACCGCCAGGGGCCAGGGAAGGCCCGACTTCATCAGAACCGCCGCAAGAACGCCGGAGAAGCCCAGGACGGAGCCCACGGAAAGGTCGATGCCTCCCGTCGCGATGACGAAGGACATGCCGCAGGCGAGCACGAGGGTTATGGTGGCCTGGCTCGCGATGCTGTACATGTTGTAGGGGGAAAGGAAATAGGGCGAGCCCAGGGAGAACAGCAGCACCAGGGCCGCCAGAGTCGCCAGGACGCCCCCCTGCTTTTTCAAGAACGATAGGAAAAACGCTTTCATGGAACCTTCCTGGATCCCGGGGACTTGAAGTCCCCGGGAAAACATGCCTGAGATCAGAAGTCCTTTAGGCCGGTGTACTGGTCCTTGTAGAGGGCGACCTTGTCCTTGATGTTGGACTGATCCCAGACCTCGACGCCCAGCTTCACTTCCTTGTTCTTGGTCTCGTCGAAGGTTCCTTCCATGATCTGGATGGCCGCCTCGATCGCGGTGTAGGCGACCTGGTACTGGAAGAAGGCCACCGTGCAGCCGAGCTCCCCGTCCATAATGGCCCGGATGGCGTCGGGAATGGCGTCCACGCCCACGACCTCGATCTGGCCCAGCTTGCCGGCGTTCTTGACCGCCTGCAGGGCGCCCATGGCCATGGTATCGTTGGAGGCGGTGATGGCCCTAAGCCTGGGGAAGCGCTGGATGGCGTCCGCTGCTACGTCCATGGCCTTCTTGCGGTCCCAATCGCCGGGGAAGATGCCCACATTCTTGAGCTGGGGATACTTGGCCATGCCCTGCTCGTAGCCCTTCTTCCTATCCTCGGCGGAGGGGTTGCCGGGCAGACCCATGATGTGGATGACCTCGCCGCCCTGGGTTCCCAGCTTGGTCGCCACGAAGTCCACGGCCTTCCTGGAATGCTCCACGAAGTCGGTGGTCATGAAGGAGGCGATCTTGAT
>CAYUPG010000001.1:11636-14646 GCA_964446515.1 uncultured Treponema sp.
ATGCCGTGCTTGGACTGGGCCTCGGGGCTGATGTAGGAGTCGATCACGTTGAGCAGGGGTATGCCCTGCTTGGTGGCCTGCTGCAGTCCGGAAATGAGGTTCGTGTCCGTGATGGGGGATACGATGATCACATCGTACTTCTGGGCTATCATGTTGTCCAGAATGGACTTCTGCACCAGAATATCCCCTTCCCCAGGAGCTGCGTAGACATCGACCTTGACGCCGTAATCTTTTCCCGCCGCCTCGTAGCCGTTCTTGAGATCGAGCCAGAAATCGTTGATGAGGGTCTTCACCAACACGCCCAGGGGCGCGTGGTACTTGGGCGCGCGGCCTTCGCCCTTCTGCGCGGAAACCTGGGGCTTGGCGGCCCCCGAGTCCTGGCCGCCGGCGGCAAAGGCGGAGTACGCCAGGGCCGCGCACAACAGCGCTACCATGATCCGTTTCATAGACAACCTCCTGAAGAAATAGTTGTCCCATGGTAGACCCGCCCCGCCCGGACGTTAATAAAGGATTCTCAGCAGGGTTTTCGATTTTTTCCGAAAAGGTCCCTATACTCGGAAGGGCTATGGCCCGTGAGGCGCTTGAAGACGGTGCTGAAATAGGTCTGGTTCTCGTAGCCCACCGCCTCCCCGGCCTCGTAGATCAACAGGTCCGTGTCCGCCAGCAGCGCCTTGGCCTTCTCCACCCTGACGCGGGTCAGGTACTCGATGTAGTTTTCTCCGTAGATTTCCTTGAACTTTCCGCTGAAATAGTTGCCGCTCATGTTCGCCGCGGCTGCGGCATCCTCCAGGGAAAGGTTTTTCCGGTGAAAATTGGCGTCGATGTAATCCTTCGCCTTTCTCAAAAGCAGATCCAGGCGGGAACCCGCGCGGACGGATAGATGCTCCATGAGGGTGCCCAGAAGAGTCTCCAGGGCGTGGAATTTTCGCTCCAGGCCCTGGGCTTCAAGAACACCCTTGAAGGTCTCCGCAGGATCGGCGAACACCTCCTCAACCGAGATGCCGTGAGTTTCGCAGAGCCTCAATGCATCCATGAAGAGCATGGAGAACAGGAGCTGGAACTGGACGCGTCCGTCCTCCCCCCGGGATGCCAGGGCGTTTCGGGAACGGCCTAAGGCGGTCGCCAGGGCTGGCCCGTCGTGGGCGGATAGGGCTTCAAGGACCGCCGCAGCCTCGCCCTTGAGTGCGAAGGGAAGCTCGGCGGCGGCGGCCTCTTGGTGACGCACGAAGCGCAGCTCGGGATGGACGATGCGGTAGTCCAAGGCCTGCTCCGCCTCCTTCCAGGACTCGTACAGGCCGGAGAGCCCGCGGCGCGTGCCGCCGAGGCCAGCCACGGGGACCCACTCCCGCAGGGGTCCCTCCTCATCCGCCAGGCCCGTCAGTGTTTCCCGCAGGACGGCCTCAAGGCGTTCCCCCACGTCGGCCCTGTCGTCCCACACGCAGAGGGCCATCCGCTCGGCGCTGTACCGCAGGAGTTCCGCACCCCGTCCTGCCTGCTGCGGGTCCCCGCCCCGGAACAGGCTCCCGGCGACCCAGGCGCGCAGCCGCTCCATGAAGAGCTCCGCGTATTTCCCGAAGGTGCGGGAATCCACCTGCCGGGAGCCGCCCTCGGCCCCCGCCAGGGAAAGGGCCGCCGCGGCCACGTGCAGAGCTTCGCCGTCGCCGAAGAGGGCGCGGCCTTCGGGAAGCTCCGCGCTTTTCCGGGATATCAGCTTGAAGAGCAGGAGCTCCCGGGACAGGTCCCGCAGCTCCGCCGCCCTGCGCTCCCCCGCCTCGCGCCTTTCGATTTCCTCCCTCATGTTCCGCAAGATGAGCTTGAGCTTGTCGGCGTCTATGGGCTTCAGAATGTAGGCGTAGGCGTCGAGCTCCACCGCCTCCTGGGCGAACTGAAAATCGTCGTGGCCGGATATGATCACCACCGGGATGTCGCTGCCCCTGCCCCGGAGTATGTCCAGGAGCTGAAGGCCGTCTATGAAGGGCATCCGTATATCCGTAATGATGGCGTCAGGGTGCAGGGTATCCGTAAGCTCCAGGGCCCGCTCCCCGTCTTCCGCCTCTCCGACTATACGGAAGCCCAGGGCGTTCCAGTCGAACAGGTCGCGAAGACCCTCCCGTATAATGGCCTCGTCGTCAACCAGCAGCAGGTCAATCATGTCGGGATTCCTCCATTGTCTTTCCTATGCGGAGGACGGCGACGGTCCCCTCCCCATAGGCGCCTCCGAAGCGCAAGCCGCAGTCTGCGCCGTAGCAGATGCGCACCCGCTTGTGCACGTTGCGGATTCCATAGCCCGATTCGGTATCCATGTCCTGGGCGTCCTCGGACTCCAGGAACGCCTCAAGCTCCCGAAGCCGGGCAGGAGTCATGCCCACCCCCGTATCCGCCACGGCTAGGTCGATGAAGCCGTCGGCCTCCGAGGCGCAGACCGTGATCAGTCCCTTGCCGCGCTTGTTCTTGATGCCGTGGTAGATGCTGTTCTCCACCAGGGGCTGCAGCACCATCTTGGGGATGCGCACGCCCTCCAGCCGCGGGGGCAGCTCCAGGGAATAGTCGAACTTGTCGGCGTAGCGCAGGTGCTGGATGACAAGGTAATTGCGCACATGCTCCAGCTCTTCCTTGAGGGATATGATGTCCCGCCCCTTGCTCAGGGAGACCCGGAATAGGCGGGTCAGGGCCATGGTCATCTCCTCAAGCTGGGCATTCTTTCCTGCCCTGGAAAGCCAGATGATGGAATCCAGCGTATTGTAGAGAAAGTGGGGATTGATCTGGGCCTGGAGTATACGGTACTTCGCCAAGGCCAGCTCGCTCTGCTCCGCCCGTATCTTGTCCAAGAGGGACGCGAGCTCCTCCACCATGTGGTTGAATCCGGCCCCCAGGGCTCCTATCTCGTCGTCGGTCCCTATGTCCGAACGGGCGCCCAGGTCCCCCGCCTCAACCCGCTTCATGGTGCCCAAAAGCCGCATCAGGGGCGCGGACACCGCCTTGGACAGCTCGAAGGCGGCGATCAGGGAAA
>CAYUPG010000001.1:14656-29064 GCA_964446515.1 uncultured Treponema sp.
AGGGCGGCGCCCAGAACGACCCCGAGCACCGCCGGCACCAGGGCAAGAGAATCCCGGAGGAGATCCTTGATGGGGATGATGCCCTCGAGGCTCCACCCGGAATCGAGGCGCAGACTGAGCCGCAGGGCCGCCCTGTCCCCGGGCAATACCCCGTCGCGGCCGCCAACCGCGGAGGGGTCCGAATGGAGCAGCACGACCCCGGCGGTGTCCAGAATAAAGAGGTACCCCGACTCTCCGAGCCGCAGGGTGGATCCCTTCTTCCGCAGGGACGAGGTCTTCATGTCCACGAACACGGCGCCGCTCACCTGGCCGCTGTGCTTGTCCACCACCGGCAGTCCCATCATCAGATAGGGCTCCTCCACGGTCCTGACCAGGGCGGACCCCGCAAGGGGACCGAACCAGCGGGGACCGTCGGCGGCCACGGACTCCAGGAAGAACCGCTCTACCTGTACGTTCCTATCCCGGAGCGTCGCATAGTTGGACTTGAATGCCGCACCGTTCAAGCCCACCACGTAGATGCCGAAGATTTCCTCCGTCGTGTAGTTCTGCATCAGGTTGAGCTGGGTGTCCAGCTCCAACTCCGCGGCGAAGCGCTTGCCTATATCCGCTTCCAGGGGAGATCGCAGGCGCTCCTGAATGGCCGGATCGTTGGCGACCAGGAGTCCGATGCGGCGGATGTTCAAAAACAGGGTATCCAGCTCCAAGCGGGACTGCTCCATGGCCTGCCGGGAAAAAAGGAGCGACTTATCCCGCACGGTCTTGAAGAATACGGCATACACGATGACGAGGGAGAGAAGAAGGGGAATGATCGAGAGGAAGGAAAGGTACATGAACATCCGGGTGCGGATCTTCATGGAGCGCGGCCCGCGGCCTGCAGGAGCTCCGCTTCGCTCAGCTCCGGGATGGATGCGAAGCCGCCCCTGCGGCCCACGGAGATCGCCGCCGCCGCGGAAGCCAGCGTCAGGGCGGCCCGCCCGTCTTTGCCCAGCGCCAGGGCATAGGCCGCGGCACCGTGGAAGATGTCCCCCGCGCCGGTGCTGTCCACAACCGGGACCGTGAAGGCCGCCAAGCTCTCGGCGGAGCCTCCGCCGACCCTGTAGCGGCAGCCGCGCCTTCCCAAAGTAACGGCGCAGAGCCCTGCGCCCCGCCGGCCGAGCTCCGTGGCCCGGCGGGCCGCGGCGCAGAGCAGGTCCAGGGCCGCGTCGACCGCATCATCGGCGAGCTTGGAGGCGCCGAGCAGGGAGGCGGCGTAGCGCTCCGATACGATGCAGTGGGTCGCCAGGGGCACCAGGCGCTCCACCCCCGGCCGGGGAGAGCCCGCGTCCAGGACGAAGGGCAGGTCGGGAAAGGCCTGGGCCAGGGCGGCCGCCGCCTCGCTCTCGTGGCCGTCCGCCAGGATGCAGGCCGGAGCGAAGGGCAGGGCGGCCAGGACCGCGGCGCCGTCCAGGGGCGCCATGGGGGCCTTCCGGGTCACGATGGTCCTGCTGCCGTCGTCCGCGGCGGAGAGCACCACCGACAGGGGGGTCGGAGCATCCGGGTCGCGGCGGACCAGAGACACATCCGCCCCCAGGGCCCGGAGGTCCGCCAGGGCCCTATCCCCGTAGGGATCCCTCCCGACCACCGCCGCCAGGGCGCAGGGCAGGCCCCACTTGGCGATCAAGGCGGCGGCGTTGTACGCCGGCCCCCCGGCCGATTCGTAGGAGACGGAGATCATGGCCTTGGTATCCTTCGGAGGAAGGGTATCGAGGGGAAACAGGATATCGTAGGCCGCATGCCCCACGCAGACGACGCCGCCGGCAATCATTGGAAGCCTCCTGCCGGGAGTATATCATGCCGCCGCGGAGGCGCGGATCATCGCCATGTATTGCCGGACTTGAGATAGCGCAGGCTCGAGGCCACGCACTCAAAGGGATCCCGCGGGCAGCTGTCCTGTTCAACGACCAGCCAGCGTATGCCTGCCCCTACGGCGCAGCGGAGTATCGGCTGCAGATCCAGCGTGCCTTCACCCAGCACCGCGAAGGGAGGGTCGGCGGCGGGAGCCCTGTCCTTCAGGTGCAGTAGCCTGCTGCGGCCTGCGTACTTCGCAACATAGTCGATCGGGTCCAAGCCCGCTGCGGCGATCCAATAGATATCGAGCTCGGCGAGCATTTCAGTAGGATCGGTAAGCTCGAAGAGCAGATCCAAGCCGTAGCCCGAAGGCAGAGCGGCGAATTCGTGGGCATGGTTGTGATACGAGAACGACATCCCGGCGGCGGCGCAGGTCCTGCCTATCTCGGCGAATCTCGCCGCCCTAAGCCGGAAGTCCTCTTCGCCGCCGTATTCCGCCCAAGGACAGACTACATCGGCGCACCCGACGGCGCGGCAGAAATCCAGAACCTCCTGCAGCCGATGCTCCAGATCCTCAAGCGGCACGTGGCAGGCCGCCGCGGCCAGGCCGAGGGTATCCAACTCAGCCCGCAAGACGCGGGCCGGCAGAGCCCTCCATCCCGCAAGCTCGACTCCGTCGAATCCCAGGGAAGCTATACGCCTGAGGGTTCCCAGGAAATCCTTTTCCGCCTCGGCCCGGAGGGTATACATCTGCACCGCTATGCGCGTACTGGTCATGGCGTGACTATTCCTTTGAGGTATCCCTTGGGTTTATGCTCAAGCGTCTCGAAGGCCTCCTGAATCCGTTCCAGCGGGAACCGGTGGCTAACGGTCTCTTCGAGGGAGAATACCCCTTTGTTCAGCATATCGACGGCCCTGCGGAGGTCGTCCATCTCGTCCAGGGAGTAGGAAGGATGGGCTATCCGGATATCCGCGGATTTTCCGATGAGGGGACGAAAATCGAAAGTTTCGGCCGGTGCCTCGTGGGAGCTCATCAGCACGAGCCTGCCGCGGCCGCATCTCAGCAGGGCTCCTGCCTTCTCGAGCTGCCCGGGAATACCCGTTCCTTCGATGACGAAGTCGGCCTGCCTGCCGCCGCATGCGGAAGCGAGCGCCTCGCGGGGATCCTGCTCCAAGGGGTTTATAAGCACCGTCGCGCCGAAGCGTTTTGCGAGCGCCAGCTTCTTGGGGTCTATATCGACGGCGGCCAGCTGCATGAGCGGCGCTCCGGAAAGGGCTTGGATGCACCATAGACCCATCGGGCCGCAGCCGTTCACGACGCCGACATCGCCCACCTCGGGGGCGGCGGCCCGCAGCACCGTGACGACGCACTTCAGCGGCTCTCCGAGCAGCAGCCCGCTCCCGACGGAAGGCGCTACGGCCGCGCAGCGGCTCTCCCTGAACGTTCCGTATTCGGCAAAACCCGCAAGAGCGTCCGCCAGGCCCGTCACCCTGTCACCGACCTTGAATCGCGACACCCCGGCCCCTACGTCGACTATCTCGCCGCCCCATTCGTGGCCCAGGCTCTGAGGGCACGACCCGATGATGCCCTTCCAATGATTCAGTTCCCAATTGCATAGGCCGCAGGCCTCGATGCGCACCAGCACCTCATCCCGGCTCGGGGCAACATCCCGTTCCTGGAGCTCGAAAGCTCCCGGCGCGCGGAGAACCGCAATTTTGCTTCGTACCGTCATGGCTTTAGAAATCTCCTATCCATAAGTTTTGCGAGGGCGCTCATCCAAGCTGCCGAATGGGGTATCCAGTCCTCGTCGGTGAAGAAGAACGGACCATCCGCCTCGACGGAGGGTTCGACGGAAAACTCGAATTGCGGATTCGCGCTGAAGCCGTTCGGGATGGTTCCCGGAATATCCGTCCAGACCCCCACGGACCGTGTTCCGATGCCGTGGATCTGGCTGTAGGGGAAAAACCGGCCCGTGGGCAAGTCCGGCCGCCACAGGCACATGCCGCCGAAGCAGTCCGCGGACACTCCCGCGTTGAGCCCGGCGATCCATTGCAGGTTGCCTACGGCGATATCGCGGAATGCCTGGTCTCCGAGGAAACCCTCCAGATCCGT
The DNA here is from genome assembly GCA_964446515.1 of uncultured Treponema sp. Taxonomy (GTDB): domain Bacteria; phylum Spirochaetota; class Spirochaetia; order Treponematales; family Breznakiellaceae; genus CAYUPG01. The sequence goes on from CAYUPG010000001.1 coordinate 18,597, forward strand.
CGCCAGGGCCGAGGCGAAGGCCAGCGTCACGTTGGCCCCATGCCAGGGACCGCAGAAGTCCAGCAGGCCGCTGCCCGGGAAGATCCCCATGGGAAGCAGATAGAACGGATTCCTCCGGCACGCCGGCAGGAAATAGCCGTATGCGAAGCGCCGGACCGTTTCCCGCCAGCGGGGTGCCGCGGGGTGATCGTACCAGCGCCTGGCCATGTCCATGAGGGGAAACAGGTAGTGCGGAAAGACGGCTCCGCAGTCGTGGCCGGGGTGGTGATGGAAATTCGCCTTCTCCGTCGGACCCTTGGAACCGAAGAGGTAGAAGTGCCCGTACAGCCCATCCTCCGCCTCGACTTCGGGGACCTGCCGGCCGAGTATTTCCTCCGCCAGCATGATCGCGGTGTCCTTGAGGGCGGTGCGGCCCGCGGCATAGAGCTCCGTACAGGCCCACAGGCGCATCAAGAGGTCCCTGGTCATCCATTCGTCGGGAACGGAATAATCCGCCGCCGCGCCGTGGTTTGATCGCTGGAATCCCGCTTCGCCGTAGGGCCGCGCGGAGTTCATGAGGTACGCGAAAGCCGCATCCGCACGGGTTAAGTATTCGGCGCTGCGCTTGGGATCGACATCCGCGCACAGGCGGGACGCGTAGGCAAAGGCCGTCGCGGCCTGGGCCACGTCTCCGGGTATCACCAGCAAGTGGTTCGGTATCTCGTGGACCAGGGCGCCCCGGGGATGGCCTATCGCTTCCGCCTTGTCCTGCAGCACCGCCAGGTATGAACAGCCCACGTACAACTGGGCGTAGGCCCTCTCCGCATCTCCCTGCTCCAGGAACGGGAATCCGTAGGAAATCAGGTCGCAGAGGCCGATGCAGGTGGTGGCGTGGCTATTCGCTTCCCGCCAGGAAGTCCCGCAGTCCTTCCAGCCTATCCCATTTCTGGCCCGCCTGCTCCGTTCCTCCAGCTGGTCCAAGGCCACGCTCCGTATCGTGGTGGACCATAGTATATTCGGCCCTATGCAGAAAGCATCGCTGAAGAGGCTTTCTCCGCGGTCCGTTGAATCGGAGGGAATCTTTACGCGATATCGGCCGGCCCTATCAAGGGCGGTAAAGTCCGCTATCCACCAGAAGGCGCCCCAGCGTCCGCCCCAGAAAGAGAAGCGCCCCGCAAGCGTCTCGTTGCCCGTTTGGGTGTCCTCCACGGAGAACCGGGCCCCTTCCGTAAGAAAATCCGCGGAATCGGACCGAACCAAACACCGTTTGGCCTCCCCCGCTTCGTAGCCGATGCAGGAGACGAGTATGCCCCATCCTTTCATAATCCCTCGCCAAGTTTTGCTTTCCTGCGCCTATCCCGCGCATATTCCTTCGGCGTAAGGCCGAAGCATTTCTTGAAAACACGGTAAAAATGCTGGCTGTTCGTATAGCCCGTCGCCTCAATGATCTCGTGTATCGTCATCCTTCCCTCCGCGAGGAGCACCGCTGCCGCCGCCATCCGCGTCTCGTTGATCGCATCGACGATGGAGCTTCCGGTCAGCCGAAGGAACAGCCTGCCGAAATAGGCCGGCGACATTCCGAAGCGCTCGGCTATGGTGTCCAGACACAAATTGCGGTCTCCGTATTCCTTCTTTAGGATCTGCTCCACCTCTCCGATCAGCTCCCGCTTTCGGCTCTCCTTGGCCTCCGCCCTAAGGGGACCGAGGGAATCAAACAGGCCGACAAAGAAGTCGTTCACATCCTCAAGGGAACCTCCCTGATCCAATTCGTGCACGAAGGACTCGAATGCATAGATGCCGCCCGTCGCCTTCTCCGCCTGGGGCAGGCGTATCAGTACGGAAGAGATGGATGCGGCCAGATGGATCACCGCGTATTTGTAGGTATAGTAGGAGAACTGGGCGGCATACCGGGAAAGCTCCAGATATGCCGCCTTCGCATCCTCGGTATTCCCGCTCAGGAGGGCATCGCATATGCGCTTTTCCTGGGCAACCGGATATTGAAAATCGGCGTTGACCTTTCTGCCGTCGGCACGAACTTCCAAGATCGAGTTTCGCGGATGGAAGAAAAGGTCCAAGGAAACGCGCTTGAGCTCCCCATAGGCCGAAGAAATCGTCTCGATGCCTGCGAAGGACTCGCCGACGACCGCCGACAGGCTTGGTCCGGCTCCGGACCCGAAGGAGGCCTGGACGCCGCGAACGGCTTCTTCGATGGATTTTTCAAAATCCGGCAGGCCGGGATCCCCGGCGATCACCAGCACGAAATGGTCATCATCCAGTTCAAGCGCTTCGGAGAATGCGAATCCGCAGGAATTCTCCCGTATGCGCTCCATAGCGGCGGTCTTCCAGGCGGCAAGCTCGGAAACGGTCCACGAAGCCCTGAGGGAGGCATAGCGGTCTACGGAAAAAAGAACCAGGTTCCACCGCCTGCGGAGATCGGTGCTCAGACCGAAGGAAGCAAGCTCTTCCGCAGTGTCGGGATCCCCCGCCAGGGCATCGGACATCATAAGCGCCCTGAGCAGGGCATGCTTGCGCCGCAGCCGGGCCTCGGCGACTTCGTCTTCAAGCAGGATGAGGCGGGAAACCAGCGCCCCGATAGGCCTATACACTCTCCGGGCGATAAAGAATGAGATCAATAGCCCGGCAGCCAAAATCAGGGAGCTTAAGCGAAGCACCCTTGAACGCATGCGTCCAATATCCACCAGGATCTCGGAAAACGGCACAATACGCAGGAAGGTCCAATCGAAGGGCTCGTAGCGGGCAAATACGACCAATTCTTTTTCTTTGCCCTCCCCGGAAAAGAAAGATCCGAAGGGCTCCGATATTCCCGAAACCCTTTCGGAATACCGTAGGATCCTATCGTCCCCTTCCATCTCGGCGCCCGAGTGCAGGACGGCGCGCCCGGCGCCGTCGATGATGACCATATCTCCGGCATACCGGGTGTCGTACCGTTCGACGAGGTTCCGTATCCAGTTCTCGGAAATATTCACCACCACCGCCCCCTCGTGGGGCACGGTTCCCGAATATTGGTCGAAGAACATGAAGGTGAAGCCCTCAACGGGCGACGATTCTCCGGAGGCGGTAATCTTGGGGAAGGTTCTTTTCTTGGGGAATAGGCTTCTCTCCGCCGATATGTTCGCCAAGGACGCTAAAATTTCCCGGTCAAAGAAATCGTCCGCTTCATACATCCGCGTCGCCCCGTACGGGTTGGCGATGAACATCCGCTCGGAGGCCGCGGAGTACACGTAGACGGATTCGATGTACGGCAGAATCGCGCTGTACAGGCTCATGCGGTTGAACGCGTTGTTGGTCTCTATATAATCGGGATTCTCGAAATTCCGCAGCTTAGAGATGTCCTTATCAAAGTAGAGCTGCAGCGTGAAGGTTTTGACCGATTCGTACACGCTGTCCATGACATAGCTCGTCTTGGACAGCGAATCCTTCTGAAAGGCTTCGATGCTGACGGTAAGGATGTCCTGAAAACTGAAAGCCAGAAAGGCGGAGGAGATGAATATTCCCGCCGTAACGACGAGGAAATGGGATATGAGGATCCGGGTATAGTCGGTAATCTTCGCGATGCCCTTACCCATCTGTCTCCTCCGCCGGACCGGTTTGCTACTTCGACTTCACCCACGCATCGAGCTGCCCCTGCTGATCCGCAAGGAGCTTATCGATACCCGCAGCCTTCAGCTTGGCAAGGAATTTATCATACAATCCGTCGCTTCGGGGGTCCACCGCGCCGGAAGAGATGATGGGATCGAACTCCGCCGCGACGTTGGCCAGGGCGGCGATCTCGTTCTTCATCTTGTCCGGATTGTAGGTAAAGCCCAAGGCCGGAGATCGGACGGCATCCTTATTGAATTTGTCCAGTATGGCGGGAGCGTTCTTGTCTTCATCCCCGTAGGTATAGAGAATGGCCTGATTGCCGAACATCCACACCAGGTTGAAGTACGACGGGTTCGCCGGATCCACGCCGGGGGCCGGCTGGATATGATTCTCCGACTCCTTGACGTAGTGCGTACCCTCGATGCCGTAGACGAGCATATTCTGCAGCACCTTGTCCGTGTGCAGCCGGTTCAGCAGCATCATCGCCCGCTCGGGATTCTTCGACTGCCGCGGGATGGCGAACATGGCGCCCTGCACCAAACCGGTGGAGAGGACGGGCTTGATCACCGGGAACATGACAAGCTTTAGACCTGCGCGCTTTTCGAAGCTCGCCAGCTCGGGAATGTTCGTCTGACCCATTATGGCGAAGGCTTTCCCCGCCTTCATGACGTTGATCAAGTCTTCCTTGGTCGTGGCGATGTCCTTATTCACGTAGCCGGCCTGGAACCAGCGCCGCGCAAGGGCCATCGAGTCCCGGTAATAATCGGTGTCGTAGAAGTTAACATATTGGGCCTTTCCGGAGTACACGTCCACGGTCGTGACTTCGAACTGACCTTGGCGCTCCCAGGGCCCCATGAACGAAAGAAGCTTGCTCGGATTGCCGTACAGGGGGATCAAGTCCGGCTCCTTCTCTTTGACCACCTTGAGCATGGCTTCAAGATCTTCGGGCCGGTTCACATCCGCGACCTTGAAGCCGTACTTATCGACAATGTCCTTCCTTAGGATGAACCCCCTCGACTGGGCCAGCATCTGGTAGCTCGGGACCGCGTAGAGCTTGCCGTCGGTCTTCCCGGCATCGATTATCCAATTGTAATCCTGTTTCTTGATATCCGCGCCGTAGGTATTCAGCAGCTCGCCGAGGTCAAAAAAGGCGCCCTTGGCTGCGTTGGTGATATAGCCGCACCAGGGGGCGGTAAAGATGAGGTCGCAATTCTCGCCCGAGGCGATTATCAGATTGTTCTTGTCGTTCCAGGATGCCCAGTCTATCTGCTCCAGGTCCAGGGTGATGTTCAAGGTATCCTTGAGGTACTTGCTTACCGCATCGTTGACCAGCGCCTGATCTTTCTGGGGCGTCCCGGGTACGATCATCTTCAACGTGACGGGGGCCAATTTTCCCTGCGCTGCCGCGGGCTGGGAATCCTTCTTGCCGCCCTGGCACGAGACCATCACCGACGCCGCTAAAACCAGCGTCGCGCATATAGCGATTTTTGCATGCACTCTCCGGCTCTTCATAAAAACGCCTCCTTGATCCCGAGGGATCTTTATACTCATCCGTCTATGACGGGGTCATCCCTTTACGGCGCCCACGGTCAGGCCCTTGACGAAATACTTCTGGAAGAAGAGATAGGCAAAGACGATTGGCCCTATGCCCGCGATCGCCATGGCCATGCGGGTCGTTTCGGAAGGAATATCTGTGCTTGCTACCTTGGCCGCAACCTGGGCGTTGCTGAGCATGTACTGGATATTGAGCATGGTCCTATACATGTAGTACTGGATGTTCACATTGCTCTGCTTCGAGATGAAGAGCAGGCTCATGAACCAATCGTTCCAGTAGACCATCACGACGAAGAGGCTCACGGTGGCGAAGACCGGCAGGGCTACCGGAAATACTATGCGGAACAGTATGGTCGTCTCGGAGGCCCCGTCGAGCTTCGCCGATTCGATGATCGAATCGGGTATGTTCTGGGTGAAATAGGTCCGCATGATGATCACATAGAAGGGGTTTAAAAGATACGGAAGTATCAGCGCGAGTACATTATCCCGCAGCCCCAGATATTGGGTGTACAGGATGTAGAACGGAACCAGTCCCCCGTTGAACAGCATAGTGACGAAAAGGAACATCGCGAAAAAGCGGCGGTAAGGAAAATCCTTCCTGTACAGCGGGTAGGCGTAGAGCGCGATCAGAAGCACGCTGAGAACGGTGCCGACTCCCGCCACCAGTATGGATATTCCATAGGAGCGGAATATCTGGCCCGCGTCGGAGAACAGAAACTGATAGGCGGAAAAGCTGACTACTTTCGGCAGCAACGCATAGCCCTCCCGAATCACCATCCGCTCATCGCTCAAGGAGACGGAGAGCACCGTCAAGAAGGGCAAGAGGCAGGCACTGCACCACAGGACGAATAGGAGGTGTGCAAGGATACTCGCTCCCCGGGATAGGCCGTTCAGTCTTTTTGCTCGCATCGCGATCTCCCGATTCAAAAAAGAGCGTTTTCCGGATTGATTCTCCGGACCGCCGCATTGGTGGCAAGGACAAGGATGAACCCCACCGTCGCCTGATATAAGCCTGCCGCCGCCGCCATGCCCAGATCGTTGGAGATTATGAGGGACCGGTAGACGTAGGTGTCGATTACATTGGTGACAGGAAAAAGCGACCCGGATTGCAGCGGCACCTGGTAGAACAGACCGAAATCGGAGTTGAATATTCGCCCCACCGCAAGGACGGACAGGATGATCGCCACCGGCTTCAAGAAGGGAAGCGAAATGTAGCGGATCTGCGCCCATTTGCCGCCGCCGTCTATGGATATTGCGTCGTAGTACTCATGATCGATGCCGGCCAAGGATGCCAGATATATGATCGTGGTATACCCCGAGTTCTTCCACGCATTGATGAAAACAATGATGAAGGGCCAGTATTTGGGAGCATCGTACCAATTGACGGGCTCAAGCCCGAAGGCAGGCAGTATGGACCGGTTCAATAGACCCATCTCGTGGGACATGAGGGCAAAACCGAGGTAGCTCACCACCACCATGGAGATGAAGTAGGGGAACAGCATGACCGTCTGGTAGAGCCGGGGAAGGATCTTGCCCCGCAGCTCGTTGAGCAGCACCGCAAAGGTTACGGGGATCAGCACGTTCAGGCCGATGAAGGAGAGATTATACAGTATCGTATTTCTGGTGATCACATAGGCGTCCGCCGTGGCGAACAGGTATCGGAAATTTCTGAATCCTGCCCAGGGACTTCCGAAGATCCCTTGAGAATAATTGATATCCTTGAAGGCGATTATGATACCGACCATCGGAAGGTAATTGTTGATGATGAGATACAGGACCGGCGCCGCCAGCATCAAAAGGAGGGCCCTGTGCTTCTTCATGTTCCTGCTAAAACCCATTCACAACCCCGCTTCGTTAGATTCCGCTGAATAGTACCCCCCCTTTCGGATTCGCGAAATTAACAGATACGGCGGTCTTTCACATATTCATACTTTCCGATTCAAAATTTTGCCCATTATTAACCAATTGCGATGTGAAGGAACGGTTCGATCCAGCGGCCGAGAGCCGGTGCGGTATCGGGGATATGCCGCCGCGGAGGCGCGGTCCGCCTCCGATCGAAACAAATTTAAAAAAATCGTAACAAAACACAAGCCATGGCCCGCCGCCGCGGGTACTATGGCGGTGGAGGACCGCATGTCCATAGGCATAGGCATCGACACCGGGGGCACCTACACCGACGCCGTGGTGTACGACTTTGAAGAACGGGCCGTCCTGGCCAAGGCCAAGGCCCTCACCACCAAGGAAGATCTGTCCCTGGGCATAGGCAGGGCCCTGGACGCCCTCCCCCGCGACCTGGCGGGCCGGGCCCGGGTTATCGCCCTGTCCACCACCCTGGCCACCAACGCCTGCGTGGAGCACAAGGGGGGCAGGGCCAAGCTCATCCTCATGGGAGCCTCCCGGGAGGTGCTGGACTGGATAGGGGCGGATTCGGCCTTCGGGCTCAGGCACGAGGAGGTGCTCTGCCTGGACACCAAGGGGAGCTTCGACGGCAGCGTGGTGGACGAGCCGGACTGGGCGGAGCTCGTGGAGCGCGAGGACCGGTGGCTCTCCGACGCCCAGGCCCTGAGCCTGGTGGAGATCCACGCCCTCAAGAACGGCGCGGTCTGCGAGCGGAACGGCAGGGACGCCCTGGCGGGGCGCTACGGCGTGCCCATCGTGATCGCCTCCGAGCTCGCCGCGGGGCTCAACGTCATGGAGCGGGGCGCCACGGCCCTCCTCAACGCCCGGCTCCTCCCGGTCATCGAAGAATTCATGGGCGCCGTGGGACGGGCCATGCGGGAACGGGGCCTCTCGGTCCCCGCCATGATGGTCCGCAGCGACGGGAGCCTCATGGTGGACGAACTGTCCCGCCTGCGCCCGGTGGAGACCATCCTATCCGGCCCCGCCTCCAGCGCCATGGGGGGCCTGGGGCTCTCGGGGCGGCGGGACTGCCTTATCGTGGACATGGGCGGCACCACCACGGACATCTCCATCGTGGAAGGCGGCTCGCCTGCCATGACCGGGGGGATACGCATCGGCTCCTGGAAGACCCAGGTGAAGGGCGTCTTCATCGACACCTTCGGCCTCGGGGGGGACAGCCGCCTGCACATAACCCACGACCGGCTCAGCCTAAGCGAGCGGCGGGTCCAGCCCCTCTGCGTCGCGGCGGCGGAGCACCCCCGCATCAAGGCGCAGATGCTCGAGCGGCTTGATGCCAAGGGGCCCCACGCCTACCCCGGGCAGGAGTTCCTCTACCTGGTCCGCAGGCCCTCCGACCCCTCGCGGTACACGAAAACGGAGCTGGCCCTGCTCGAGACTCTGGAGGGGGGGCCGCAGATGATCAAGACCGACGGTCTGGCCTTCCGCCGCTCCGCCGCCTCCCGGCTCGAGGACGAGGGCCTGGTGATGCGCTGCGGGCTGACGCCCACGGACATCATGCACATCCGCGGAGACTTCGACCGCTACGACGGGGAGGCATCCCGCATCGGGGCGCGCTTCTTCCTGAACGCCCTTCCCGGCCGCACGGACGACGAGGCGGGCATGGCGGCCTTCTGCGCCGAGGTGTACGACCTGGTGCAGGGCAAGCTCTACGAGAACATCCTGCGCCTGCTGCTGGCCAAGGAGTATCCTGAGCACTTTTCCTCCGGCCTGGGGGATCAGGCGCGCCTCCTTGTCGCCCGCCGCTGGGCCGAGCGGGACGCTCCGGCAGGGAAATCCTTCCTCGCCTTCGATTTCAAGACCCCGGCGGCCCTGGTGGGCATAGGGGCGCCGACCCACCTCTTCCTGCCCGAAGTGGCCCGCGCCCTGGGGACCGAGTGCGTCATACCTCCCCACTCGGAGGTGGCCAACGCCGTGGGGGCGGTCATCGCAGACATTTCGGTCCGCCGAACGGCGGAGGTGGTTCCGATCTACACCGCCGCGGGCGTTTCGGGGTACACGGTCTACGCCGAAGGGGGCGGCGGAAGCTTCGAGAGCCTTGAGGAGGCCCTGGAGGCGGCGAAGTCCGCGGCGGCGGCGGCGGCGGAAGCGGAGGGGAGGCGGCGCGGGGCGGCCGGTAAGCTCTCGGTGGCCCTGGAGCTGCGCCCGCAGGTCGCCCGCGCCAAGGACGGCCTCGAGCTGGACCTCGGCACCGAGGTGGTCGCCGTCGCCTCGGGCAGGGCCGCCCTGTAGCGTGCTTTAAGGCGCCTTGGCTACCCCGTGGCGGCGCCTTGGCTACCCTGTGGCGGCGCGGAGCTTGGAGGGCGACATGCCGTAGTGGGCGGCGAAGACCCGGGAAAAGTAGAGGGGGTCCTCGTAGCCGCACCGGGCGGACACCTCCTTGATGCCCAGGGACTTCGACCCCGCCGCCAGCAGCTCCGCCGCCCGCTTCATGCGCAGCTCCTTCTGCAGGGCCTTGAAGCTCTTCCCGTAGACCTCGGTGAACAGGTGGGCCGTGCGGTCCACGCTGCGGCCGACCAGGCCTGCGGCGTCCGCCAGTGTCATGGGCTCTTCAGGATGGGCCTCCATGCGTTCCCGCACCGCATCCAGGGGATGGCGTCCGAGGACGGAAACCATGTGCCGGGAAACGATGAGGTCCGTCAGGGACGAAAAGAGATGGAGTATGTGGTCGAGCCTGGCCCGAGGGTGATGGGGAACCGACTCCCAGGCAAGCTCCAGGGAACCGGGGCCGGCGGCGCCGGTTTCGTCTGCCTCGCCGGAACGCTTGGCCCAGCGCTCCGCCTTGTCGGCGGGAAAGGGCGTCTCCGCGCGGACCTGGCCTATCATCACGAAGCCGAGGAGCTCCTCCCCCGCGTAGATGGGCTTGACCGCCTCCATGAGGCCGCCGTGGCAGCGGTAGCAGAAGAGGCCGCGGGACTCGAGGGCCCGTTCCCTGCCGTTCCGGTCGGACTGCGCGCAGAGGGCGTCGTCTCCGAGCTTCGTGCGCAGGAGGGAACAGTAGGAGCACCAGGATCGGCCCAAGCCCACCGCCAGCTCCCGCCCCGCGGGACTGAAGAAGGCGATGCGTATATCGAAGAGGGCGGTGAAGTGGTTGAAGAGCTTTAGCGCCTCGTCGCTGATAAGAAAAGATAGATGGTCCGCCACCAGGACAGTGTAGTCGATTCCGGCAGAAAAGTCCATGCAATCGACATAATCGGAGCGGGCGGCTGCGGCGGAAGCAGGGTATCGTGCTTCCTATGAATGCCCGAGAATTAGTGCTGGAAACCCTCGCCAAACGGCGGGGACCGACGGTCCCGTACCAGCTGGACCTGACGGACGAGGTTCGCTCCCGCCTGGCAGCTTACTTCTCCGACCCCGACTTCGAGGAAAAGATCGGCAACGCCCTGGTCCAGGAGCGCAACGAGCTGCTCGTGGA
>CAYUPG010000001.1:29074-43686 GCA_964446515.1 uncultured Treponema sp.
AGCGCAGCCCCACGGAGGTGCAGGACATGTTCGGCGTCCTCTGGTCCCGTGAGCAGAAGGGCGACTTCGGCGTCGTCCTCTCGCCCCTGCTGACGGAAGCGGACTTCGGCTCCTACCGCTTTCCGGAGCCCGACGAAGCGGCCATAGCCGCCAAATGCGAGCGCCTGGCCGCCCGCCGCCGGGACCGGTACACCATGTACATCATCGGCTTCTCCCTCTTTGAACGGGCCTGGTCGCTTCGGGGCATGGAGGACCTGCTCATCGACTTCGTGCTCAACCAGGATTTCGCCCAGGAGCTCCTGGACCGCATCGTGGACTACAACCTCAAGGTCGTGGATATCGTCTCCCGCTACCCCATAGACTGCATCTTCTTCGGGGACGACTGGGGCCAGCAGAAGGGCCTCATCATGGGGCCCGCCCACTGGCGCCGCTTCATCAAGCCCAATCTGGCGCGCATGTACGGCAGGGTCAAGGAATGCGGGATGGCGGTGGCCCAGCACTCCTGCGGCGACATCAGCGAGGTGTTTCCCGATCTGGTGGAGCTGGGCCTGGACATCTACAACACCTTCCAGCCGGAGGTCTACGACGTAGCCGAAATGAAGGCTCGCTACGGGGCGGACATCACCTTCTACGGCGGGGTGAGCACCCAGCGGCTCCTCCCCTACGGAACGCCCGGGGAGGTATACGCCGAGACCCGCAGGCTCATGGCGCTCCTGGGAGAACGGGGCGGCTACATCGCCGCTCCCACCCACGCGATCCCCGACGACGTGCCCACGGAGAACATCCTGGCCTTCCTGAAAGCGGTGCGGGAGCAGTAGGGGTAGCCGGCACCTAGCCCTTGATCGCCTCCACCATGGCGTAGAAGTTCTCCAGGGGCGTGTCCAGCTGGACGTGGTGGGTGGGGCCGATGATGAGGCCGCCGCCTGCGCCCAATGTGGCCAACCGTTCCTGCACCTCCCGGCGCACATCCGCCGGAGTACCGAAGGGCAGGGTGTGTTGCTCGTCGATGCTCCCCCAGAAGCACAGGCGGTCGCCGAATTCGGCCTTGAGGGCCGCGGGGTCCATGCTCGCAGGCTGTATGGGATTCAGCACGTCCAAGCCGATTTCGATCAGGTCCGGGATGATGGGCTGGATGGCCCCGTCGGAGTGGTAGGCGATCTTGATGTCCGGCTTCACCGCCTTCACCTCGGAGAAGAAGCGGGCCATGCGGGGCTTGAAGAAACGGCGCCACATGTCCGGAGAGAGCATCATGGACTGCTGGGCCCCCACGTCGTCCCCGGTCCAGATCATATCCACTCCAAGGGCGGCCAGGCGCTTCGCCGCCGTCAGATGGTAGGCGAAGGGGATGTCCAGGATCCGCTCCGCCAGGTCCGGATCAAGGACGAAGTCCATCATCAGCCGGTCCAAGCCGCGCAGGGCCCAGGCGGTCTCGAAGATGGTGGTGACCGTGACGCCGCAGATCCAGTAATCCGCGCCGTAATTGCGCAGCAGGGCCTCCGCATCCCGGTAGAGCTCCGGCCGGTTCGGATCGGGGGGAACATAGGATTCCAGCGCCCCGTCCTCCGCCAGGGGATGGCCCACGATCTCCGTATAGCGCCCCGAGCCGAAGGGCGTCTCGTAGGGTGCGGAACGCCAGGAGACCCCCCACTCGTCCGTATAGCGCTCCTGTTCGGCGTAATAGCAGTTGGCCCAGCCCACGGAGCTTTGAAGTATATCCACCCCCAGGGCGCGCTCCAGGTCGTAGGTATTCCCGCCGCCGTGGGGATTGTGGGACGTATCGCTGAGCCGCATGTCCGCGGCCAGGCGCTCCGCGAACTCCGGGGTAAAGCTGATCTGCATGGGGCAGCGGTCCGTGGGCCTATGGGCCAACGCCGCGGCTACCCGTTCCTTGTGGGTCATGGCATCCTCCGGTCCTCATTCTAGAACCTCCGGGGGTATGTCGAGGCCCACGAAGGAACCGGGGGGGATGGATTTTTTGTACTTTTCGGAACCTTCGTAGGTCCAGTGTATATTCAGATCCCGCTTGGCCCTGGACACCAGGCGCCGGTATTCCCGGGGGCTCACGCCCATCTCCCGGGAGAATAGGCGGCTGAAGTACGGGAGGGACGAGAAGCCGGATTCCGCCGCCACGTCCGCGGCGCTCAGCCCGGTCTCCGCCAGGAGTATCTCCGCCTTGCGCAGGCGCAGGGCCGTCAGGTAGCGCAGTGGCGCGACGCCGTAGGCCTTGACGAAGGCCTTGCGCAGCCCCCGTTCCCCCAGGCCGCAGCGCGCCGCGATGTCCGCGAAGTCCACCGCCGTATCGTAGCGCTCCTGCAGGAGCCGCGCGGCGGCGGCCGCAGGATGCACTCCGGTCGCCGGAACGTCGGGAAGCAGCCATTCCCGGGAGAGGAGCAGGAGGAGCTCGATCATCTTGACGCGGATCAGAGCCGCCTTCCGGGGCCGGTTCTCGTTGATCTCCCGGCCTATGGCGGCGATGCAGTCGGGAATGTCCTGCCGGGAAGGGAATTTAACGCAGGGCGCGCCGGGGGAGCGGAACCGCGCGAGAAAGGAGAGGTCAACCCGCTCGCCAGGCCTCTCCTCGGGCATTCCGGTCAGGCTGAAGCTCAGCTGAACCAAGCTTATGCCCGTATTCGGGGAAGCTTCGAAGTAGTGGGAATAGCCGGGAAAGATGACCGCGCAGTCCCCCGTGCGGAGATGCACGATTCGGCCCCCGAAAGAGAGGTAGCCCGACCCTTCCCGGACGTAGTTGAGCTCCGCAAAGTCGTGGCGGTGAGGCCCGAAGCGGTAGCCCCGGGGGAACTTGCGGACGAAGACGTTCTCCACATCGATCCGGAGCCCCGTCTCCGCCAGCAGCGCAAGCAGGCCGTCTCCGGATTCGTACGGCGCAGGCATGGTTCATCTTACAACGGAAGAGAGATGGAGAAGAACCAGGTCTCGACGGCCCCCGGCGCAAGGCAGGGAAGCGGGAACCCGGCCGCCCGGGCCTGGGCCGGACCGTCCATGGGCGCCGAGGCCGGTTCAAGCGCGAGGTTCCGCTGTCCGGCCCAGCCGTCCGCGTTGATCCAGACGCCCACATAGGGCAAGCGCCGAGCGTCCCACGCGATGTCGAAGCGGTATCCGTCATCGCCGGTCCATACTTCCGCGCCGATGCAGCAGGATCGCAGCGGGAACCAATACTTGAGGGCCAGGGCTCTACCCTCCGGCGGAAGGCGGTCTACGGGCACGGCGCCTGCGCCTTCGGGGAAGGGGTATTCCGCCCCATATCCCGAAAGCGCGTCGGAATCGTGAGCGTTGAGCAGGCGCAGCTCCTCCGCGCGGAAGCCGTCTGCGAGGATGGGCCGAAAACCTCCCCCCGGCCCCATGGCGAACAGCGGATGGGCGGCCCAAATCCACTCGAAAGCCGCATCGCCGGTGTTCTCCAGGGCATAGTCGATCCGGAGGGTCGGCCGCCCCTCGCCGTCGGCGCAGAGCCGGAGCTCCTTCCGCAGGGAATAGGGAAGGATGCGGCCCCGCAGCTCCAGGGAAAGGGCGTCGGACCTTGCGGAACGGGGCGACCAGGGCAGCCGCCACGCCTCGCCGTGGTCGGGAATCATCAAGGCCGGCCAGGGGTCCGCCCCGTAGGGTCCGGATCTTATCGCCGGAAACATATCGTCGAAGCCCGACGAATCCGCGGCCGAAAAGGGCCCCTCGGGTTCGATCGGCGGATACATCGTTCCCTCGTACTGCCAGAGGAGTTCCCGATCCCGACGGAGATCCCGGATGGACGCTATCTTACCGCCCCGCTCCGGCAGGACCACCGCCGCGAGCCCTCCGCCTTCCAGGACCAGCGCGGCTTCCCCCTTGAATCTCATGCACGCCGGACCTGCAGCGAACCGGACAGCTCCCGCCTCCGCCTGCGGATCCGGTCGACGTCGATCGGCAGGCTCCCGTACTCGTGGACCGTGCGGTACAGGGTTTCCGCGTTCTCCAGGGGTATCGCGTCGTGGATCTCGCTGGAGGAGCCGATGAGCATCCGCCCGCCCGTACCGGGAATCAGCTCCAGAAGCTCGAGAACCTCATCCTCCACATCGGATGCGTTGCCGAAGGGAAGCGTAGTCTCGCAGCAGACGTTCCCGAAAAACACGGTCCCGGGATAGCGCCGGTACAGTTCGAAAATATCGTTGCACCCGTTCCGCTCGATGGGGTTGAGCCCGTCCGCGCCCAGCTCCTCCAAAATGAGCGGCAAAAGGGGGCCGTAGCGCCCGTCCGTATGGAACAGGAACCAGCCCCCCGCCTCGCGGATGGGCGCCATGAGCTTGCGCCAGCGGGGCAGCGCTCTATCGCGGAGAAAATCCGGAGAGAAAATGGGACCGGATTTGAACGCGCAGTCCTCTCCCATGAATTGGACCGGCGCGGATCCCCTGCGGGCGAATACGTCGGCGATGATGCGCGAATATTCGCAGGTAATGTCCAGAAGGCGGTCCACCAGCTCGGGATCGTCGTACATGCCCATCATGAACTGATCCATCTCGGTGTAGGTATAGGCGTCGCAGAGGGGCCCCTCTATGCCGCCGATCATGACCACGTCCCGGTCGCCGTAGATGCGGGACACCGATTCGATGAAGGGGCCGTACCACTCCTCCACCGCACGGGGATCGGGCATCGCGGGCATGTGATCCGCAACGGCGCAAAAGGAGGCGAAGGGCCGCTTGGCTATCCATGCCGTGCCGCCCCCCTGCTCCACCACCCAATCCGAAGGGTCCACTCCCAGGAAACGGATCCAATTGTCGATCTTCCCGCGCATCCAGTGGTTCAACGGGTCGTAGACGCCCCGGGTAACGTCGATGCCGATGCCCGCGAGGGCCTTGGCGTTGACCGCCGCGAGCTCGTCGAAATCAAGGCTTGCCCCTTCCTCGAAGCCGCCGTACTTCTTCAGGATCTCCTCGTTGTCCAAGAGGTCGTAGGTCATGACCCGGTCGGGAGCTTCGTCCGCCATCGTCCTATTCAAGCGTTCAAGATTCGTCATATCAGCTCCACTTCGATAGCCGGTCGAGCACCCACCGTTCCTCCGACTCGTCGGCGGCGGATACGCAGAGATAGATGCCCCGGGGCGGGACGGCGTCCATGAAGGGACCGAGCTCCGCAGGGGTAAGGTCTACGACCACGCCCTTGCCCCGCCCTTGGATCTTCCGGATGAAGTCAACCCACTGCATGATGGGGAGGTCGTTTCCTACACCCTGGACCCACTGGAAGCCCTGGATGGAGGACAGCTCGAGGAGGGCGTCGATGTGCCGCGCTACGCCCGATCCGTCGACATGAAAGACCGCGTGGTCCATGGTCGCAAGCTCCCGCTCCACCGACGGCAGCACGTGCCGCTCGAAGTGCGCCCCGGAGAGCATGGCGGAGAAATCGCAGCCCGGGATGTGGAAGCGGCCGCGGACGGGAATGCCGATCCAGTTGACCGACGGCTGCCCCGCGGACGCGAGAGTGCGGTGGAAGAGATCGTATACGTCCTGGAAATCGTCGCAGGCCCTCCGGGCGAGCTCGTCCGCGAAGTCGGGATCGTCGTAGAGGAGGGTGCAGAGCTCCGACTGGCCCAGCCAGGCGGCGACGCAATCCATGGAGGGATGAAGGTCCGTGTAGCCCACCCACCAACGGCCCTTCGACCGCTCCAGGGCCAGCTCCGTAGCTTCCTTGAGGAAGCGCAGGTAGGGACCCGTCCAGTCCAAGAAGAGCCCGGCAGCGCCGTCCCGCGCCATGGGTCGGTGCCGGCACCAGCTGGTCACTTCTCCGTACTCCAGCTCCCAGCCGTAGAGGGCGGCGTACACGTCCGGTCCCAGGTTCGGCCAGAACACCGGGAAGGTCTCCCCGTTGAAGGCCTTTCCGGCGATCCGTTTCTCGAAGAGGGAAACCTGGTATTCCGCGTCGAACCAGCGCTCCCGCAGGGTTCCGTGCGCCGAACCGAGGTCCCCGTGCTCGTACTCCTCGTTGTGCCGGGAAAAGCGCACCGGCGGCCGGTCAAGGAGCTCACCCTGGAACCAGGCTTCGATCCGCTCCAGGGACCGCTCCCAGTCGTTCTTGTTCGCGAGACCTGCGATGGTATCCATGCCTCCGCCTAGGCCTTCTTCATCCGGTTCTGCTTGAACTGGTCGAAGAGCACCGCCGCCAGAAGTATGCAGCCCCGCACCACGTACTGGTAGAAGGAAGAGATGTTCATCAGGTTCATGGCGTTCTGGACCGTGCCCATGATGAGCACCCCGACGATGGTTCCGGTTATGGTTCCGGTGCCGCCGGAGAGAGAGACGCCCCCGAGCACGCAGGCGGATATGACGTCCAGTGAGAAGCCCTGGGAGGTATTCGGCTGTCCCGAGGTCATGCGGGAGGCCAGGACCACTCCGGCGAAGCCCGCCACCAAACCCTGGACGGTGAAGATGACGATCTTGATCCTGTCCACGTTGATGCCTGAAAGCCGGGATGCCTCCTTGTTCCCCCCTATGGCCAAGGTGTTGCGCCCGTAGGTCGTCTTGTTGAGGAGGAAGCCGAAGACGGCGAAGAGCAGGGCGGTGATCCAAATGGGGTTGGGGATATCCAGGGTCCGGCCCGTGCCCAGGGCAAAGAAGCGCGCCTCGTAGATGCCCACGGCGGTGCCGTTCGACACGATGAAGGTCAGACCCTTCACGATCTGCATCATCGCCAAGGTCGTTATGAGGGCGTTGATCTTGAACTTCGCGATGATGGTCCCGTTGGCCAAGCCTACCAGGCCGCCGGCCAGGACGCCCAGGAGCACGCCTAAGGGGATGCTCTTGGTCTGATTGATGAGCACCGCCGCAAGGACGCCGGAGAAGGCGACGATGGCCTCCACGGAAAGGTCGAAATCCCCCGAAGCGAGGCAGAAGAGCATGGTGCAGGCCACCATTCCCACCATGGACACGGAGAGCATGAGGCCGATCATGTTCACCCAGGAGAAGAAGTAGGGGACGAACAGGGATAGGCCGATGAAGAGGAAGACGAAGACCACCAGCATGCCGGAGTCCTCCCACAGGCGCTTGGACAGTCTATTGATGGACCCTTTCATACGATACGACTCCTTTTCAGCTGCACGCGGCGACCGGCCGCTCCGCCGGAAGCGCCGCCTTCATGATCCCCTCTTCCGTAGCCAGGGCGCGGGGGAACTCGGCGGATATGCGGCCTTGGCTCATCACCAGGACGCGGTCGGAAATGCCCATGACCTCCGGGAGGTCGCTGGATACCAGCAGCACCCCGACGCCCCGCTTGGCCAGGTCCAGGATGATGCGGTAGATCTCGCTCTTGGCTCCCACGTCGATGCCCCGGGTGGGCTCGTCGAAGAGCAGAACCCTCATATCCTCGCCGATCCAGCGGGCGAGGATGGCCTTCTGCTGGTTCCCTCCCGAAAGATTCTCGATCTTGGCAGCAGGCGAAGGCGTCTTGATTCCCAAGGCCGCGATGTAGCGGTCGGCATTGGCGGCCTCCTTGGATTCGCGTATGACGCCCCAGGGAGAAAAGGTCCTGCGCACAGACAGGTTTATGTTCTCCAGAACGGAACGGATGGCGATGATCCCTTCCTTCTTGCGGTCCTCCGGGCAGAACACGAGTCCCCGCCGGATGGAGGCGCCGGGGCTCTGTCGCCGGTATTCGACGCCGCCAAGCTCCACGTGCCCGGAGACGGCGCACTCCGCGCCGTATATCAGCTTGAGGAGTTCGGTGCGGCCGGCCCCGACCAGCCCGAAGAGTCCGACTATCTCGCCTTCCCTTACTTCCAAATCCACGGGGGCCGACAAGCCGGGCCCCGCGAGGCCTCGTACGCCCAGGGCTCTGCCGCCCAGGGGCCGCTCCTCGTAATTGTAGATATCCCTGATGGGACGTCCCACCATGCGGGTGACCAGGGTATCCATGTCGGCCTTCCGGGTATCGGCGAAATGCTCCACCACCTGCCCGTCCCGGAAGACGGTGACGGTATCGGAGATCTCGAAGATCTCCTGCATCCGGTGGGACACGTAAATGACTATTTTACCCTGGGATTTCAGGTCCCGGATGATGTCGAAGAGCTTCCTGATCTCCCGCTCCGTGAGGGAGCTGGTCGGCTCGTCGAAGGCGATCACCTTGGCGTTCCGCGAGAGGGCTTTGGCGATCTCCAGTATCTGCCTCTGGGATATGGGCAGGGAACCTACCGGAGCGGCCGTGTCTATGTCTTCGCAGAAGAGGCTCAGGAGTTTCTCCGCCTCCCGCCGGACCGCCCTTCCGTCCACGACGCCGAAGCTGTTCGGCAGGCGTCCCAACAGGAGATTCTCGGCCACGGAAAGGTCGTTCACCAGGAAGAGCTCCTGGTAGATGACCGAAATTCCCGCCCCCAAGGCTTCGTCCGGGGTCCTGAAGTGCAGCGCCGCGCCGTCCAATGCCACTGATCCGGATTCCGGCCTATACACGCCGCTCAGAATCTTCAGCAAGGTGGATTTTCCCGCACCGTTCTCCCCGATCAGGGCGTGCACCTTGCCGCTCTCGAGGTCGAGGGAGATGTCCGAGAGCGCCTTGACCCCCGGGAACTGCTTGTCCACATTCCGTATCGTTAAATTCCCCATGATCCTCGTCCGTACTAAGGTGGCTCGGCCGTCCGGCGCCCGTAGTCCGGACGGCCCCGCGGAGATTATTTCAGAATGTCTTCAAGACCCAGCTGCTTGAATACTTCCACATAGTTGGCCCGGGTGACCAATATGCCGTCGGTGCGTATGTCCATCGGCGGCTGTACGCCCTCCGCCACCCACTTGTAGAGCAGCTCGGCGGTTTCGAACCCGTGCCGGTAGGGACTGATGCACACGAAGGCGTGGAAGCCCGTGACGTCCGGCTTCTTGAACTCTATGGCTCCCGAGCCCGCGCCGATGCCGATGCCGATTATGTCCTGGGCCTTGAAGCCCCGGTTCTCCAGCGCCCGCACGGCGCCCAGTACTCCTTCGTCGTTCACGGAGAAGACGAGCCACTTCTTGACCTCCGGGCGCTGGGTGAGCAGCACGTCCGCCGCCGCGAAGGCGCCGGGTATATCGGTGGTCTTTTCGGGGGCGCGGTAGATCTTGGACTCGGGGAAGCCCGCCTTGACCAGGGCTTCGACGGCCCCGTCGGTGCGTTCCTTAACCGTGTTGAGCTCATCGAAGGTGACGGCCATGGCGCCCACCTCCGCGATGTTCCAGTTCCGGGCCTTCATCTCGTCGTAGAGCGCGGCACCCACCATGTTGCCGATCTTCTTGGCCGACAAGCCCATGTACGGCACGTTCATGAACTTTCCGTCGGCCCCCACAAACTGATCGTCCACGGTAAAGACCTTCATCTTGTACTGCTCGGCCCGGGCCATGATGGCGGGACCCAATCGCACGTCGGGAGTGCAGATGACGAAGCCCTTGGCCCCCTGGGCGCCGAGATTGTCGATCGCCGCCAGCACCTTGTCCCCGTCGGGGGTGCCGATCTTGATCAGGTCGAAGCCGTACTTGTCCGCGGCCTGCTGGGCGAACTTCCACTCCTCCTGGAACCAGGGCTCCTCGGGCATTTTGACCAGGAAGCCCAGCTTCATCCGCAAAGCGCTTTTGCCGCCCGAAGCCTGCTGGCCCGAGGCGAAAAGGTTGAGGGTCGCGCCGGCACTCAGCAGCACGACGACGCAGAGGGCGATAAGCTTTCTCATTCTTATCCTCCTTTAAGATACGCTCGAAAGCGATACCTACGGAAAGCAATGTTCATGCCAAGATTCGTACAGAACTTAGGATTGCCGTCGACGCAGGACCCAAATCCACGCTGGGCATGCAGTAAGTGTAGCATACAATTCCATGCGGCCCGATCGCCGCCGGAGAACGAGGGGATGCACTCCGTTCATAATGGGAACATCCGTTCCCGGGCCCCCCGGTCCCGATGGGAAGGAATTTTCCCAAGGGGGACTTGATCGGCCACGGGGGGGCCATTTTCCTTGACAAATACATGGGGGGGCCCTACCCTCAAGCATGCCTTTTTCCATAGTCATAGTGGACGACGAACCGGCGATGTGCGATTCCCTTGCCCGGCTCCTGTCCGTCCACGGATACGAGGTCGCCGCGACCCAGGACCCAAGGAAGGCGCTGGAGAAAATTCGGAGGCGCCGGCCGGACCTCCTCATCACCGATCTCAAGATGCCGGAAATTTCCGGCATCCATCTCCTGCAGAGCCTGCACCGGGATAGGATGCAGATTCCCACCATCATGATCTCCGGCTACGCCTCCGTGGAGAACGTCGTGCAGGCCATGCAGTTCGGCGCCCGGAACTTCTACGAAAAGCCTTTGAATCTGCCCAAGCTCCTGCAGGAGATAGAGCGCTACGCCAGGGAGCGCCCCCCGGAGCCCCGCAGCTACGCCGAACTTCCCGCCCTGGAGAGGATACGGAGCACCACCGGAAACAAGCAGATGCAGGAGTGCCTCGAGCACGTGCGCCGCGCCGCCCCCACCGATGTCCCCGTTGTGATCACCGGAGAGAGCGGGACGGGCAAGGAACTCTTCGCCCAGGCCGTCCACGAGGAATCCCGGCGCCGCGGCGGCCCCTTCGTCAAGATCAACTGCGCATCCATTCCGGAACCCCTGCTCGAGAGCGAGCTCTTCGGCCACGAGAAGGGAGCCTTCACCGACGCCGCCGAGGCCAGGCCCGGCAAGTTCGAGGCCGCCGAGGGAGGAACGCTCTTCTTCGACGAAATCGGCGAGATGAGCATGAAGATGCAGGCCAAGCTGCTGCGCGCCATCCAGGAAAAGGAGTACGAGAGGGTAGGATCGAACCGTACGCGAAGCATGGACATACGCTTCATAGCCGCCACCAACCGGGATCTCGCCGCCTCCGTGGGGTCGGGAGCTTTCCGCGAAGATCTGTACTATAGGCTCTCGGTGGTCCACATCGCCGTCCCCCCCCTGCGCCTGCGGGGGGACGACGTGATCTCCATCGCGGAGCGCCTCAGCGGAGAGCTGTCGGCGAAATACGGCAAGACCGCGCCCCGGCTTTCCCGGGAAGCCGAGCGCTTCTTCAGGGTCCATCCGTGGCCCGGGAACGTGCGGGAGTTGCGGAACTGCATCGAGCGCGCCATCATCTTCACCGACGGCCCCGAACTGACCATGGAGACCATGCCGGAGCAGTACCGGAGGGAGATGGAGCCGGGCGCCTTCTGCGAGGACTTCCCGGAAGCCGGGAACCTGAAGGGCGTCTACGACAACGTCTGCAAGGATCTGATACTGGAGACCCTCGAAAAGACGGGCTTTTCCCGCGGGCGCACCGCGGAATTGCTGGGCATAAACCGGCGCACCCTCTACAACAAGATGAAGCGCCTGGGCCTGGAGTAGCCGCCGTGCGGGAGACCAGGGCCGAAGCGGCCCAGCCCCTGCTGCGGGTGCGGAACCTCACCCACACCTACGCCCGGGCGGAGGCCCTCAAGGGCATCGACTTCAATCTCTTTCCGGCCGAGATACACGCCGTCACCGGGGATCACCGGTCCGGCAAATCGACCCTGGCGGGCATACTCTCCGGAGCCATACCCAAGCAGGGGGGAACCATAGAGATACGGGGCAAGGAAGTGCCGAGCCTGACGCCCCGGAGCGCAGGCCGGCTCAGGATAGGGGCGGCCTACCAGGAACCCCTGCTCATCCGCCGCATGAACGTGCTGGAGAACATCTACGCAGGCAGGATGCCGAGATTCTATATTTCCCTCCGGGACATGCGTCGCCTGGAGGAGGAATGCCGGGGCCTCTTCGACCTCTTCGGGGTGGACATCGATCCCTACGCGCCCATCGAGTCCCTCAGCGAAGGCAACCAGCAGATCGTGGAGCTGGTGCGGGTCATGGCGCGGGGCACGGAGATCCTCATCCTGGACGAGATCTCCCGGAGGCTCAAGCCGGCGGAGCTTGAGCGGGTATTCGCCATCCTCCGCAGGCTGAAGGATTCCGGCAAGGGGATCATCTACGTCACCAGCATGATCGACGAGGTCATCCGCATTGCGGACAGGGTTACGGTGCTCAAGGACGGGTACCGCCGGAGCACCGACCAGGTCACCTCGGTGGACCGCTCCCGGCTCATCAGCCTGGCGTACAGCTTCGCCGTCTCGTCCAAGGAGCAGCCGGCGGAGCGGAACAAGCTGCTGCTCCTATCCCGCTACGACGCCGCGCTCATCCAGGATCTTCCCGTGGGCATACTCATCCTGGATACCGCCCAGGGTCTGGTCCTGGCGAATACGGCGGCGGAGAAGGCCCTGCACGGCTCCAAGCCCATCCCCGCGGGCACGGACTTTTCGGACGTGCTCCGCCGCCGCGGCCTGGAGAAGGCGGAAGAAGTGGACGCCGCTCTGCGGGCGCAGGAAAGCAGGAGCTGGCCCAAGCTGAGGGTGTCCGAGGGAAACCTGGTGAAGCTCAAGGTTTTTCCCCTCAACGAAGAGGACGGGGTGGCCGCAGGCAGCGCCGTCCTGGTGGAGGACATCACCACGGACTACGTCACCCGGGAATACCTTTCCCGGGCGGAGAAGATAGCGTCCACCGCGGAACTGGCGGCGGGGGTTGCCCACGAGATCAACAATCCCTTGGGCATCGTCAAGAATTATTTGGAATACCTGAAGATCGGGGAACGGACGGCCGACGAGAGCGCCGTGCTGGAAGCCATGGACAAGGAAGTGGGGCGCATGGTCGAAATAGTCTCCAGCCTTTTGTCCTTTTCCCGGGTCCAGCAGCGGCACCAGAAGGAAGTGGACCTGCGTCTCCTGCTGGACGAGCTGGTCATCCTTTTGGACCACCGCATCGCCTCTAAGCGGATCTCGGTCTCCAGGACCTACGCCCCGGAGGGCACCAGAGTGCAGGGCTACGAGAACCGGCTGAAGCAGCTGTTCCTGAACCTCATCTCCAACGCGGTGGAGGCGGTGCTGGAGGACGGCAGGATAGAGCTGTCGGTCTTTCCCAACGACGGGGGAAGATTCGTATCCGTAGCCATCACGGACAACGGCTGCGGGATACCCCAGGACATCGCCGGCGACATCTTCAAGCCCTTCTACACGACCAAGATGACCAAGACGAACACCGGGCTCGGCCTATCGATCTGCCAGCACATCGCGGAGCTGCACAACGGCGTCATAACCTTCGAGTCGAAATCGGGCTGGGGCACCCGGTTCACCGTCAGGCTGCCGACGGGAAGTTAGCGTAAAAAAACCTTGCGCCGAGGTGGAGCCTCGGGTATCTTGACGGTATGAATAAACTATCTGCGTTGGCCCTTCCAAGCTTTATCGCTCTCCTGCTCCTCCTCTCCGCCTGCGCCCCCGTCTCTTCCGAACCGCCGCCGGTGGACCCGGCCTTCAGGGGCATCGAGGGTAGGCACGGCGGGACCCTCGGACGGACCATCGTGGCCCAGGGGGACCACGCCTACACGCCCTTCGAGTACACCGACGCCGCGGGCGAGCCGGCCGGCTTCAACATCGACCTGCTGAAGCGGGTTGCCGAAATCATGGCCCTGGACGTCCGCATCGAGCTGGGCCCCTGGGAGCTGGTGCGGGAGCGGCTCGAGCGGGGAGAGATCGATATGCTGGCGGGGATGTACAAGACCCCGGAGCGGGATCTGTTGGTGGATTTTACGGTTCCCCAGTTCATAAGCCACTACGGTTTCTACACCTCGAGCGCCCCGGATTTTAAGGACATCGGCGAGCTGAAGGAACGCAGCATCGCCGTGCAGACCGGCGACCTGGGGCACGACTTTCTCCTGAAGGCCGGCTTCGGAGGGGACAAGCTCATCGAGGTCTCCCGGTGGGACGACATCTTCGAGGCCGTGCGGACCGGCAAGGCGGACTATGCGCTGGCCTCCATGGTGCAGGCTTCGCGGCTCATCGCGGAGAAGGAGTACCGCAAGCTCCGCCGGGTCGGGCCGCCGGTCCTGCAGGAAAAGTACTGCATGGCGGTCCGGGAAGGGGACGCCGACCTGTTGGCCGTCCTGAACGAGGGCCTGAGCATACTCAAGGCCACGGGGGAGTACGACCGCATCTACGAGAAATGGTTCGGCCTTGAGCACGACCCCGCCAGGCGCCACCTGAAGACCCTGCGCGACCTGGCCGCCGCCCTGGCGGCCGCCCTTGCCCTGAGCGCCCTGGTGCTCGCCTGGTCCGCCGCCCTGCGAACGCAGGTCCGGGCGAAAACCGCCGAGCTGTCCCGGGAACTGGCGGCCCGGGAAGAGACGCAGGCCCGCCTGGAGCAGGCGCTCCGTGAGGCGGAGCGCCTGCGCTCCCTGGCGGAGGAGGCCGACCGGAGCAAGTCCGTGTTCCTCGCCGGCATAAGCCATGAGCTGCGCACGCCCCTGCACGGGATCATCGGCCTCGGGCGGCTGCTTGAGCGCTCGGAACTGACGGAGGATCAGGCGGGCCTTCTGCGCATGCTCCAGGGCGCCTCCGGCCAGCTGGAGCGCCTGATCACGGACCTCTTGGACCTGACCAAGGCCGCGACGGGGAAGCTGAGCCTCGCCCCGGAGACCTTCGCCCTCGGGAAGCTGGCGGAGTGGACGGAGGCATCCCTGCGCCAGGAGGCCGCGGAGCGGGGACTGAAATTTGCCTTCACCATAGGCGAACCCGAACGCCGCATACGGGCGGACAGGAACCGGCTCAT
>CAYUPG010000002.1:0-36846 GCA_964446515.1 uncultured Treponema sp.
CGGCCCGCAAGGGCTGTGCCGCCTGATACACCATAAGGAGAGAACGATGCGCTTTGACCGTACGATGCTGGAAGAGAAGATGGACCGGATCATCCTCAGGATGACCAATCCGCCCCCCGCCCGATTCGTGGAAACCCACCCCATCAGCAACCTGGACTTCACCCAGTGGGAATGGCCCCAGGGGGTCGGCCTCTACGGCATGGTGAAGCTCTACCTGCGGACCAAGGACCGCCGCTACTACGAGATCCTGGACGCCTGGTTCGCCGCCCGCCTGGCGGAGGGTCTGCCGGGCAAGAACGTCAACACCATGGCGCCCATGCTCACCCTCATCCACCTGTACGAGATCGACAAGCGGCCGGAGCGGCTTACGCTGTGCAGGGAGTGGGCGGAGTGGGCCATGAACGAGATGCCCCGGACCAAGGACCGGGGGCTCCAGCACATCACCGTGGCGGACATCAACGAGCAGCAGCTGTGGGTGGACACCCTCTACATGACCGGGCTCTTCCTGGCCAAGTTCGGCATGGTCACGGGGGAACGGAAGTACGTGGAGGAGGCGATCCACCAGTTCCTGGTCCACATCAAGTACCTGGCGGACCGGGAAGCGGGCCTCTGGTTCCACGGCTGGACCTTCGACGGGAACCACAACTTCGGCCGCATCCACTGGGGCCGGGGCAATTCCTGGTACACCTCCGGGGTGGTGGATTTCATCGAGATCGTGGGACTCGAGGGGGGCGTGCGGGACTTCCTGGTGGACGCCCTGCGTAACCAGGTTGACGCCCTCCTGCCCCTCCAGGACGGCGAGGGGATGTGGCATACCATCCTGGACGACCCGACGTCCTATCAGGAAAGCTCCGCCACCGCGGGCTTCGCCTACGGCATGCTGAAGGCCGTGCGCATGGGTCTCCTGGAGGAGAAATACCGCGCCGCGGCGCTCCGGGCCTGCGAGGGGGTGCTCGAGCGGGTGGACGAGTCGGGCGTGGTGACCCAGGTGTCCTACGGCACCGGCATGGGCAACGACGCGGCCTTCTACAAGGCCATACCCGTATGTCCCATGGCCTACGGCCAGGCCCTGACGGTGCACCTGCTCTCCGAGGTGCTGCACCTGGCGTAGCGTATAGAGCCCCGCGGCCGGCGGCATTGACAGGACTGCACCCGCGGGGCTATTATCAGCCATCACCACAACCGAAGGAGGTCTGTATGAAGGGAATTGTAGCGGCCACGGCGGTGGTGTTCAGGTAGGATCGCCCACGGTTCCGCGTCGCGCCTCTGCGCGGCCGGCGGCCTAAGAGCTGCTCCTTCCTTCCTCACGGACCATTCCGCACTAATCTGTCCAACGAACACCCCGTCACTATTTCAACGCGGTACTCATTAATCTGGGCCTGCGGCTTCGGCATGTCCGAAGACCGGTCGGCCCGAAGGGCGTTGATATGTCGAGAACAACAAAGACGGTACACGGCGGTGACGAAACCTATATCTGCATGCACTGCGGCGCGGCGGTGCCTCCGCCGAGCGCCGGAGGAAAGAACCGCAACCATTGCCCCCGCTGCCTGCACAGCCGGCACATGGACATCACGGCGGGTGACCGCCGATCCCCCTGCAAGGCCCTGATGCGGCCCATCGCCGTGTGGGTCAGAGGCGACGGAGAATGGAGCGTCCTGCACCGCTGCGAACGCTGCGGCATCATCAGGGCGACGAGGATCGCCGCGGACGACGACGAAACGGCGCTGCTCAAGCTGGCGCTGATTCCCGTAACGAAACTTCCCTTTCCCCTTGGAGGGTTGAGCGCATGAACGGCACCTACATACCCGAAGCCTGGGGCTGGAAGGGAGAATTCCACGCCGCCTGGGCGGCGAAAATAGAAGAAGAGGGGGGCAGGCGGCCGCTGGTGCCTGCCCGGGTCATCGGCCGGGATCACCACCGCTACCGCCTGCTCCGTCCGGATTTTTCCGGGAGGCCGGGATTCGAGGGAATGCCCGAGGGCCCTGGGGTCTACGAGGATGTCCGGGTGAGCGGCCGCTTCGAGTACGGGGCCGAAGCCCCGTCGGACTATCCGGCCGCCGGGGACTGGGTCCTGGCGGACC
The DNA here is from genome assembly GCA_964446515.1 of uncultured Treponema sp. Classification (GTDB taxonomy): domain Bacteria; phylum Spirochaetota; class Spirochaetia; order Treponematales; family Breznakiellaceae; genus CAYUPG01. The sequence goes on from CAYUPG010000002.1 coordinate 2,082, forward strand.
CGACGGAGGCGGCCCTGCGCATCCACGCCGTCCTGCCCCGCCGTTCTTCCCTGAGCCGGGGCAGCGCCGGGGATAAGACGGAGGAGCAGGTCCTGGCGGCCAACATCGATACGCTTTTTCTCGTCTTCGCCCTGGACGGGGGCCGCAATTTCCTTCCCCGTCTTTTGGAGCGGGGCCTGGTGGTTGCGCGGAATTCCGGGGCCGCCCCCTGCATAGTCCTGAACAAGGCGGACCTCGCCGACCGGGAACACCGGGAAGCGGCCCTTTCGGAGGCCGCCCGCATCGCTCCGACGGTGCCCGCGGTTGCCCTGAGCGCCGTGACCGGGGAGGGGCTCGCCGACCTTTCGGCCTACCTCTCCCCCGGGGAGACCGTGGGCATGCTGGGGAAGAGCGGGGTCGGCAAGTCCGCCCTGGTCAACGCCCTGGGAGCCTGGAGCTCCGGCCCGGTCGCGGAAGCGGAGGGGGAGCGCAGGGCCGCCCTCGCCCGGGAAGGGCAGGTGCGGGAGGACGACCTGCGGGGCAGGCATACCACGACCTCGAGCCGCCTCTACCGGCTTGATTCGGGCATACTGCTGATCGACAGCCCGGGCATACGGGAACTCAAAATCTGGGGGGACGCCGACGCGCTTGCCGGGGGCTTTCCGGAAATCGCGGAGCTGGCGGAAGCCTGCCGCTTCTCCGACTGCACCCATTCCGGAGAGGCCGGCTGCGCCGTCCTTGAGGCGCTGAACACCGGGTCCCTGGAGACCGAGCGCTACCTTGCGTACCTTGAGCTTTCAAAGGAGCAGGCCTGGCTCGAACGCCGGCACAACGAGGGGGCCAAGCGGGCGGAGAAGCTGAAGTGGAAGCAGATCGCCAAACTGCAGAAGGAGCTGTATAAGTCGCGGCAATGAGGGCGGGGCGGCTGCGCCGCTCCGTTCCGAATTCCGCGGGAAAGGGATTTTATAATTTTCCTTGCTTTTCGTTTTAGTGCATGGGAATGTATCTCCTATGGATACATCGATAGTGCTGCCCCCGCCGCGGCGGGATCTATCCTTTCCGCTGATGGGGGCCCTGGAAGCACGGAGATCCCGGAGAAAATGGGGAAGCGGAGACATCGGCCTGCAGGTCCTATCGGACCTGCTCTGGGCCGCCTGCGGCATCTCCAAGGCGGCGGCGGGAAGGGTAAAACGTAAGCGGACCGCCCCTTCGGCGACGAACGCCCAGGAGATCGGCGTGTACCTGCTGATGGAGGGCGGCGCCTACCGGTACGACGAAGAGGGCCATGAGCTGATGCTGCAGGCGGAGGGGGACTACCGGGGGCTCATAGGAACCCAGCGGATGATGCGCTCGGCGCCTATGGGCCTGGTGTACGTTTCGGACTACTCTAAACTGAAGCTGTACCTGGCCAAGGACGGGGAGACGAAATGGTTCGTCTCGGGGACCGACGCGGCCTTCATCGCCCAGAACGTCTACCTCTATTGCGCCGCCGCGGGACTGCATACGACGATCATAGGCCTCGTGGATCGGCAACGGCTGCACGGGGCCCTGGGACTCCGTCCCCACGAGCAGGTGGTCTACACCCAGGCAGTGGGACCCGGCTGCCCGTAGGGCTTAGGGGCCGCGGGTCTTCGCCTTACTTGGGCTGCAGGAGGAGTCCTATGACCCTACCGCAGGAACCGCACTTGAACCGGTACATGGGCCGGTGTGCGCCCTTCTCCTGGATGCCGACGAGGAGGGTCCATGACCCTCGGGCGCCGCAGGCGCCGCACTTGGCGAGCTTGATTTTATGGCCGCAGCGGTTGCAGGTGAAGGCGGTCTTGTCGATGTCTTCGATCTTGGGGATGTCGTTCCAGTTCCGGCTCCGGCAGGAGGGGCAGGTCACGAAATCGATATCCATGGAGCGATTATTCCCCGATGGTCCTCTTCCATTTTTGGCCCCACTCTTTGAAGGGCTTCAGGAGTTCGGCCAGCTCCTCCCCCAGCGGCGTGAGCCGGTAACCCTCGAGGGTGCGTTCGACCAGGATCGCTTCCGTCAGGTCTTTGATTCTGCCGCTCAGGATGGTGGGCGAAATGGAGTCGCAGCGCTTCTGGAGTTCGCTGAAGGACAAGGGTCCGTCGCTCAGCTGCCACAGTATGCCCATGGCCCAGCGCCGTCCGAGGAGATCGAAGATAGCCATGATGGGGGCGCCGGACTTGGATCCCCGCACCGGCGTCCCTGGTTTTGGTATGGAAATGGTGCGCCCCTTTTCGGATTCCCCGCACGGAGGACTCCGGAATCCTCCGTACGTTATAGCGCGTTATTTTCCCGACAGCAAGGCTTTAACGGTCTTGCCGCCTACGCCCATGTTTTCCCGGGGAAGTTCGGTGATGAGCACGGTGAAGTGCTCGGGCCGCACCTGGGTGACCTCCGCGGCCTCCGCGGTCAGCCGCTCGATAAGGCGTTCTTTTACGTCCTCAGGCGTGGGACCCGTAACAACAGAAATAACCGGCATGATATCCTCCTTGATACGTATTTTGTAGCTAGCTACATATTGTGTATCACGCTACAAAAAATGTATCAATAGATGCAGGGGAAATTATCGAAGAATTTTCTCCATGCAGAGGCTTTCCGTCATGCCCGCGTATTGTCCGTAGTTTTCGATGACCCGATAGCCGAGCTTTCTATACAGGCCCACCGCTGCGGTCAAGGCATGCCCGGTTTCCAGAATAAGCCTGCGTATCCCCATTTCGGAAGCCTTTGCTTCCAATTCCCCCATGAGGCGGGCGGAGATACCCTTTCCGCGATAGGCCTGCAAGACGAAAACCCGCTTGACTTCGTAGGTTCCTTCCCCATAGGGTTTCATGGCTGCGCAGGCAACGGGAAGCTCTCCGTCGAAGCAGAGGAACACGTCCTTGATGCCGTCCAGGAAGTTGTACTGCTGGTACTTTTTCTGCGCCTGTCCGAAGAGTTCCCACAGTTCGGCATTCAAGACATCGGATAGGACCTCGAAGTCCTTTGTCACGCAGGTGAGATAGACGTAGCCGTAACCCATGGGGGGAGTATAGGAACGATTCAAGACTTCCGCATAGCCGTGCGCAGAAATTCCGCAGACCTCCGAATCGGTAGCCTTAGAGATGCTCGGCCCGCTAGGGCTTGAGATAGGCGCGCGTCCCTATGGAATAGAGCTCCTGGGATGGCTTGTAGCGCTTCTCCTTGGGGGGAAAACCCGCATCGAAGGCCGCGGCGGCGGCGGGGTCCAGATCGTAGACGGCGCTGTAGCGGAATTTCCAGGGGCGGTCGAAGCGGAAGGCTCCGTCCGCCAGCTCCCGGGCCAGCATGCCGAAGGGATATTCGCCGTTCCCGTCGCAGATGAGGAAGTCCCGGCTGCTCTTGAAGCCGTGGCGGCAATAGTTGCGGGGATCCCCCAGGATCACCAGGCCCGGGATGCCGGCCTTCGCGGCCATGGCCATGGTGCGCTCGATCAGGGCACTCCCGACGCCCCGACCCTGATAGTCCGGATGCACGCACACGGGGCCGAAGCCGGCGATCTCCATTTCCCGGCCGTCCTCCGCATGGAGCCAGGCGCGGGCGTACATGATGTTGCCCACGATGCGGCCGTCCAGTTCCGCCACCAGGTCGAGTTCCGGAAGGAAGTCCGGATGGTCCCGCAACAGGTGGGTCAGGTAGTGCTCGTCGCAGCCGGGCACGTAGAGGTTCCAGAACGCTTCCCGGGTGAGTTCCTCCACCGCGCGGTGGTCTTCTTTCCGTTCGCTGCGGATGGCGATGTCCAGGGTCATACCCTCAAAATACCCCGGAAACCCCGGGATGCATAGTAGGAATCGGCTCCGTTGTGGTAGACGAAGACCTGGCCGTAGCGCCGGTCGCAGAAGAGGGCGCCGCCGAGCTTCCGGATGTCCTGGGGCGTGGCGATCCAGCTGGAGGTCTTCCTGTCGAATTCCCCAAGGGTCTGGAGCCTGCGGTACTGCGCTTCCGTCAGGAGCTCGATGCCCATGGAGCGGGCGCGGCCGAGGGCGCTGGAGGCGGGCTTGTGCTCCCTGCGCCCGTCCAGGGCTTCCTGGTCGTAGCAGAGGCTGCGTCTGCCCGCGGGGCTCTCGGCTGAGCAATCCATGAAGAGCAGTTCCCCCGTATCGGAATCCCGTCCCACCAGGTCCGGCTCTCCGCCGCTCTCTTCCATCCCGGCCAGCGATAGCAGCTTTCCGGGCGCTGCTTCCAAAGCGGCGCGCACCGTGTCCCAGGCGATGTCCCCATGGCGCTCGGGGTGCGCCTCTAAACGGGTTTTGAGGGCTTCAAGGAGCCTGTCTTGTTCGCTCATGGGGTAAGTATACTACCGCAGGTCCCCGTGGGGGTAGGCCCGGGATCGCCGAGTCCGGGGGAGGAGGGGCTTTAGGGAGACGGGCTCCGGAGGAGACCGCGACTGTCCGGCGGGACCGCCGGAGGCGGGCCGGGGGAGGAAGCCCGGGCCGGGGGGGAGCCGCGGCGCTAGGGCCGCGGAATGGGGGGCCGGGCGGGCTCGGGGGGAGGGGTGCTCCCCCTAACGCCTAACGGGAATCGAGGGGGCTAGGATTGCTCTCCGTCGTCGCCCGAATCCTCGTCGTCCTCCTCGCCTTCGGGCACGTCGAGGTATTCGTTGACCAGGTCTTCTTCGCCCTCGGGGATTTCGCCCCGGGCAATGGCTTCCCGGCGGAGCTTCTTCTTGAGCTCCTTCTCTTCTTTCTTCTTCTTGCGGTCCAGTTCCTTCCTGCGCTTCTCTGAGTTATAGTTCGGCTTCAATAGGTCCTTCTTGAGTCGTTGATACTCTACAGTTTACTACAAATTTCGTCCGGGGGAAAGGTGGCGGCCGCTGCGGCCGCCGTTTCGGCGTGGACGGACCGTCGGGGTCCGTCGGGTTGTCCGGGATATGTCAAATTTTGCGAAAATGTCTATCTTGTTGACTTCCCGCGGGGCTTGGCTGATACTGATGCTGTATCCCTATGGAAAAAGTAAACGAAACGCCCGATACATCTTACCGTGCCCTCGCCGAGAGTCGGAGCGCCCTGGTTGAGGCGGCCCTCGCCGCCCTGGAGCGGCTGTCTCCCGGCATAGCCGGACGCTACGGCCCCCGGGGCTGGGAGCTGACCCGCCGGGACTTCGGCCTTAACTTCGACTACCTGGCGGAGAGCCTGCGTTTGGACGCGCCGGAGCTCTTCCGATCCTATGTCGAATGGCTGGGACGGCTCTTCGAGGGCCTCAAGCTGCCCGCCGATACCCTCGACCTTACCCTTAGGTCCATGGCGGCCGCCCTGGAGGCGGTGCTGCCGCCCGATGCGGCGGAGGCGGGGACGGCCCTGCTGAGGGAGCTCTCAGGCGGCGGCGGCTCCGACGGGGGAGCCTCCCGCACCGGGGGCCCCGGGGGCGTCGAGGGCAGCTTGGCGCAGCCTTTCCTGAACTTCCTTCTGGAGGGAAAGCGCCGGGAGGCGGACGCGTACATCCAGGGCCTGGTAACGGGCGGAACGGACCTGGAGACCATTTACATGGAAGTCTTTCAGCCCAGTCAGGAGGAGCTCGGCAGGCTGTGGCTCGCCGGGCGCATCGGGGTGGACCGGGAGCACTTCTGCACCGCCGCCACCCAGACCATCATGTCCTCCCTGTACCCCCGGATCTTTTCGGGTCCCCGGAACGGTAGGAGGCTCGTGGCGGCGGGGGCGGGGAGCGAGCTCCACGAGATCGGCATACGCATGGTGTCCGACCTCTTCGAGCTCCACGGCTGGGACACCTATTACCTGGGGAGCAACGCGCCGCCCCAGTCCATCGTGTCTTCCGTCAGGGAGCGCGGAGCGCCCCTGCTGCTCCTTTCCGCCACCATGGTGCCGAACCTCGCGGCCCTGGAGCGCACCATTGCCCTGGTCCGCGCGGAGAGTATCGGCCGGCCCATCGCGGTCATGGTCGGCGGCGGGCCCTTCAACCGGGCGCCGGGGCTCTGGCGCAGCGTCGGGGCCGACGGCTACGCTCCCGACGCGCGGTCGGCCCTTTCCGTCGCCGAATCCCTGCTCGGCGGCGCCCCGTGAGCTCTTCCGCGGGCTTCGCCGTCCTGACGGACGAAGCGGGGACGGTGCTGGCGGTCCTGCGGGACGAGCAGGGCATCCTGGGGCCTTCCCCCGAGGGCTCGCTTCTGGCCGCCCGCCTGGTTCCCGACTCGGTCGGCCCCTTCCTGGACATGCTCCTGGAGCTGCGCGGCGCAGGGGCGGCCTTCGACAGGGAGCTGGTGGTCCGGGGGGCCGAGGGGCCCGCGGCCTTCCACTTCGTCGCGGCCCGCCTGGGCGTGCAGGCGGTGGTGGTGGCCGGCGCCGCCCGGGAGGGCATCTTCGCCCTGTTCGAGGACCTGGCGCGGGCGAACGGGGAGCTGCAGCGCCTGGACGCCCTGAAGAACCGCTTTCTTGGCATGGCGGCCCACGACCTGCGGAACCCCATCGCCGCCATTGCGGCCTATGCGGACTACCTCCTGGATCCGCCGGCTCTCCCGGAAGGGGAAATACGGCACGCCCTGGAGAGCATCAAGCGGAGGGCGGAGTTCATGCAGGCCCTGGTCGAGGACCTGTTGGATACGGCGGCCATCGAGTCCGGTGCCCTGCGCCTGCACGAGGAGGCGGTGGACCTCTCCGCGGTCCTCGAGGAGGCGGCGGAAACCCTGAAGCCCGCCGCGGCGAAGCGGGACATACGTCTGGAGCTGCGGGCCGCCGCCGGACTTTCGGTCTGCGCCGATCCCGTGCGCCTTGCCCAGGCGGTGGGCAACCTCCTGTCCAACGCGGTCAAGTTTTCTCCCCGGGGCTCGACGGTGTCGGCGGAGGTCATCGCGGAGGAGCGGGAGGCCCTGGTGCGGGTGCGAGACCGGGGCCAGGGCATGGACGAGGAGCAGCTCCGCGCCCTGGGGACCCCCTTCGGCTCCCCCACGGCCCGCACTCCCGACGGGGACAAGACCTCGGGCCTCGGGGTGCTCATAGCCCGGAGGATAGCGGAAGCCCACGGCGGACGCATCCTCTACCGCAGCGTTCCGGGGGAGGGCACCACGGCGGAGCTGCGGATACCCTCCCTTGCCGTAAAGGGGTGCACCGAATGAGCGGCCCGCGGGCCCGGGAGGGGGAAGAGCTCCGTCCCGCCGTCCTCATCGTGGACGACGACGGGGACCTGCGGGATGCCTGGACCCGCATCCTGCGCGCCGCGGGGTATAGGGCCTCTGCGGCGCCCACGGGGGAGTCGGGCGTCGCGGCGGCCCTGGCGGAGGCTCCGGACATCATCCTGCTGGACCGGGGGCTTCCGGACCGGGACGGAACCGAGGTGTGCATCTCCCTGCGCAGGGAGCTCCTGGCCGCTTCTCCCCTCATCGCGGTGGTTTCGGGCTTTCGCCTCGATTCGGAGGACCGCATACGGGCCCTGGACAGCGGGGCGGACGAGGTCTTCGCCAAGCCGATAGGGAGCAGGGAGCTCCTGTCCCGGGTGCGGGCCCTGGATCGTCTGTGGGAGGAACGGCGGCGCCTGAAAAAAGAATCCTCCAACTGGGAGGCCCTCCTGAAGGCGGCCCACAACCGCATCGCCAACGATCTGGCTGCGGTGGAGAACCTGCTGCGCATGCGGGCCGAGGCCGCTCCCGAGGGGGCGGCCGACTCCGGTCCGCTCTTGGAGGACCTCGCCGCCAGGGTCCGGGCCATCACGGAGCTCCATTCCCGGCTCAGGACCGGCACGATGGGGAACTGCGTGGAGGCGGGGGACTACCTGGCGGGCATACTGGGGAGCATAGAGCGCTACGCCTGCCCGGCGGACCAGGCGGTCCGCCTGACCTGGGCCGTCGATCGTGGCCTGCTCCTGGGGGACACCGATGCCGCGACCCTGGGCATGCTGGTGACGGAATTGGTGGGGAACGCCCTGCGCCACGCCTTTCCGGGGGGCAGGGGAGGATGCGTCGAGCTGAGCCTACGGGCCGACGGCGGCGGCGCGCTGCTGCGCGTGCGGGACGACGGGGTGGGCCTGCCTGCGGACTTTGCGCTGGAGCGGACTTCCGACCTCGGCCTGCGCCTGGTCGAGGCCCTGGCTTCCCGGCTGGGCGGAAGGCTCGCCCGGGGCGACGGGCCCGGAACGTCCTGGGAGGTTCGCCTGGCGGATGCCTGCCTGGAGCGGACGACGGCCGCGGAGGACGGCCGCGGGGAATGATAAGGAGCGCCCATGCCTGAACGAACGATACTCCTGGTGGAGGACGAACCCATCATCGCCATGGCGGAATCCCTGCGGCTGCGCAAGGGGGGCTACCGCGTTGAGACCGCCTCCACGGGGGAGGCGGCGGTGGAGCGGGCGCAGGCCCCGGATCCCGTGGACTTGATCCTCATGGACATCGACCTGGGCACGGGGATGGACGGGACGGAGGCGGCGCGGCGCATCCTCGAGGAGAGGGATCTGCCCATCGTGTTCCTGACCTCCCATTCGGAGCGGGAGATCGTGGAGCGGGTGCGGGGAATCACCCGCTACGGCTACGTGCTCAAGAACTCCGGGGACTTCGTCCTCTTCTCCTCGATCGAGATGGCCTTCGACCTGCACGAAGCCCACCGCCGAACGGAGGCGGAGCGCCGCAAGCTCCGTCTGGTGACGGAAAACCTCTCCGAGCTGGTCTGGCTCAGGGATCCCGCGGGGGGCAACATGCTCTTCGTAAATCCGGCCTACGAGGAGCTGTGGGGCAGGCCCCTCTCAAGCCTCTATGCGGATCCCCAGTCCTTTCTCTCCGCCGTCCACCCCGAGGACTTGGGGAAGGTGAGCGCGGCCCAGGAACGTCTGCGCAGGGAGGGCACGCCCTTCGACCTGGAGTACCGCATAGTCAGGCCCGACGGGGAGCTCCGTTGGGTGCACGGGCGGACGGCGGCGATTCAGGACGCGGAGGGCGCCACTCCCCTGATCCTGGGGGTCGCCGAGGACATCACGGATAGGAAGGCCGTCTCCGACCAGGCGCTCCTGGCCCAGCGCAGGCTCAAGGGCATCATCCGCATCCTGGATGATTTCTCCTCCCCCGAAGAGGCCATACTGGAGCGTCTCTTGGAGGAAGCGGAGGAGATCACCGGGAGCTCGATCTCCTACTTCTTCAACTACGATGCAGCTCGGCGGCTCTTCGCTCTCCAGGCCTGGTCCACGGGAGCTCTGCGGGACTGCGGCATCCGCAATCCGCCTAGGGAATACCGCTTGGAGGATACGGGCCTCTGGGGGGAGGTTGTGCGGAAGCGGAGGCCGGTGATCGTCAACGACTTCGAGTCGGGCGCGGGTGATCTGCGGAGGAACGGCTTTCCCCAGGGCCACGTGACGGTCTGCAGGCTCTTGTCCATCCCCGTCTGGTCCCGGGGAGAGATCGTGGCCACCATCGGGGTGGGCAACAAGAAGAGCGACTATACGGAGGAGGATGAGCTGCAGCTCGGCCTCCTGGTGGCCTCGGCTTGGCGCATCGTGGAGGCTAGGCGGAGCGAGCAGGCCCTGACGCTGAGCGAGGGGCGCTTCCAGAGCCTGTTCGGCGGTCTGCCCCTGGGACTCTACAGCTCGACGCCGGAGGGCCGCTTCTCCTACGTCAACGGCGCCTTCGCGGAGCTCCTCGGCTACGGCAGTCCGGAAGAGCTGACGGCGGCGGCGGATGAGACGCCCATTGCGGCACTCCTCTACCCGGACCCGGAGCTGAGGCCCGGGGTATTGGAGGCGGCCCGGAACGCCGGGGGATCCTGGCACCGCTTCAGGGCGCGGTACCGCCGCAAGGACGGGTCCCTCCTTGAGGCAGACCAGTACATCAAGGCTCAGCGGGACGGAGACACCGGCGCGGAGGTCTTTTTCGGCGCCCTGCTGCCGGAAGGCTGATCCCTCCGTTTGACAAGGCCCGGAGGGGGTGCTACAATGCGTGTACGATCACGCATTGGGAGCGAGGATGACGGTCAAAGAAATCGCCGAGCTTGCGGGGGTGTCCATCGGAACGGTGGACCGGGTCCTGCACGGCCGCGGCAGGGTCTCGGCGGAGACCAAGGAACGGATCGAAGGCATCATCAAGCGTTCGGGCTTCACTCCCAATCCCATGGCCCGGCGCCTCAAGCGCAACAGGCCCTACCGCTTCTTCGCCCTCCTGCCCCACCGGGACGAGGATTCGGGGTACTGGGGGCAGGGCCGCGCGGGCATCCTGGCCGCCGCGGAGGAGGTCGGGCCCCTGGGGGCGGAGGTGAACGTCCTGGAGTTCGACCGCTACCGGGGCGCCTCCTTCCGGTCCGCCGCGGCGCGCATCCTTGAGTCCGAACCGGACGGCGTCATCCTGGCGCCCATCATGCCCGAGGAGAGCCGCGCCTTCGTGGGCTCCCTGACCGTCCCCTACGTATTCTTCGACGCCGATCTGCCGGGCACCTCTCCCCTGAGCGCCATAGGACAGGATTCTCTCCGGGGGGGCTACCTCGCGGGCCGCCTTGTCCACCTCTTCGCCGGGGGCGGCGCGGCCTCGGGCTGCTTCGCCGTCCTGGTGGCCCACCAGGAGGACTACCACATCGGCCGGCGCAGGGACGGCTTTCTGCGCTATGCCGCACAGGCGCCCTTTCAGGCCCTGGCGGTGGAGGGGGTGGACCTGGAGCACGACGGCGCGGCCGCCGCGGCCCTGGCGGATCTGCTGGATCGGCGCCCGGATTGCCGGGGGGTATTCGTGGCCGGGGCATCCTCCCACCGCATCGCCGAGGCCGCCCGGGACCTGCGGTCCCGGCGGAGCTTCATCATCGTGGGCTACGACTTGGTGGAGGCCAATAGGCGCCTCTTGGCCGAGGGGGCCATGGACGCGGTGATCTCCCAGCGGCCGGAGACCCAGGGCCGCCGGGCGGTGCTGGACCTGTACCGCGCCGTGGCGGTGGGCCGCCCGGTGGCGGCCCGGGTGGAAGTGCCCCTGGATGTCTACATCCGGGAAAACGTGCCGCCCGCGGCGGATGCGGGGAGCATAGAAACGGGGAAGGATTCCGGGGCGTGGCAGTGAGGCGCCCGCTCGGCGCGGGCGCCTACGCCGCTCTCCGGATGACCATAACAGCGCCGTGTGCGTGAACGTACACACAAGGAGAAGAACATGATAGACCTCAAGCGCTTCGAATTCTGGTTCGTGGTAGGAAGCCAGGACCTCTACGGAGAGGAGACCTTGAAGCAGGTTGCCGCCCACGCCAAGATCATGGCCGAGGGCTTCGGCGCGGACCCGGTCCTGCCGGGCAAGGTGGTGCTGAAGCCCACGGTGCTGACCCCCGCGGGCATACGGCGCACCTTCGAGGAGGCGAACGCCGATCCCGCCTGCGCGGGCATCATCACCTGGATGCACACCTTCTCGCCCTCCAAGATGTGGATCGCGGGGCTCTCCATCAACCGTAAGCCCCTGCTCCACCTGCACACCCAGTACAACCGGGACATACCCTGGGCGTCCATAGACATGGACTTCATGAACCTGAACCAGAGCGCCCACGGCGACCGGGAGCACGGATTCATCCACGCCCGCATGCGCCTGCCCCGAAAGGTGGTGGTGGGCCACTGGGAGGACCCGGCGGTGCGCCGCCGCATGGGCATCTGGATGCGCGCCGCGGCGGCCTGCGCCGACGGAAAGGCCTCCGCGGTGGTGCGCTGGGGCGACAACATGCGGGAGGTCGCCGTCACCGAGGGCGACAAGGTCGAGGCGCAGATCAAGTTCGGCTGGCAGGTCAACGGCTGGGGCGTGGGCGACCTCGTCGCCAAGGTGAACGCCGTGTCCGATGCCGCCGTGGACGTCCTGATGAAGGAATACGAGGCCAAGTACGAGCTGACTGCGGCGGCCAAGTCCGAGGGCCCCGCGCGGAAGGCGGTGCGGGAGCAGGCCCGCTTCGAGCTGGGCATGAAGGCCTTCCTGGAGGAGCAGGGGGCCGGCGCCTTCACCACCACCTTCCAGGACCTGCACGGCCTGCCCCAGCTGCCGGGCCTCGCGGTCCAGCGGCTCATGGCGCAGGGCTACGGCTTCGGCGGCGAAGGGGACTGGAAGACCTCCATGCTGGTCCGGTCCATGAAGGTCATGGCCGCGGGCCTCGAGGGCGGCACTTCCTTCATGGAGGACTACACCTACCACTTCGAGCCGGGCAAGGAGGCCATCCTCGGCGCCCACATGCTGGAGGTCTGCCCCACGATCGCGGCGCACAAGCCCCGCATCGAGGTGCACCCCCTGGGCATAGGCGGCAAGGCCGATCCCGCCCGCATCGTCTTCGACGCGGCTACGGGAAAGGCTGTCTGCGCCACCCTGGTTGATCTGGGCGACCGCTTCCGGATGATCGTCAACGAGGTGGAGTCCGTGAAGATCGAGGCCGCCATGCCCAAGCTGCCCGGGGCCCGGGTGCTCTGGAAGCCCCTCCCCAGCCTCGCCGCCGCGGCGGAAAGCTGGATCGTCGCCGGCGGCGCCCACCACTCGGGCTATTCCACGGCCATCGGCACGGAGTACCTGCGGGATTGGGCCGAGATGGTCGGCGTGGAGTTCGTGCGCATCGGCGAGGGGACCTGCCCCGACCGCCTGCGGGACGAGCTGCGCTGGGGCGAGGCCTTCTGGTCCAAGCGCTGAACCTGAATGCCCCGGCAGGGCGATAGGCGGATGCCGCCGTCCCGCCGGGGAGCCGCACGCTACAAGGAGCGACTATGTATCCCTTCAAGACACTGCGGGACGAAGCCTACGAGGCGAACATGGAGATACCCCGGCGGGGTCTGGCCATCTACACCTGGGGCAACGTCTCGGCCTTCGACCCTGACAAGGGGCTCTTCGCCATCAAGCCCTCGGGGGTCTCCTACGACGACCTGAAGCCCGAGGACCTGGTGGTGGTGGACCTGGAGGGCAAGACGGCGGACGGGAAGCTCAACCCCTCCTCTGACACCAAGACCCACCTGGTCCTCTACCGCGCCTTTGCCGGCATACGGGGCATCACCCATACCCACTCGACCTACGCGGTGGCCTGGGCCCAGGCCCGCAGGGAAGTTCCCGTCTTCGGCACCACCCACGCGGACCACGGGGCCGAGACCATCCCCTGCACGGCGGTGATGAGCGCAGAGGCGGTGAAGCGGGACTACGAGACGGAGACGGGAAACCTGATCGTCGACACCTTCGCGGCCCGGGGCGCGGATCCCCTGCACATGCCCATGGTCCTGGTGGCGGGCCACGGCCCCTTCGCCTGGGGAGAGAGCGCCGCCAAATCGGTCTACCACGCCGCCGTTCTGGAGGAGGTCTGCCGCATGGCCCAGCTAACCCTGAGCATAGACCCCGCCGCGGCGCCCCTGCCCGAGCACATCGTGCGCAAGCACTGGGAGCGCAAGCACGGGGCCGGGGCGTATTACGGGCAGAGGTAGGGGGAGCACGCTGGACGCGTAGTGTCCGTCCGCGCAATAGACCTGCGCCGGGGTCCCGACAGGTGGGCGCCGGTCCTCGCTTGGTCCTCGCCCACCATCCTGCGGCTGGTGGGTTGCGGAATCGCTCGGACCGGCGCCCCCCTGCCACCCCGCATAGCGTTTCGACTGCGCGGACGGCGTATATGCCCCAAGCGGGCGCCCCCGGCAAGGCGGCTCCCCCTGGCTGCGAACTCCTCGCCCCGCTCCGCGGGGCTGCGGGGTTCTCCGCCACCCCCACTCGGGGAGGACAGCCGGCGGCGGCGGGGAAATGGAAGTCCTGTAGACCTTATTGAAGACCAAAGCAAATTGGTAATAGTCCCCCCCAAAAAGGTTCTTCCGGGTTTTAGGGGATTAGTAGGGAAATTTGAAAAAGCAACGGCGACACGGAAAAGTTCAAGGTGACCAAACCAAAGAACTACCGGAGGCCGCCGTTGCAGTACCACTGTACCCCACTCGATGATACCTGGGAAGGCTTTCAGATCGCGGATTTCAAAAGAACGGAAACAAAACCCTCACCAACGTTACGTTTCTTTCTGAAGCCGGAAAACGACCATGCCCCCCACCGCCATGATCCGTCAAGCTACAAGGTCAACGCGGAGTAATCGACGGTTACAATGTCTCATATATTTCTTTGAAGCTCTCGATTCCGGCCTCAAGGTTCTCGATGATCTCCTGGGCGAGCACATCCGGTTCGGGCAGATTGTCCAGGTCGGTGAGGCTCTTGTCCTTGATCCAGGTTATGTCGAGGCTCGTCTTGTCGCGGGCGAGGATCTCGTCGTAGCTGAACTTCCGCCAGCGGCCCTCGGGGTTCTTCTCGGCGTCCCAGGTTTGTTTGCGCTTGGCGATGCTTCCCGGTTTATAGCATTGGATGAAGTCCGCGAGGTCATCGAAGGCGAGGGGATGCTGCTTGAGCGTGAAGTGCATGTTGGTCCGGAAATCGTAGATCCAGACGTCCTTGGTCCACGGCGTCTTCGCGGCGGGATGGTTGTCGAAGAAGAGGACATTTGCCTTGACGCCCTGCTTGTAGAAGACGCCCGTCGGGAGCCGCAGTATCGTGTGGAGGTTCGTCGTCTCCATGAGTTTTTTACGAACAGTCTCGCCGACGCCCCCTTCGAAGAGGACGTTGTCGGGCAGGACCACGGCGGCGCGGCCATCGGACTTGAGCATCGTCCTGATGTGCTGGAGGAAGTTGAGCTGCTTGTTGCTCGTGGTGACCCAGAAATCCTGACGATTGTAGGTCAGGTCCTCGGCCTCCTGCTCCCCCTCCTCGTTGGTGAAGGTCATGCTGCTCTTCTTGCCGAAGGGGGGATTCGCGAGCACGTAGTCGACGCGGAGTCCCGTATCGGCGACGAGGGAATCGGTGCTCGATATGAAGGTCTCGCTCTCGAAGTCGCCGATGTTGTGGAGGAAGCAGTTCATGAGCGCGAGGCGCCTCGTGGAGGCGACGATCTCGTTCCCGAAGAAGGTCTTGTTCTTGAGGAATTCCTTATCGTCCCGGGAGAGGGTGTAATTTTCGGGATTTGCCAGGAAGTCGTAGGCTGCCAGGAAGAAGCCGCCCGTGCCGCAGGCGGGATCTGCTATCGTCTTCTGGGGCTCGGGCCGGACGCAGGCCACCATGGCGCGGATGAGGGCGCGCGGGGTGAAGTACTGTCCGGCGCCGCTCTTCGTGTCCTCGGCGTTCTTCTCAAGGAGCCCCTCGTAGATCCGTCCTTTGATGTCCGCACCCATCGTGCTCCACGCTTCCTTGTCGATCATATCGATGAGCTTATAGAGCTTGGCGGGGTCTTGGATCTTGTTCTGGCTCTTCAGGTATATCTGCCCGAGGACGCCTTTCTGCTTGGAGAGCTCGCGCAACAGCTCGGTGTAGTGATTTTCGAGAGCCGCCCCCTTCTTGTCGGTTAGGCTCTCCCAATCGTAGCCCACCGGGATCGGCAGCTTGCGGCTGTAGGGCGGCTTGGAGAACTCGTCGGCGAGCTTGAGGAAGAGCAGGAAGGTTATCTGCTCCAGGTAATCCCCGTAGCCCACGCCGTCGTCGCGGAGGGTATTGCAGAAGGCCCAAACCTTGCTGATGATTCCGGAGCCGGAATCGATGTTGCCGTTATTCATAATGCGTCCACATCCTCAATACGCGTACGATTTTTTCAAACTCGAATACTTGGTACACCAGCCGATGCTGGATGTTGATGCGCCGCGAATAGGCTCCGGCGAGGTCGCCCAGGAGCTTCTCAAACGGCGGCGGATTTCTGAAGGGGTCCTCGGCCAGGATGGCGATGAGGACCTTCGCCTTCTCCTTAAGACCGGAAGCCTCGATCTTCTTGGCGTCTTTCACGGCCTGACGCGCGTACACGACCTGCCACATCACCAATCAAGCTTTGTAGCGCTCTTGGAGAGTGGCTCCTTCATGCCCTCCCGAATCGACTCCCGCATCCCCGGAATGGATAACAAGTAGAGGGTTTCCTGGATGGCGCGCCAATCGTCCTCGGCGACCAGGACGGCGTTACCCCGCTTGCCCGTGATCGTCACGGGCTCATGCGCTTCGTTGGCTTCATCGATGAGGCGGTAGAGGTTCGCGCGCGCGTCGCTAGCGGATAACATGGGCATGGCTGCCTCCATTAATAAACGTACGTTATTGCGTACGAACTGTCAAGCAGGATATGTTACTCTCAGTTATCAAGGATTCCTTGACAGTTGCCGCCCTTTACAATTCCTTCGCTTTAAAGCCGTTGCTGATATGCCGTCTGAACTACCGAGGATTGCTCGGTCGTTGCCGCTTCATCGAGCTCACCTTCGGCGAAGATGTTCTTGAGATGCAAACCGATAGTATCGCTATCCTTCTCAAACAGGTCCGCCATCTTCTTTTGAGAGAGCCAGACCGTATCCTCTTCAAAGCGGACCTCGATCTGGGTGAGATTATCAGGGGTTTGATACATAACAATCTCGCTCATGACCCCCCCTTTCTATGTTGCGTCTCACATAATACCACAATTGAGACGCAAATCGTAATATGTCTCACTCATGAGACGCAATCGATGGAAGCGAGCGGAAGCCAGTTGGATACGAAGGGCGATTTACCCATCAGCGTGTCGCTTCCTTTCGCGGTCTACCACGTTTTTCAAGCCGCTCGTTTCGGCGTTCGCCGCGGGAGGAGCCTTCTTATACGAGGGCTGAAGCATATTCTTCTCCCGCTCGGTCATGTTATCACATACGCGTGCCAGGCTTATGAGTATCGATTTGGGATCGGCTTCAAGATCGATTCCTATGAGACGGAGCTCAAAATCGCCGAGATCTATTCGATGATCGAAGGATTCGTCCTTCATCGCGTAGACGAGGCTGGCCGACCACCTTCGCTTCAGTAGGTCGCGACGCCGCAGGGCGCTTAAGTAAGACGCTATTTGGTAGAGATGCGCGGAGCGGATCTTTTCATCCCCACTAGGATGTTTGGCAAAGGGATATTCGTAATACTTCGCATCGATAACCATGCAGCGGTAGTGACCGAAGATGGTGACGTCCGTCTCCATGATCGGTTCCAGTGGGCTCCTCGCGCTCTTAATGGGGTTCCAATGAAAGCGATTTCGCGCGACTCGGAAATCCCGGCCTAAAGTTTCTTTCAGGCCTCTCCTGACGAAGGCCTCGAAAGCGCGATTCATGCTCCTCCTATCGAAGGGATCCTCGACCTCCACATCGCCTTCTCGCGCCCTGGCTGAGTTCAGGACCAACCGAGCCCAGAAGAGGGCGCGGCGGTAACCTGGGTTGTTTCGGTGGAGGCGGGCTCTTCTTAGGGCCGAGCGGCCTTCTACGATGGTTGGAAGCTCCGTTCCCGGAAATGCACGTCCGAGCGCCCGCGCTCTCTCGCGCGTTTCCGGGCATAGCTCGCTCAGGCCTTCGGCCAGGAGGAGCGCGGTCTTTATAGCGCTATTCTGCGGGCATTCCGGCGATAATCGCGCCGCAACGGATACCGCCTTCATGCCCATACCGAAGTCGCGTCCGAGCGTCCGGCCCATGTCTATCCGTCCCGCGATAGAAGGGCCGAAGCTTGATTCCTCTACGTAAACGCGATCGGCCCCCCGCCTCAGGATCGTGGCTGCGGCGTCCGATAGGGCGCGGAACAGAAATTCGCATGGATTCGTTTCGCCGTACTCTCCCGAGAAGAGCTCGTCCTTCGGCGTATACAAGTTACCCGCATAAGTGAGGAGGAAGTAGAGCGCCTGCGGCGACAATCCTAAAGGATCAGCTCGTCCCGCCATCGTTTCACTTTATCCGGCTGATCGAACCAGTATTCCTGGAGAGTAGGAATAATCTGGCTCTCGACGATGGATTCGAACCATTCGTCGTCGAGTTTTGTATCGTCGTCGATCGCGGAGAAGTAACTATGGCCGATCTTGTAGCCGTGGCCGAGGTTTCGGTCCCGTGCGATCTCGTCATTCAATCTGCTCATCGACTCGACGATGCGCTTAAGCAGCTCTTGATCCATACCGACGCCGAGGTCGTCTCCCATGTAATTGGAAAAACCGTCCTTTCCGAAGGCCGGTTCAAGCTGGACGAAGGCGAAGCGCCTGCGAAGCGCGTAATCTACCACCGCAAGGGATCTGTCGGCGCTGTTCATCGTCCCGATGAGATAGAGATTCGGGGGGATATAGAAAGGCGGTTCGCCCGGCTTCTGGATCGAAAGTTTCAGCGCGCATTCGGGTCTACGTTTATCTTTTTCCAGGAGGGAAAGCATCTCCCCGAATATGCGCGAAGGATCGCCTCGGTTAATCTCGTCGATGAAGAGGATGTAGGGTCTTCCTTCATCTTTCCTGGCCGCCTCGCAGAATTCGAGGAAAGGGCCATCCCTCAACTCAAAGCCGCCCTTTCCCGGTCTCCAGCCGCGAACGAATTCCTCGTACGAGTAGGACTGGTGGAACTGGACCGCCATGAGCCTCGGATCCTCGCCGGAACACCCTAGCTTGATCCAGGCAAGCCGCAAGGCAAGCCAGCTCTTACCCGTCCCCGGAGGGCCGGAAAGGATGAGGTTCATGCGGTTATCCAGGGAATCAAGCGCTCCCTGAATCTCCGCGACATCGAGGAAAGCCCCTTCAGCGATGAGATCGTCGATAGCGTAGGGCCGCTCGCTCGTTTTTGCGGAGTATCCTTTGCCTCCGGAATCACGCCCCTCTTCTAGGGGTCCGGTTTCGCCCAATAAATTGAAGACGTAGGCAAGCCAGGTCTTATATCGGCTCATATCGGTGAGGGTCTTCGTCGTGATCCTTTGAGTCTCGGAAAGCCGCCACTCGCCGGTCTTGAGCCACTCGACATTGCGAACATGATGATACTCGGGGAAGGCCGGATCGTAGCGGCATCCGGACTGTATCCGGCCGAGCCCAAGGACCAGGGTGCGCCCCTGTTTCGCCAGGACGAAGTCGCCTTCCTTCATCTCGGAGGCGAACTGATAGGCCGCCAAGGCATCCATCGTCGGCTTCGCGCCCCCGCCCCTTGAAGTCTCAAGCTGGCTGAATATCTCTTCCTTGGAGAGAGTCGCGAGCTCCGCTCCGAAGTCCTCATACCCGATGGCTATAGCGCTCTGCGATTTGAAGTCTTCCCAGAGATGGGCTTCCGATCCCGCGCCTATCGCCCAAATGCGCGCTCCGCGATACCGCTCGGGGATGCCGGCAGCCGCATAGGCGGATTGAGCTTCCTCCCCGTCTCCATCATCCGAACCGTCTCCTCTCGGCGGCAGCCATTGCGGGCGTATTTCGGGCGTCTCGTAATAGTCGAAGCCCTTTCCGTACTGAGACTCCAGTCGGGAACGAATCGCCAATAGTTGCCGGTCGGTGGACACTCTGTCTTTTACGTCGTACGGCTTGTCTCCTTCTCCGAAGCGTTCAAAAATCCATTTTTTGTGACTGCGGCTCGCGATCCTCTCGAAGAGCTCGGGAAAAAGGAGATGGAGAAGGGCATGGTAAAACTGCCGGCCATGCGATGGATCGCGGGCATCCAGAAAGGCGGCTAAAGCCCACGCATCGGCCAGCAGGGCACTTCGCTCTTTTGGGGCAAGCGCCTTGAGTTCGCGAACCGTACTGATGGAATATGCATACTCCATCCAGAAATGATTCTGAATTGCCGGCCCCATCGATCCTATTCCTTCTAGGAGCGTGCTTTCGAGCATCGGGCAGTCAACCGCCAACTCGCTTCCGGTCCAACTCCAAATCCTCCTGATCTTGAGGATCTTCGTAGCAGGGTTCACATTGCTCGCGAAGAGTAGAATGGGCCAGACGAATTCGGCGGCAAGCCGCTTCGCGGGTGCCGAAGCGACCGACAACTGACGCTCAAGCTTCGTCATGAAATCCTGCTTGGAGAGGTCCGGGCGCCGTACATAGCATCTATCAAGCTCTTCAAGGTTTTCCAGGGTCCACAACGCCTCAGCGCTGAAGAGAGATCCGTCCCCGACCAGACATTTTTCCGCCCAAGTCTTTGCGGCGGTATAGATCCCTTGCGACGGCAGATAGACAGCCATATCGACCTCCCCATTCAGTTAGTATTATCGATTTAGTCCGGATGCTTCCTCGGCCGTCCCCGCTTCTTGGGCGCGTCCGTCTGCGTTTTCTGAGCCGCCGCTTTCTCCGGTGCCTGCGCGCGTGGCTTTCTTCCCCTTTTTCCAGAAACGGAAATCTTCGCCGTTCCGGCTCCTTCCTTCTCCCGCTCGGCCCGAATCCGATCCAGCAGAACGCTCGCCGGCTCGTCGCTCGGATCCTGCGGCACGAGCTTTCCCTCAAACGCTTTCTTGAGGATGCTCTGGCGGAGGGACTCGGCTTTATCGAGACTTATTTTGATTTCTTCATCTCGACTACTGGGGAATGGTATCCGACATTCTTTTAAATCGATGGGGGACAAATTGGGCTGGAGCGTTTCGGTAAACTTTGATCTGATATAAGTTTTGAAAGATTCAGTATTACAATAATAAAAGAGATACTTACTTTCACATTGTATTTCCTTGAAACAAGCGACTCGTTGATTCAACAATCCTATTTGTCCTTTAGGGAAGTAACATACTTTTGTGGTATTATTAGTAATTGGCCGCGTGAGAGCTATCAGTAAATCCCCGCTATTTACTACAAAGTTCTCATATTTTGAAACGAATTCTTCAGGTAAATACTGTTGATCCTTAATATCAAATTTTGAGTACCCAATATTTGCAATCTTTATAACGGGAATACCTCGAGTAGTGAAGTCAGAACTTTTAAAGGCACATCCTGACAGGAGATCACAGACGTCATATATATATCGATATCTCCACCCCTCCGGCAGCTCCCCATCCTTCACGTTCTTGTTTGTGAGCTTCCCTTCGAAGGCTTGCTTGAGCACAGTCTGGCGATAGACCTTAAGTTGCTTCTGGGCAGTCCTGAGACTCTCAATGCCTTTGTCGAGGATAGAGAAGAGTTCCTCGATCTTGACGACTATGCGCTCCTGCTCGGCGAGAGGGGGGAGGGGAATGGTGCATGTCTCTATGTATTTCGTCGGAACACGTCGTTGGCCGACTGCACCGGTCATATTTGATTTGGCCTCTTGTCTGAACCGAGATTGTGATAAGTAATAAAATAGATATCGATTTAGTAACGCTTGATTACACCTAAATACATGGAATTCGGTGGAGCCGAATCCAACACCATTTTTCAATGAGTGGACTACCGCGATCTTACCGTTCTCCATACACGGCGATATTTTCGCAAATATCACATCTCCATCTATCATGGAGGTAAATCCTTTTTTTACCTCCATATATTTTCTTGATTCATCCAAATGAATCTTGCCTGTCTCTTCTTCAACTAACCTCATCGGTAAGAATGTGACTACAGAATCCTCATTATATGATTCGCATGGTAGGCCTGGATTGAGTTCGGACAATTCGGCAATTCGTGCCAAGGACCATGTTTGTGGAGTAATAGCAATGGAGCTCATCCCTACACCGCCAGTTTCTCGTTCATCTCATCCATGATCCTGTTCATCCCGTCGCCGAAGAGTTGCCACATCTTGCCGCGGCCGCCGCGTGCGTCGAAGGGCGTGTAGTCCAGGTCCTCCACGTTGACGTGCACCGAGCTCGCGATATGGTCGCGGATCATGCGGAGCCACGCCATCTGTTCCTCGCTGAACTTTTCGCCCGATCCCGCGTGACGCGAGAAGATCCAGTCCTGGAAGTTTTTCGCGACCGTACTCTCCCAGGAGCGGAGCTCTTCATCGATCCCGGCCACTCGGCGCAGGAGCGCCACGAGCGCGATGAGTTCTTTGCCGGGTTTTCCCTGGACCTTTTCAAGATCTTCGTACGCCTGCCAGACCCGCAGCGGCGCCAAGCTCGGCTTGTCGGCCACGAGCTTTTCAGAGAGTTCCTTTATCATGTCGTAGGTGAGTTCCCTTCGGCGATAGGGCTGGTCGTAGAATAATCGCAGGGCGACGATCTCGTCGCGATGCGAAACCACCCAGCTGTTGAACTCAGCTACGATGCTTTGCGACCGCGCGTGCCGTGCGTCGTCCCCACCCGCGTATGTTACTTCGTCTATGTTGAGCGAGTCGATGGTCTGTTCGTGGGCTCGCCTGACGTTGTCGATATACTCGTTGAAATCGCCGGTGAAGGGACGGGCCGCTTGATTCCGTATGGCAGTGATCCGCTTGCCGACTTCGGCTTCGACCGCTTCTGGACCTTTTCCGGGGAATTCCGACTGAACCGCCGCGCGGATATCATCTTCCGCGTCCGGGTTGAAGGTCCCCAAGAGCGCGTGGGCGATCGACGCGAGGCTTGAGCCGCCTGTTCGGCGCTCGACCTCGGTCTTCTCCTTTTCCGACAGCTGCCGATCGAGTCGAGCGAGTCTACTAGCCAAGGTCGTGAAGAGCTCCTCGTCCCGCGCCCCGGCCGCGATGGCGCCTAGGAGGTCTTTGAGCGGCACGCCGGGCTTCTTGTCCAAGGGGCGGCTATCAGTCTTGAGGCTCTTGGTGACGCCTATCGCGTCGACGATGACGAAGTGGTCTTTGGTCAGCTTTGCGCTCGGCGATACCTTCTTGAGATCGTCATAGTCGATGACCCGCGTCCCACGGCCCTTCATCTGCTCGAAGTAGCCCCGGCTCTTCACGTCGCGCATGAAGAGGAGACATTCCAGGGGCTTCACGTCGGTTCCCGTGGCGATCATATCCACCGTCACCGCGATGCGCGGATGGTACTCGTTGCGGAACGACGCGAGGATCGATTTGGGATCGTCCTCGGCCTTATAGGTGATCTTCTTGCAGAAGTTGGATCCTTCGTCGAATTCTTCGCGTATGGCCGCGATGATGTCGTCGGCGTGGCTGTCGGTTTTTGCGAAGACAAGGGTCTTGGGTACTTCGAAGACCCCGTCCTCGTCATATCGATCCGGGAAGAGTTCGCTCAGGTGATCCTTGAATGTCCGCACGATCGTCCGGATTTGGCTCGGGTTTATGACATCCTTATCAAGTTCTTTCGAGGAATAGTCCTCGTCCTCGTCGAGGAGTTCCATGCGCTTGCGCCGGGAGAGGCGTTCCCGTCGCTCGATGTAGTTCCCCTTCCAGAGAGTTCCGCCGCCTTTCGAAATCTTCGTCTCGATGAGGAAGACGTCGTAGCCGACGTTGACCCCATCGGCTATGGCCATCTCATGGGTGTATTCGGACACCACGTTCTCGTGGAAGTACCCATAAGTTCTCTTGTCGGGCGTCGCGGTGAGACCGACCTGAAAGACATCGAAGTAGTCGAGCACCTGCTTCCAAAGGTTGTAGATGCTCCGGTGGCATTCGTCTATTACGATGAAGTCGAAGAACTCTATAGGGACCTTTTCGCTGTACTCTACCGGGGGCACTTCCTTGGGCAGCCAGTTATGCTCGGCAGGATTCTCCTCCTCGGACGAGTCGTCCAGATCCTGCCCCTTGAGGATGGAATAGAGCCGCTGGATAGTGCTGATGTACACATGGTTGTCCTCGGGAATGTACGAGGACGAGAGTCTATGGACGCCATAGAGCGACGAGAAGCTGCGGTTGTCGTCGTTCGGCTGGTATGCCATGAACTCCTGTTCAGCCTGCTCGCCGAGGTTCTTCGTATCGACGAGAAAGAGGATACGCTTCGCGTTCGTATACTTCAGGAGACGGTAGACGAAGGTGATGGCCGTGAAGGTCTTCCCCGATCCCGTGGCCATTTGAATGAGGGCCCGCGGCTTATTGGCCTTGAAGGATACCTCAAGCTTCGTGATCGCGTTTATCTGGCAGTCGCGCAAGCCTTCCGTCGGGAGCGTTGGAAGATCAGCGAAAGATGTACGGAGGGCTTTGCCTTTCTTGAGCCACCCTTGGATCGTCTCGGGACGATGGAAGGTGAAGACCTCTCGGAAACGGGGTTTAGGGTCGCGGAAGTCGATGAAGCGCGTGATGGCGCCTGTGGAGAGGTAGACGAAGGGAAGCTGCTGATTGTCCAGATAGCGGAGCCGGGCACTCGCGTAGCCTTCCGCTTGATCCTCATGGACCGAAAGGCGTTCTCCCTCTTCTTCCCGCTTTGCCTCCACGATCCCGATAGGCTTCAGGTCCACAAAAAGGGCATAATCAGCCGGACCGATGGAGGTAGAATACTCCCGAACAGCGACCCCGAGTCCCGCGTAGAGGTTGATTTGAGCCTTGTCCTGTACGAGCCATCCGCAGGCTCGTAGCTGGCTGTCTATCTCGTCGCGGGCTATCTGCTCAGGGTTTTGGTTCATTTGGTTATCCTTCCGGTCTTAATCTATCTTAGTATAACATAAACATTTGTTATTCACGACTCAACAATCGAATGGAGGAGTACCGCGGCATCCTCATCTGCACGATCAATATCGTCAAGAACTTGGATGCCGCCGTCCTCAGACGTTTCCATCTTAAGGCGGAATTCGGCGTCCTATCGGATGGAAACGCAGAATTGCTGTTCCATCGCTTCTTTCCGAAGGTTGATCTAGGCGACGAACATCGACGCCGATTCATCGCCGCGGGTCCATACGTTCCCGGCGACTTCGCCGCAGTGAACGGCGTCGCGTCGATTCTGCCGGAGGCGGAACTGTCGGTAGAGTACTTTCTCAGCACATTCAAGGAAGAGGCTAAGCACCGCAAAACGCGAGCGGCGGCTATCGGCTTTCATATCGGGGACTGAAGACCATAGCAACGCAATAAATCGGGTCCTAGATTGGTTGAACTGTCAAAGCTGACGCCTATCCTGGTTTTGACCGGTGCGCGGCAGTCCGGCAAGACGACCTTGCTGCGCTCGATTTTTCCCGAGCACCGCTACGTCGGTCTGGACCTTCCCAGCGTTGCGGAGCAGGCGGAGCGGAGTCCCGATCAGTTCCTCGCCGCGAAGCCGCCGCCGCTGCTCATCGATGAGGTGCAGTATGCCCCCGGCCTATTCCGGCACCTGAAGATCAGAGCGGTCGGGAGATAGACGTACTGCTGGAGCGCGGAGGGGTCCTGGATCTTCTGGAGATCAAATGGTGCGAAAACCCCGACGATGCCGATGCGGCTCCGCTTGCGGCCGTGGCAAAGGCCCTGTCGGTCCATAGCCCGAGCTCCAGGCCGGGGACTTCCTATATACTCTGCCGCACCCCCTTTCCCTATTCGCGTCCCGACGGCGTGCGGATCATTTCGCCGGCGGAGCTGCCGGAGTTGTTTTCGCCCCGGCGGCCCGCGCCCTAGCGCGCGTCCGGCATAGCGGGATCGCCGCAGGGGGTGTATAGTATCGGTACGGCAAGGAGCGGCGAGGACGGGCATGAGCGACGGGCTGTACACCTTCACCACCGGCGCCTTCGGCGCGGCCTTCCTGATCGTCGGCGCGGGCTTCCTCTTTGAGCCGGGGAAGTCGCGCGTCCGCAGGGCCTTCGGCTCCCTGTTCCTGGCCCTGGGCTCCGCATATACCCTGAGCCGCTTCAGCATGTCCCTTACCTTGCCGGTTGCGGCCGATACCCTGCTTGTGCTGGCGATAGTTTTCGCCATGAGCCAATCCCTCTTCGAGATAAGCCTGTACCTCTTCGGGGACGAGGCGGTGCGGGGTTCCCGGCGGCGGGTATACCTGATCGGGGCGTCCTGGTCGCTCTTCCTCTGGCTGCTTCCCGGCTTGGATGTTCTCTTCCGCCTGCAGGCGATAGGTTCCAGCGTGGAAGACGGCAGGGCCCTGGGTCCCTTCCATTCGTTCGCCGCCGCCGCTCTCTACCTCTGGCCCCTCGCCATAGCGGTGATATCCTTCAAGGCAGGCCGTTGGCACCCCGCAGACCTTCCGCGGGAGCCCGGGGCCGCCTGGACCTTTCTGGGAGCCCTGGCCGCCGTCGTCCTCGTTCTGATCATCATCGGCCTTTCCCTGGCCGCCTCCTGGACCGACGGCTATAGAGCCGGGCATACGGCGCTCCAGCTCATGATGCTTTCTTGGTTCTTTTACTTCCAGGCCAATCCCGACGCGTTCAAGCGGGCCCGCGGGGAGATCGAGCGGAGGCACGCCCAGCGGGAGGCCTTGACGGCCGAGGAGGCGGAGGAGATCGCCGGGCGGCTGCGGAAGGCGGCGGAGTCGGAGTCGATCCACACCGTGCCGGATCTCACCCTGGGCATCCTGGCCGGAAAGATCGGCGTTCCCGCCTACAAGCTTTCGGCCTATTTCAACGGATCCCTCGGCATGCGTTTTCCGGAATGGCTCAACGCCGCCAGGATAGAGCAGGTGCGGAGAAGCCTGCTCGAGAAGCCGGAGCGCAGCATACTGGACCTCTCCCTGGAGGCCGGCTACATCTCCAAGGGGGTCTTCAATCACCAGTTCCGGCGCCTGGTCGGGATGAGCCCGCGGGAGTACCGGGCGAAGAATTTGTCCTAGGGACGTATTGATTCATTGAATCAGGACGATGATCCGGCGCGCGGATGCTACCCTGGTAGCGGAGGTACTCCTTGCGCCATCCCATTCCTGCCTGGTTACCGAAGGCGGCCGTAACGGCCGTACTGGCGGCGGCGTTCTCCGTTGCCCCGGCTTCCGCCGAGACTGCGGCCGCCATGACGCTCACGGCGGCCCCCATGGCCGTGTTTCCCCTGAGCTCCGGGGACTTCGGCTCCAACGAAGATTTCGACCGGGCCTTCGGCGGCTCCGCTTCCTTCGAGTACGCTCCGCAGACCTCGCTTCCCCTTCTCCTCAGGCTGAGCGGAGCCTATACCGCCGGGGGCCTAAAGCCGGCGGAGGGCGTCGCTATAGAAGGAACGCTCTCGGAGCTTTCCCTGCTGGCAGGCGTCGGGGCCTACAGGAGCCTGTTCTCCGCCCTGTCTCTCCAGGGCTTCTTGGACGGCGGCGCGGCGCTGGGCAGGCTCGACGATGGGGACGGCGCGGCCTACGCTTCCCTTCGGGCGGGAGCCGCCCTCAAGCTCAGGATCACCGAGGGCATCTCCGCCCGGCTCGAGGGGGCCTGGACCTACATGTTCGGCCTCTACGGCGGCATCAGTGCGACCCTCGGTTTAAGCTACGCCTTGCCGACAGGTCGAAACGGCGCGGACCCGCGCCGATTGGAGTTCGTCCCCATCAGGATGGACAACCTATTTCCCATGTTCAGGTCCTACTACGACGACAACGCCTTGGGCCTGCTCCGGGTCACCAACACCGGGAAGAGCGAGGTCACAGGCGTCAGGATATCCTTCATCATCCGGCAATACATGGACGCCCCCAAGGAATGCGCGGTCCTGGAGCGTCTTGGACCGGGGGAATCGGCGGAGGTCCCGCTCTACGGCCTCTTCAACGACCGCATACTCTCCGTCACGGAGGCGACCAAGGTCGGCGCCGAGGTTATGGTCGAGCACGGGTCCGCCGAAGTCCAGACCAAGAGCTTCACCGTCCTCGTCTACGACCGCAACGCCCTGACCTGGGACGACGACCGGCACGCCGCGGCCTTCGTGTCGAGCAAGGATCCCTGGGTGCTCGACCTGTCGGGCAACATAGTCGCGGCGGTCAAGGATGAGCGCAACCCCGAGGTCCCGGCGAACATACAGACCGCGGCGGCCTTCCACGAGGGGCTGCGGGCCTACGGGCTAAGCTACGTGGTCAGCCCCAACCGGCCCTTCGCCGCGGGGGCCGCCGACGCTGCGGCCGTGGACAGCCTCAAGTTCCCCCGGCAGACTCTGGGCTACCGGGCGGGGGACTGCGCCGACCTGTCGGTGCTGTACGCGTCCTTCCTTGAAGCCGCGGGCATCCGGACGGCCTTCGTCACCGTGCCGGGGCATATTTTCCTAGCCTTCGACTCCGGCCTGACCCCGAAGGAGGCGGCCGAGAGGGCCATGGACGAGCGGGAGCTCATCGTCGCGGACGAAAAAGTCTGGATACCCCTGGAGACGACCATGCGCAGCTCCGGCTTCCTGGAGGCCTGGCGCAAGGCGGCGGCCCAGTGGCGGGAGGCGGGCGCCAGGGGCGTTGCGGGCTTCCATCCGGTGCGCGAGGCCTGGGAGACATTCCCGCCGGTGGGTCTGCCGGCGGACGGCTCGGCGGTCTCCCCTCCGGCGGCGGCGGCGGTGGGTTCGGCCTTCTCCGCGGAGCTGGCCAAGATAGTCTCCCTGGAGCTCAACGCGCGGCTTGCCCGCCTGGGCCCCCAGCCGGCTTCCGCCGCGGGGAGGTTCCTCAACGAGCGGGGCATACTCTACGCCAAGTACGGGCGCTACGACGAGGCGGAGCGGGATCTGCGCGCTGCGGCCAAGGACAAGTACCTGCCCGCGGCGATCAACCTGGGCAACATGGCCTACCTCCGCAGGGATTACGCCGCCGCCTACGAGCGCTTCGCCGAGGCTTCCAGGCTCAGCCCGGACAATCCGCGGCTTCTGGTGAGCATGGCCAAGGCGGCTTCCGCCCTGGGACGGGGCGGCGACGCCGCGTCACTCCTGGAAAAGGTGCGGGCCCTGGACCCCAAGACCGCGGAGCGCTACGCGATGCTTGCGGACGCCTCCGCCTCCGCAGGCCGCGCGTCCCGGACCGACAACGAGGAGATCCTATGGTTCTAAGAAGAATTCGAGCGGGCGTTCGACCGATGACCGTCTTAGCCCTGATGCTCCTGGCTGCGGCCTGCGACAACCCCCTGTCCGAGCAGGTGGCGTCCCGAAAGGCCGAGGCCCTTGCTCCCAAGGAGGACACGGGAATCTACATCACCTTCGACGCCAACGGCGGGTCCGGTACGATGAAGCCGCAGCTTGTTAACCCGGACACGAACATTGCCCTGAAGAGCAATGCATTCACCCGCACCGGCTACAGCTTCGACGGGTGGGCGACCTCCAGCGAGGGCGGCAGGGCCTATACGGACGGCCAGAATGTGCCCATCGGGTCCACCGGCCTCAGCTTGTTCGCCAAATGGGTCAAGAACAGCTACAAGGTGGTGTTCCTGCCGAACATTCCTTCGGTTATCGGAGCATACAGCGCTTGGACGGGAACAAGCGGCTCCATGTCGGACCAGCCTTTCCTCTACGACACTAGCGCCAACCTATCGAACTGCGGGTACAACCGTGCCGGCTATACCTTCGCAGGGTGGACACCCAACCCGAACAGCGCGAGCCCGACGCTCTATGCCAACATGGCATCCTACACCATGGGTTCAGCCGACGTGATGCTCTACGCGACGTGGCAGTATACGGGAGCGCCCTATGCCCTTGGCAGCACCGGCCCCGGGGGGGGGAAAATCATCTACGACAAGGGAAGCTACAGCGACGGATGGCGCTACATGGAGGCGGCAGCCGCCCAAGCCGGCGGCACCCCATGGTGCGGCACCGCTTGGAGAGAAGTAAATGTACCGACCAGCGGCGCGCTCGGCGCGGGCAAGCAGAACACCAAGGCAATTATAGATGAACTGGGCTTGTCCTTCAGCTACGGGGCCCGGTACTGCGCCGAGTACGTATCCAACGGCTTCAACGACTGGTTCATGCCGAGTCGAGATGAAGTGGAGCGCATCAAGGTTGCCCTGAATGACATTGGATACTACACCGGGATTTGGTCATCGACTCTGAGTGATCCCTGGTTGGCATTAATTGGAAACGACGGAGTAGGACAAACCGGCTGGGGCTTCAGCAACTTTAAAACCGCCGCACCTAACTCTACTTACTACCAGCGCCCCGTCCGCCGCTTCTGATCCCATGCGGCCGTACCGCGTCTTCCCGAGGAGTGGGGGTGGCGCGGGATCGCCGAGGCCCTGGGGACGAGGAAGCCCGCGCCCAGGGGGAGCCGCGTCGGCGGGGTTGCTGAAGGCCGGACAGGCCGGTCGGCCGTAAGGCCGACCGGCTTTTCCGGAAAGGGTGCTCCCCCTTTTATTTAAAATTTTCGAGCAAATTTTATTTAATGGCGGAGAAAAAGCGGGATCCATGCTATAGTCTGCAATGTAGAACCAAAATAATTCGAGACAAGGGCTTATGATACGAAATAAAAAGCGTGTTTTGCCGCAGTGCGTCGCCGCTGCGGCGCTTCTTTTATCGTCCTGCTCCATGGATGACTGGAACGCCGATCTTGCGGAGTTCGTGGACAACGGGCTCTCCATGGTGGACATGCGGTCCGTGAGCTTCTCCGCCGCCGACGGGACCAGCGGCACGCGCTTCGCCTCGGGAACGACGATCACGGGGGAGGTCGCGGTGGTGAACCCCAAGGAGTTCGACGTGACCTATTCCTTATCGTGGGATCCGCCGGGCTTCTTCGCCGTGGACCCTCCGGCGGCGCCGGTCCAGTCGGACCCCAACAGGGTGGCCTTCAGCTTCGTCTTCGACGAGAGCGCGGAGCATAGGACGGTCACCTTTACCCTGGGGAAGCACGCCGGGGCCATCAACAAGACCTACCCGACGGAGACCTTTTCGGTGCTCTGCGACAGTCCGCCGAACGCGGCCGCCGACCTTGCGGCGTCCATGGACGGGGACCGCAAATCTACCCTGAGCTTCACCGCCCCGAACCAGGTGAGCGACGACGATCTCGACCGGGCGGAAATAGCCTGGACCAAGCATTCGGTCCTGAGCCCCGCGGGCGGGTCGGGAACCATCAGCCCCCTTGTGCCGGGGGAGGCCTACTCCTTCGTGCCGCCGGGCTGCGCTCCGGGCTACTCCTACTCCTATTCCATACGGCTCTACGACCTTTCGGGGCAGCGGTCTGCCGCGGCGAGCGCCACGAGCGCCGCCCACGACTATTCCCTGAGCTACGACGGCAACGGGAGCGACGGGGGCTCTGCGCCGCCGGCCGCGGCGGTCCCGGCGGAAACTTTGATCAGCGCCGCGGCGAGCAGCTTTACCCGGGCGGGGTACGCATTCCTGGGCTGGAACACCGAGCCTGGGGGCACCGGCACGGCCTACGCGACGGGGGCGAGCTTCCGCATGCCGGCGGCGGACCGGGTCCTCTATGCCCAGTGGTCCAACAGCGGGGTCCTGGTGGAGTTCGACCTGGGAGAGCAGGGCTTGGTCTTCAGCCCGGGCACCATTTCCGTGCTGCGGGGGGACGTTCTGACGATCGCCTGCACGAATCCGGACCTTGCAGGCGCCCGCTTCGCCTGGTACGAGGACGGGGTCGAGATAGGAGCGGAGGAGGGGCCCTCCTTCACCTGGGCGACCGCGGGGAAGGCGCCGGGCCAGTACGTGATCAGCTGCACGGCGACCTACGGGGGCATGACCTATTCGGGCCAGGTCCGGGCGACGATCACCTATTAGGCGGGAGGAGAGCATGAGACGACTGATAGGGGCCGCGGCCCTCTGCCTGCTTGCCGCTTCCTGTTCGCCCCTTTTGGACGGGGCGGACGCACGGCTGCCCGAGGGAAGGGTGACCCTGGTGCTTGGGGGCGCAGACGGGAGGACCGTGCTGCCCAATTTCCCGGCCCTGGTGAACGAGGTGACGGTGACCATGACGCCCCAGTCCGGGGGCGGCGCCCTGGTGCGGACCGCACCCTCCCTGGCGGGGAGCGTCATCTTCGACGGCTTGCCGACGGGGGAGTGGACGCTGCGGGTGGAAGCCCGGAGTTCGGGCTCCCTGGTGGGCAGCGGGGAGGCGCCGGTAACCGTAAACGCCGGGGTGAGCCAGACCGTGCGGGTTCCCATCATTTTCGATGCTTCGGGCTCGGCGAAGGGAAGCTTGAAGCTCGAGCTGCGCTGGCATGCCTCGCTGGAGATCGACCATCTGGAGTGGTCCATCGACGGCGGGGTTCCGTACGCCGCGGACCTTATCGAAGCCGGGGGCTATTGGACTACGACCCTCGAGCGGATCGGATTGGACGCGGGCGGCTATAGGCTTGATCTGCATTTCAAGCGGGGCGGCGCGGGGGGGACAAGCGCGGGAAAGTTCGTCGAAGGGGTGAACATCTTTCCCGGCCGGGTCAGCGATGCGTGGATGGACAGGACGGGGGCGTACCGAAGCGTATGGGAGCTGCCGGCTTCGGACTTCCTTGATTCGGAATCAGCTCTGTACGATCTGACCATAAACGGGGCCTCCATAGGCTTCGCGTCCGGGACTGCGGAGTACCACCTGGGCTCGGGTTTCGTGGACTCCATCTACTTTAGGCCGAGCTCCGCGGCGGCCGGCCAGTACATCACCTATATCTGGAACGAGGGTCCTGAAACGGAACTGCGGCCGGGGACCGATTCGCCCGCGCTGCCGCTGCGGCATCTGAACAATAAGCTGTTCGTCACCGTCCGAGCGCCGGACCGCGCAACGACCCGGAGTTATTCCCTGGATTTTGAGGCCTATGAGCTCAGCTTCAACGGGAACGGATCGACCGGAGGCACCAAGCCCGCGAGCCTATTGGCGAGTCCGAGCACCGTCATTACGGTACCGGGAAATCCGGGTAACCTGACGAAGCCCGGCTATGCATTCCAGGGCTGGAATACCGCGGACGACGGGACCGGGACAGCCTACCTGGAGGGCGCCTCCCTTACCATGGCGGATGTGAACCGGGAGCTCTTTGCCCAATGGACCAATGAATCTCTAGTCGCCGCATTGGCTACCCTGGAGTCAGGCGGCACCGCAGTCATTACCGGTCCCTTGGGGGACGAGGAATTCGCGCTTATCAAAACCAAGCTGCAGGCCAACCCCAATGCGGCTTCGGTGACCGTGAATCTGAGCGGCGTGACGAACACGACCATGCCGAGCCAGGCTTTTTATAATTGTTCCGCCCTTGCTGCGGTAATACTCCCCACCGGCCTGACGGCCCTGCCTTCCGGCGCGTTCTGGGGCTGCACGGGCATCACGAACTTGACGCTGCCCGATTCGGTGACCTCCCTGGGCGCCCAGTGTTTCCAGGGGGCAAACAGCCTGGCCTACCTGCATATCGGAACGGGGTTGTCCACAATAAGCAACTTCAGCACCTTCAACTTGATGCCTGCCCTGCTGCAGATCACCGTGGCTCCGGGGAATACCAATTTCGTCATCCTGGACGGCGTCCTCTACAACACGGCCAGGACCATACTCTACCGCTATCCGCCCAAGAGGGCCGGAGACAGCTTCACCATCCCGAGCACGGTGACTCGAATATATTCCTATGCCTTTGGGGATTGCTTGGACTTGACCACCATAACGGTGCCGGCGTCGGTTGCGACCCTGGACAGTTATGCCTTTGACGATTACAACGCACGGACAATATTCCATGGGATTGATCCGAGTACCGTATCTATTCAGACCTATACCTTTGGGTATACGCATCCGAACCTAATCATCCAAGTGCCTGCGGACTTCCTGGCCGCGTACCAGGCAGCCTGGCCCGCATTCAGCGCATACATGACCGAGTAAGGAAAAAGCATGTCCATGAAGGAAAAAAAGGAAGGGCGGCGCCGGGTCCGGCGGCCCCTGGTGGTTAAGCTGATCGGCATCATCTCCATCATCGTGGTCGTTTCGGCGGCGGCGATAACGGGGATCTCGTCCTACTTCTTCTCCGACGATTCCCGGGCCCGGGCGGAGGAGAACGCCCTTACCCTGAGCCTGGTGCTCTCGTCGCAAGTGGAGGGCCGCGTCGAGTCGGTGGTGTCCGGCGCCCTGTCCCTCTTCGACGTCCTGCGGGAGAGCGCCGGGAACGAGGCCCTCTCCCGCTCGGCGACGGCCAACTACTTCGACCGGAACGCCGCGGTGGCCTACATCGCCGCCCCGGGTCAAAGGGAAGTGGTCAACGCCAAGTTCTTCGCGGCCAACGAGCTGGAGCCGACGGTGCTGGCGCCCTTTCTGCAGAGCAAGGCCGACCTGCTCGCCCGCGCCCGGGAGGGGGAGACCCTGCTGTGCAACGCCAGCCCCTCGGTGGGCATACCCGCGGCGGCGATCTTCTTTCCCTACCGGGATATGGGTACCAGGAACGCCATGGTGATCCTCTTCTCCACCGAGGACCTGCAGGCCCTGGTGCAGACCGAGTCGGCGTCCCTCAGCTACGCGGTGGCCTTCGACGGGAGCCTCATCGTACACCCGGACTTCGACCTGGTGCGTATGGGGGTCAACTTCGCCGACCGGGAGCTGGTCAGAAGGCTTCTGTCGGGCTCGTCGGACAACCTGCTGATGCGCTACCGGGATACGGACGGCCGGAGCTACCTGGGGGCCTACCGCAAGCTTGCCCTGGGGAACGCCGCGGTGACCAGCAGCACTCCCACGGACCTGGTGTACAAGGCGGCCTTGGACGTGATGCGGAGGAACCTCTACATCACCGGGGTGGTGCTGCTCTTCTCGATACTCGCGGTCTGGCTCTTTTCCAAGACGGTATCCCGGCCGGTTCTGGCCCTGGTGGATGCGGCGGGGGACATAGAGGCGGGCCGCTTCGAGCTGGACATCAAGCCCCAGACTTCCGACGAGCTGGGGCTTTTGACCGAAAGCTTCGTGCACATGGGCAGGGGGCTCGCGGAGCGGGAGCGGGTAAAGGAGACCTTCGGCAAGTTCGTCAACAAGGCGGTGGCCGAGCAGGCCCTGCGGGGAGAGCTCAAGCTGGGGGGCGCTCGGAAGACCGCGACGATCTTCTTCTCCGACATCCGGTCCTTTACGGCGATCTCCGAGCGCCTCTCTCCCGAGGCGGTGGTTGAGTTCCTCAACGAGTACCTGACCCGCATGGTCTCGTGCATCGAGAACACCGGCGGGGTGGTGGACAAGTTCATAGGCGACGCCATCATGGGCGTCTGGGGCGCCCCCCTTTCGGCGGGTAGTCCGCGGGAGGATGCCCTGGCGGCGGTGCGGGCCATGATGCTCATGCGGACCGCCCTTGCGGACTTCAACGCCGGGAGGGGAGGGGAGGACAAACCCCTCATCCGCATCGGCGCGGGGCTCAACACCGGTCCCTGCATCGCGGGCCAGATCGGCTCCCTGCAGCGCATGGAGTACACGGTCATCGGGGACGCGGTGAACCTGGCCAGCCGCATAGAGGCACTCAACAAGCCTTTCGGCACGGACGTGCTGATCTCGGAGCATACCTACCGGCTTCTGGAGGACGAGGT
>CAYUPG010000003.1:0-28011 GCA_964446515.1 uncultured Treponema sp.
TCCAGCTACAGCCGGGGCGTGGTCATCGCCTACTTCAACCTGCTGCACCCCTCCACGCCCCACTCGCCGGAGGGCAAGGTCTGGAATTCCCCCATGTACCTGGGGTCAAACTACAACAGGGCGAACAACCCTCCCCGCTGGCTCTCCGGCGACCTCTGGGAAGCCTTCGGAAACGCCGAACGGACCGCCGCGGTCCTGCGCTAGGCGCCTCCAGGCCCGCGGCTCCGAGCCGTCGCCGGCCTTTTGCCCCGACGCCGCAGAGCTTAGGCCGCGTCCCGCCGGCACCGGCCTACTCCCCCTTGCGGCTCACGCCGGCGGACTCGAAGCTCGCCATGTCCCGCAGAAGCTCCGCGGCGCAGCCGAGCAGGTCGATTCCCAGGGCGGCGCCGGTGCCCTCCCCCAGACGCATGTTCAGGTCCACCAGGGGTTCGAGGCCCAGGAGGGCGCAGGCCGCCGTCTGGGCCCGCTCCACCGACCGGTGGGCCACGAAGAGGTAGTCCTTGACCCGGGGATCGATGAGGAAGGCCGCGACCCCCGCGGCGGTGGAGATGAGCCCGTCCAGCATCACGGGGATGCGCAGGGACGCGGCGGCCAGGGCTGCCCCCGCCATGCCGGCGTTCTCGAAGCCGCCCACCTTGCGCAGTAGCTCCAGGCCGTCCTTCTCCGTTCCGCCGTGCAGCTGCGCCGCCTTGCGCAGCACCGCCGTCTTGTGCCGGAGGCCCGCGTCGTCCACCCCCGTGCCGCGGCCCACCAGGTCCTCCACCGGGAGACCGCAGGCGAGGGCCATCATGAGGGTCGCGGAGGAGGTGTTGCCTATGCCCATCTCCCCCAGGCCAACCGCGTCCAGGCCGCCCGAGGCCCAGGCATCCCGCACCACGCCCATGCCTCGTTCCAGGGCGGCGATCGCCTGGGCTTCCGTCATGGCGGGCCCCAGGGCGCAGTTGGCGGTGCCCCGCTCCACCTTGCGGTCCAGCACCGCCGGTCCGTAGGCCAAGTCTCCCGCCACCCCCATGTCCACCACCGTCAGCTCTATGCCGTAGCGGCGGCAGAGCACGTTGATGGCCGCGCCGCCTGCGGCGAAGTTCGCCACCATCTGCACCGTCACTTCCCGGGGATAGGCGGAGACGCCCTCCTCCGTGATGCCGTGGTCCGCGGCGAAGGTGAACAGGGCCGTTCGACGCAGGGCGGGGGCCAGGTCGTTCTTGATTCCGCACAGGCGCACGGCCAGCTCCTCGAGCTTGCCCAGGGAGCCCAGGGGCTTGGTCTTGTTGTCCATGAGGTAGCGGGCGCGGGATGTCAGCTCCGGGTCCAGGGGCGGAATTTCCGGGACCGAGAAGCGGGAGGCGGCCCTCGCCGCCGCAGCGGCTCCGCGCCGCGCATCCGGCGCCGGGGCGGAAATCAGGAAGCGCCCGGCCCCCGCGGCCGCGACGGCACGGAGGGCGGACTCGTCGGAAGCGGTCCTGCGGCAGTCCAGGACGAATTTGAGGGGCAGGCCCGTCAGGACCGCCTCCAGGGCGGAGCGCAGATCCCCGGGGGCCACGACGCCCTCCAGGAGGGAGGAGAAGAACCCCGCCGCCCCCTCGATCGCGGCGACGGCACGGGGCAGGTCCGCCGGACGGAGGCCGTATGCCCCCGCCAGCTCCAGTTCGCGGTAGTGGGCCAGGTTCAGCAGGTTGGTGGGCAGCTGCTCGTTCTTGGTGATGCCGCTGAAGTGGACGAAGCTTCCCCCGGAGCGCAGCTTGGTCAGGCCCGCCGCGAAGGCCAGGTAATCGGCGCAGGCGTTCACGCAGAGGTCGAAATCCCCCTCCTCCGTCGCCTTGAGGGCCCGACCGCCGAAGGCTGCTGCCAGGGGGGCTATGCGGTCGAGCTTCTCCTGGTTCCGCTCCAGGACCGTGGGATCCCAGCCCCGGTCCGCCGCGAGGCGCGCGAGGATGAGGCCCAGGGTGCCCCCGCCGTAGACCGCCAATCGGCCGGGGTTCAGGTCCGACACCTTGTCCAGGGCGTGGAGGGCGCAGGCGGCGGGCTCCGCGAAGGCGTAGAGGGCCGCAGGCAGCTCCGTTCCCACCGGGAAGAGGCGCAGGCCCTCCGTCTCGAGCCGCTCCCCGTAGGCCCCGTCGAAGTGGAAGCCCATGATGCGGATGTGCTCGCAGAGGTTCTCCCGTCCGGCGCGGCAGGGAGCGCAGCGGCCGCAGCTTCTGGCGGGCCAGGGGACGAAACGGGCGCCGTCGGAATCCCGGCGCAGCACCGCCTCGTGGCCGAGGACCCGGGGCAGGGACAGGTCCCGCTGCCCCTCCCGGTACATCTTGGCGTCCGTGCGGCAGATGCCGCAGGCTTCCACCGTCCAGCCCGAATCCTCGCCGTCATGAGTTTCCAGGCGTCCCAGGGCTTCCAGCACCAGCTTCATGCCGTCCCTCCTTCGTAGGCCTCTTCCGTTATCCGCAGCCGCCTGATCTCCAGGCCGGGGAAGCGCTCCGCCAGACGGGAGCGCAGATCGAAGAGCTCGTCCCGGCGGCTCTCAGGATACACCGTCGCCCGCTCCATGGCGACCGGCTCCGCCCCGTCGGCGCCGATGCGCAGGTAGGCGTCCCCGTGGCGCAGCACCAGGAGGGCTCCCATTACCGGCCTCCCGGGACGGCCCCGAGGGCATCCGCCAGGGCGGCTTCCAGGACCGCCTCGCCCCTGGGCCTATCGCGGTTCTGGACGGCCACCCAGGCACGCAGGGTTTCCAGGGCTGCGCCGGATTCGAGTATGCCCCGGGCGAGGGCGACGCCCCCCGCCAGGTCCGCCGCGGTCCCGGCGGCCGCGAAGACCGCGGCGGCGTTCAGGGCGATGCAGTCCAGGCGCGATCGGGGGCCCCGTCCGGCGAGCAGGCGCAGGAAGGCCCGGCGCCGCTCCGGCGCTTCGGTCTCGGGCGCGAGGTCGCCGCTGGGGTGGAGGGGCAGCGACAGGTCCTCCGGCCTCACGCTGAAGGCCTCGAGTCCGCCGTCCTCGCCCCAGCGGAGGCCGGAGGTCTCGCCGCAGACGGAAAACTCGTCCATCCCCCGGTCCAGGCCGTCCACCCTCCCGTGGTACACCATGCCCCGGCGTATGCCTATCCTGCGCATGGCCTCCGCCACGGGGCGGACCATGGCGGGGGAGTAGACGCCCCGGACGGCGATCTTCGGAAAGGCGGGGTTGGCCAGGGAGGCCGAGATGTTCAGGGTGGAGCCGAAGCTGATTTGGGAAAGGATGCGCCCCAGGGCCCGGGGATGCACCGCGGGGCTCATGCCGTTGAAGAGGCCTATGCCTGCCGCCCGTATGCTCCGTGCGGCCAGGGACACGGGGCCCTCCACGTCCACACCCAGGGCCTCGGCCATGTCCACGGTGCCGCAGGCGGAGGACAGGGCCCGGGCCCCGTGGCGGGCCACCTTCACGCCCCCCGCGGCGGCCACCAGGGAGGCGGCGGTGCTGATGTTGAAGGTCTTGAAGCCGTCCATGCCGGTGCCGCTGTTCTCCACCAGGTCCAGGCCGCCGAGACCTTCGGCCTTCTCGGTGTCCAGGTCGTAGATGGCCCGCCAGGCGGCGGCTACCTCGTCCACCGTCTCGCCCTTGGCGCTCAGGGCGGCCAGGAAGGCCCCCTGCTGGAGCTCGCTGGTCTCGTCGTTCAGGACCGCCAGGAAGCCCGCATAGGCTTCGTCGTAGCTCAGATCGCCCTTGGCGATGAGCCTGCCGATGAGGGCGCCGACTTCTTTGTTCCGGAGCTGGGACACGATACTATTCCTTCCGCGGCGCTCGGGTACGTCGACCCGGGCATGGATGCACCCCAATCCTCTTACACGTGCGTCGCGTAAAAAATGGGACTGCTTCCAGCGGCAGGAATGTAGAACAGGTACACTGTAGCCCGGCAGGTCTTCTGGCTTGCGGATCGTCCTACTGGCCGCGTCTTCCCACCCTAGGGCAGTGACGGCGCGAAAGTTCGAAACCTATCGGTTTCTAACTTTCGCAGTGCGGCGGTCGTCCCCGCTTACAGCAACGGCTGGCATGCGCCGGATTCCCACCGGCTTCCCTCTAAGCGGGCGAACCCGCAACCGGAACCGCGGACAGCATACCAGGACCTTAGTGCGGTGTAAAGAGCGCCCTAGGTCCCGCAATAGGTCCTGAAGGGCGTAGACCCCGGGTGCTCCGAGGGCTTCAGCTCGATCAAATCGGAATCCGGGGCCCAGGGCTTCGACAGCGCCGCGGCAAGACGCAAAAAGGGCCCCAGGTCCCCCGCTTCGGCGGCATCCAATGCGCTTTGCACAGGCAGGTTCCTGGGATGGATGGGGGGATTG
This sequence comes from uncultured Treponema sp., assembly GCA_964446515.1. Classification (GTDB taxonomy): domain Bacteria; phylum Spirochaetota; class Spirochaetia; order Treponematales; family Breznakiellaceae; genus CAYUPG01. The sequence goes on from CAYUPG010000003.1 coordinate 4,311, forward strand.
CATTCCGCCATCAGCTCATGCGGATCGGTTTCCTCCCGTATGCGCCGAGACCAGAGCTCCAGCCAATCCTTCGGCGGCAAGGTATACGCGGGGACGGCCTGGGAGGCCTTTTGGGTGAGCGCACGGAAGCAGGCGGTAAAGTCGACGCCCTGCTCCTCCATCCATGAAAGGAGACCCTGGATCAAGGCCTCGTCCCCCGGCCGCAGCGCGCGTAATCCCAGCTTCTTCGCAAAGCCGGAACTCAGCCTTTCCTCCATGACGTCGTTGAAGCGTTCGGTTGATTCCTGAGCAAGGACCAAGGCCGCTTCCGGATCATCGTCGAGCAGGGGCAGCAGGGACTCCGCCAGCCGCGCATGGTTCCACGCCGCCGCGGCGGGCTGCCTGCCCCAGGAATAGCGGCCGTTCCTATCTATGCTACTGAACACTTGGCCGCTTCGGTAGGCATCAAGGAAGGCGCAGGGGCCGAAGTCGACCGCTTGGCCGCTTACTGCCACATTGTCCGTATTCATCACCCCATGGACGAAGCCGAGACACATCCAGCGCGCCACAAGGTCGGCTTGAGCGGCCCCGACCGCATCCAAGAACGCCAGGTAGGGATTTGCTTCCTCAGCAAGGTGGGGGAAGTGCCGCGCTATGGCGTAGTCGGCCAGGGCCCCAAGGGCTGCGGGATCGGACAAGACCGCCGCATACTGAAGGGTGCCAATCCTGATATGGCTCGAGGCGACTCTGCAGAGGATAGCCCCAGGCTTAGCCCGGTCCCGGAGCACCGCTTCTCCGCTTAAGGCCACGGAAAGGGCCCTGGTGCTGGGAATGCCGACCGCGTGGAGGTACTCCCCTATCAGGTATTCCCGAAGCATGGGACCAAGATGCGCCTTGCCGTCTCCCCCGCGTGCATAGGGGGTAGGCCCCGAGCCCTTCAGCTGCAGATCCCAGCGGAGCCCCTGGGGATCACGGACTTCCCCGAGAACCATGGCCCTGCCGTCACCCAGGATGGTGAACCGGCCGAACTGGTGACCGGCATAGGCCTGGGCATAGGGCTTTGTCCCGGGCGGAGCTTTTGCTCCGGATAGGAAGAGCAGATCCTCCTCTTCCGGGGCCGACCCCAGGCCTAGGGCTTCCGAAAGGGGGACGTTGAATACGGCCCATTCGGGGTTCGCCGGAGCGGCACCCTCAACGGGGGTATAGAAGGGCTCCGGCAATGCAAGGTAGCTCGATTCCAGTTTCCATTGCAGCATGGTTGAAAAATACCTACGCCGCCCCCAAAAAGAAAGGCGCGATGAACGCCCATTTGATCCATGCGGAACCGGCGGTGGCGCTGTTGCCCCGTCGGTTCCGCGGGATGCCCTCCTTAGGGCGCCGGGCGCACGAGGCGGAAGCCCCAGCTTGGGTTCCAGTTGTCAGGCTCGCGGCCGTCGCGGCTGCGTATACGCAGGTCATCCATGGCGAAGCCGCCGTCGTTCGCCGGACTCGTGAAGGAGCCGCCCCGGAGTATCCTCTCCGCCCCCGAGCTTGCCCCCCGGTAATCCGTCAGCGTACCCGACGGATACCCCGACGCCCAATCGCCCCGGTCCCATACCCATTCGGCCGCGTTGCCGCTCATGTCGTACAGCCCCAGCTCGTTGGCGAGTTTGCCTCCGACCGGCCGCGTCGTGCCTTCGGCATTAGCGTTGTACCAGGCGTAATCCTGGGCATCGCTTCCCGACTTCCACCCGGCGAAGGCCTTTTGCCACCCGGCAGTATCGGTCCCCCCTCCCTGCCCGGTCACCGGCGCTCCCATGGCCGCCCACATCCACTCCATCTCCGTGGGCAGGCGGTAGCCGTTCGCCGTCCAATCGGAGCTGATCGCGCTCCAGGCCGCTTCGGTCCCCGTGGTGTGCAGAGCGCGGGGGATCTGGTCGTACGTCAAGGCCGACCAGTCGCTGATGCCGGCCACCGCGTACACCGGCGTCAGGCCTTCGTGGACGCTGAGCTTGTTGGCGAAGGCGACGGCGTGATACCAGCTCACCTGCTGCACGGGATCGTTCGTGCCTGAGGACTGCGTGGTGTTGCTCGGGTCCGTGCCCATGCGCGCTAAGAACTGAGCGCGGCTTATCTCATGGCGGCTCATGAGGTAGGGCTGGGTGATCACGCTGATATCGCCCGCCGCCGCGCCGCGCCGGAAGCGTCCGGCGGGTACGTACGTGAGCTCACCGATGCCTGCCGACGTCCCGTCCGGGCCCAGACGGAAGGCCCTGACGGTATAGTGCTTGGTGGTGCTGCCGTCCTGGGCGGTAACGCCCAGGGTAAGGGTATTCATGCCGACGGCAAGAGCCTGCGGCTCGCCGCTGTTCGTCATCGTCGCGCTAGGATCGGAAGGCGATCCGGTGACGCGTATGGCGCTTGTGCCGTTCGGGACATTCTCGACGACCGTATAGGCGGTGACGCTCTCCGAGAACGCCGGGCTCAGCGTAAAGCCGCCCTCCACCGTCAGGGCGACCAGGTCGGCATTGTCCGACTTGGCTTCGGGAAAGCGCGCCTGTACCACGCCGGAGTTGGCCGCATGGCTCACCTCGGCAGCGCCGGCAACCGTAAAGGAGTTCGCTCCCAGGCCTTCGGTGGTATATCCCGGCTTGGGGGCCAAGCTGATGGTCGCGGTGTATTCCACCCCCGGCTCGAAGTACCCATCGGGCATCGTCGGACTCCACACGACCGTTCCCGTGTATTGGACGGTGCTTACGGCGCTCACCGGCGTCCTATAGGCGGCGGGTACCGCCACCCCCGGAATCGCCAAAAGGGAGACCGGCTGAGGAACCGCCGCAGAATCGGTCGGATTGGGGCACGCGGACAGGATCAACAGCGCTGCCGCAGATGCCAGGGCACCAATACCTTTGAACATACCGTTGCTTCCCATAGAATGACCTCCTGAAACGTCGGTAGAGTCAATCTAGCGAGAAGCGGCACATATACTTTATACCAAATGGTATATATTACTTATTTTGTAATATTTTTATAAGGAAAGATTCGGATTCAATCCATCACGGCGCCGGCGGCGTAGAGCTCCGCCTCCCGCAGCAGGTCTTCGGGGGGCTCGGGGCCTTCGAACTCCCAGATGCCCACGGAGAAGCGGCTGCGTGCGCCGTTGAAGGAGGGGGCGTAGCTGTCCAGCTGGTCCGCCATGACCAGGGCAAGGGCGCGGCCCAGGCCCGTCACCGCCGTGGGGTAGCGCCATTGGGGCCCGTAGTAGGTGCCGAAGGGGTTCAGGCGCAGGCGTTGGACGCGCCCCTCCACCGCGGAGCGCAGGGGGCAGAAGGCGAAGTTGGTCGAAAGGCCCCCGTACTGTGCCAGCACCAGACCCCGCTCCCCGTTGCCGAAGGCTATCCAGCCGTTGGTCAGGTGGTTGTTGCAGGAGGCCAGGCGCCGGTTTCCGGAGAAGCGGTGGTAGTCCAGGCTGTAGGACGAGCGGTCGCCGAAGAAATTCCGCTTGAAGACCCTGAAGGGCCTATCGGCGGCGGCGGCGAAGCGGGGCAGGACCTCCAGGGGCGCGACCTCCTTCCAGAGTCCGTCCCAGGTGCGGTCCAGGCGGGCGGCTTTGCCCCGCTTCCAGTTCCTATCCTCCGTCCTCGGCCAGCGCAGGTCCAGATCGTAGAACACGCCCCGACTGCCACCTATGCGGAACTCCGCGCGCGTCCATTCGCCGTTCTCTCCAAGAACGCCCCGAACGATCCGTACGCGGGAGCCGCCGCCAAGCTCCCTCTCCTCAGGCTCCCCCACGGCCCTGCCCCGGACCGTCTTGTTGCCGTAGGAAAGCCAGGGATGGTCGACCGTATACCCGGCGCCCTCAGGCGGCTCGACCTGCGGATCGGGCGCCCCGGAGGCGTAGGCCTTGTCCCCCGCGGCCACCAGGCAGGGGACGAAGGCGTGCCGCTCCTCCCCGTAGATCCAGAGCGCGCCCAGGCCGGGAAAAGCGACGGCCCAGGCCGCCGCATCCTCTCCGGAAAGGCGCGCCACCCCCCGAGCCCCGCCGCCGCCGTAGCCACGCCCCAGGAACAGGGCGGGGACGCCGGACTTCGGCGCGGCGCGGCCCGCTGTCCCGACCGCGGTTGCGGCGGCGACATTGCCCGCCGCGCCCGCCGCGCCCTCGGCGCCGCGCAGGAGCGCCAGGGCGGAGTCCGCCTCCGACAAGGCGGCGCGGGCGTGGGAGAAGCCGTCCTCCAGGCGCTTTACGTTCATAACCGGAGAGGCCATGCCGAAGTGGGTGGTCGAGAGGGCCAGGAGCCGGCTCCGCAATGCGGAGGCGAGATGGACTTCGGCGGAGCGCCGCGCCTCGGAGGCGGCCGGGGAGGCCTCGCCCTCCGCTCCGGCGAGCAGCCGGCCCGCCCGGTGGGCCGCCTCCCGGGCGCGGTGCAGCACCGTCCAGAGCTCGGTGTTCTCCCACTTCTCGGCCCAGGAGGAGTAGCCGTCGAAGCTCCCGTCCGCGGTGTCCTGGTCAAGGAAGAGCTCCGCGACGGCCCCGTGCCCGGCCAGGTAGGAGCCGGGAGTGTCGAAGCGCAGGAAGGGAAGGTCCGCAACCGAGCGGACCATGCGGTAGAGGCCGTCGAAGGAGGGAAAGAGCCGCGTCAGGACCGGTATGTCCATGCCCGCCCAGAACTCGTCGTCCCCGTCGTGGTCGATGAGGAGCAGCAGGTCCTTGGGCACCTCCATGCGCAGCTGCCGCCGCCTGAGGGACAGGAGCCACCGGCGCAGGGAGAGGAAGCGGTCCGCCACGTCCCCGTTGTTGTAGCAGGGCAGGAGCGTCATGGAGCCCGGCAGGCTCCGGGATCTCAGCGTCAGCGGATTGTAGCGGGCCTCGACGGGCAGGGGCGGCACCAGGGTGGAGAAGCCGTTGAAGGGCACGGCGCTGTAGTACAGGCTCAGGGCGCCGATGCCCCCCGCGGGATAGCGCTCCAGAAAGGAGGGGGTGTACATGCACTCCTGGGGACGCAGGATGTGGGCCCAGGAGCCGAAGACGTCGCTCAGGCCGGAGCGGGCCTCGTTCGCCTTGGTGAGCCGCAGCTGCTCCTCGAACTCCTCCGCCGTGCAGGCGCTGTTGAGCCCGTTGTTGTAGGACATCGCTTCCGCCTCGTCGGTTCCCGAACGGACCCGCGACCGTATGCGCGCCAGGAGCTCCGGCGCGTGGTCGCTCATCATCCTCTCAATGGAGTAATAGTTCTCGATGTCCCAGGTACCCCGGACGGGGACGCCCTCCCGGTTGAGCCTATCCAGGTCGTCCAAGATGCCCGAGATGATGCGGATATCCTTACCTATCCCCCGCTCGTCCAGGCTGTCTCCCCGGTACGAATGGTAGAAGTTGACGTGGAACCGAAAGGCCAGATGTATGCGGAAGGTTTCCGCCGCCCGCCGCCGCTCCTTGCCGCTCTCCATCCTTCAGCCTCCTATCAGTTCCGCCAGGGCCGCCGCCCGGCGCTCGGTTTCGGCGTCCGATCTTCCGGCGCGGCGCGCCGCCGCGATGCTCCGTATCTCCTCGAGCTTTCCCCTGTCCAAGCGGTAGCGGAGAGCCGCCCACGCCGCCCCCAGGACGAGGACGAGGGGCAGGCACATGAAGGCCCCCCGGAGGACGCCGAGGAAGCGGGGGGTCTGGCCCTGGACGACCCCTTCCACCGGAGGCGCGTAGCCCGAAGCCTGCAGCACGAGCCCCAAAAGGAACATCACCAGAGCGCCCCCGCTCTTCCTCAGCAGGGCGAAGATGCCGCTGAATAGCCCCTCGCGCCTGCGGCCGGACACCAGCTCGTCCGCATCGGGCACGTCGGAGAAGAGGGCGAAGACCATGGTCTGAACCCCCGCCAGGCCCACCCCGAAGAGGAGGCCGAAGGCGTAGAGGAAGAAAAGAGGCATGCCGGCCCGCAGGAAGGGCACCATGGCCAGGGCGATCAGCCAGAGCAGGCAGGAACCCAGAAAGGTCGCCCGCTTTCCGATCCTCGGCGCGACGAAGGCGGCGCCGGGAAGAGCGGCCACCAGGCCTCCGTACACCGGCACCAGAAGGGCCATCATGGAGGACACCTCCATGATGTAGGTGAGGAAGTACACCGCCAGGGCCAGCATGGCGTCCATGGCCATGAAGCCGAGCAGGTACATGGCCGCCACCTGCCGGAAGGGGCGTACCTTGAAGGGCTGGATGAAATTCTCCGCGATGAAGCTCCGCGGATTCCCCACCCTACGTTTGGGAGCGGAAGCGAACTCCCTGCGCTCCCTGCAGAACAGGAAGGTGGCCGCCGGCGCCAGGGCGTAGAAGAGGCCGAAGGCGATGCCCACGGCCCGGAAGGCGGCGGCCGCGTCGCCCCGGAACAGGTAGTTCTCGAAGAGGTCCTTGGGCAGCATGGCCGCCAGGATGCCCGACAGGTTGGAGAAGAGCATGCGCCACACGGAGAGCCGGGAGCGCTCGTCGTAATCCTCCGTGAGCTCCGCGGCGATCGCGTTGTAGGGAACCCACACCATGGTGTAGACCGTGGAGAAGAACAGGTAGGCCGCAAGATAGTAGGCGAAGCGCACCGCCTCGGTCCCCGCGGAAAGCTTGACCCACATGGCGGCGAAGGAAAGGAAGACCAGGGGTATGCCCGCCAGCAGATAGGGCCGCCGCCGCCCGAAGCGCGTCCGGGTATTGTCGCTGATGAGCCCCATGACGGGGTCGGTGACCGCGTCGTAGAGCTTGCTCACTAGGAAGGCCGTTCCCGCCAGGGCGGGGGATATGCCCCCCACGTCCACCAGGAAGTACAGGTAGAACATGCTGATGAGCGTGGTGGCCCCGCCCCCGTAGAGGTCCCCGAGCCCGTAGCCCAACTTGCCCAGAAAAGGCAGCTTTCCGTCCCGCACCTGCGCCATACCGTCCCCCTCGGGAAAGTGTACCAGGGGTTCGGGAAAAACGCCAACCGCGGAGCGGACTCAGGCGCCCATGGAGAGGGTCCGCTGCTCCGCGGCGGAGGCCACGGCGGTCATCTCCACCACCGCCCCTTGAACCGTGAGGGGGCTGATGATCACCTTGCGGGTGGGAAGGGGGCCCGGGAAGGCCGCCTCGTAGGCCCGGTTCATGGCGTCGTACAGCCGTATGTCCGGCAGATACACCGTCACCGACACGAGGGAAGAGAGGGTCAGCCCCTCCTCCTCAAGGCAAGAGCTTATCCTCCCCAGGATGCGCACCGTCTGGGCCTCCACATCGAAGGGAGCGTGGATGGTCTGCGGTCCGCACCACGCCACGATGCCCCCGAAGAACACCAGGTCACCGACCCGGAGCGCTTCGCGGTTGGGGATCATGGAGTGCGTTATGCCGATCATCGCTCCAGCCCGAAGATGCGCTCGATGTTGCCGCCCATGACCAAGGCCCGCTCGTCGGCGGAGACGGCGGTCGACAGGAGGGCGTCGTATTTCGCCCGCTCGACGTGCATGAGCTCGAAGGGCGTGTCGCTGCCGAAGCAGACCCTATCCGCCCCCAGCTCCCGGATTGCCCGGAGTATGGGCTGGGCGCGGACCGCGCTCCCGATGAGGTAAACGTTCGGCCGCTTCCGGGCCACGTCTATGACCAGGTCGCTCATGTCGTCGAAGGAGGCGCCCCCCATGTGGACCGCGAAGATCCTGAGGTCGGGGAACAGGGCGGCGATCCTATCCAGGCGGTAGGGATGGGTGTTGTTGTAGGCGTCCGCGCCGATGTGGAACGCCAAGGTCGTCTTGCGCTTGGCGATCTCCTCTATCACCGGAAGGGCCAATTTCGGATCGTCGATGGGATAGGAATTCTGGGCGCCGTTCATCTTCACACCGAAGAATCCGTACTCGTCCAGGCAGCGCCTCACCGCGTCCTTCGCCTTGTCCACCCCCAGGTTCGGATCCGCCCACCCGTATCCCAGTATCCGATCCGGGAACCGGGCCGCCGCTTCAGCGACGTAGGCGTTGGACTCGTCGATTTCCCGCGTGTAGGGAGGCTGGAGCCAGGTCAGGGCCTGGTCCACCCCCGCCCCGTCCATGCGGCGCAGCAGCTCCTCGAGAAGTATGCTGTTGCCCCCCTGGGGGCTCGGAGAGATATGGCAGTCCGCATCGATGATCTTCATGGTGTATCCTTCCGCTGGTCCTTCGTGCGGAGCCGCAGGCGGCTCCGCACGCCGCGCTACTTGTTCGACGCCGCTATGGCCCTGATCCGGGACAGTATCTGCTCGCCCCGGGGCCCCAGATCCTTAACGAACTTGGACTGGTAGGCGCCCACGGCGCCGTCGCGGTAGGCGTTCCGATCCACCTCCACGAAGGTCATCCCCTGGTCCTTGAGCATCTGGGCGTACTTCTCCTCGTTCCGCTCGGCCCAATCGATCTGCCACAAGCTGCCGATCTTGACCGCCTGCTTCAGCGCGACGCGGTCGGCCTCGTCCAGGGACTGCCAAGTCTTTTCAGAGACCAGGACGTAGGCGAAGTTGTAGATGTGCCGGGTCACGTTCACGAACTTCTGGACCTCGTAGAGCTTGCCGTTGTAGATGTTCTCCAGGGGGTTCTCCTGTCCGTCCACCACGCCCTGCTGCAGGGCGGAGTAGAGCTCGTTGAAGCTCATGGGCGTGGGGATGGCCCCCAGGGCCTTGAAGGTCTCTATCTGGGCGGGACTCTCGGGGGTCCTGATCTTGAAGCCCCGCAGCTCCGCCGGAGATACCAGGGGTTTCTTGGAGGTGACGTTGCGGAAACCGACCTCCATGAGCCCCACGATCCTGAGCCCCTTGGCGATGAGGGCCTGGTTCATCTCTTCCATGAGGTCGCTGTACATGACCGCCTTGATCTGGTTGCGGTTGTCGTAGAGGAATGGAAAATCGAAGAGGGCGAAGGCGGGATCGTAGATGTTCGCCAGGCCGGTGATCGTCATCTCCAGGGTTCCCGCGGAGAGCATCTCCTGCATCTGCCGCTCGTTCCCCAGCTGGGCGGAGGGAAAGAACTGCAGGCTGATCCGGCCGCCCGTGGTCTGCTCCAGGTTTTTGCGCGCCTCCTCCATGCCGAGCTGGTAGGAGTGGGTCGGCGAGTGGCCGTGCCCCAGCTTGAGCACGATCTTCTTCGCCGGTGCGGCCTGGCCGCTCTGGGCCCCGGGCGCCTCTTCCTTTCCTCCCGATGCGAAGGCCGCCGCGCACACCAGGGCCGCCATTGCCAATGAAATCGCTCTCTTCATAGTATCCTCCTTGGAATTAACCGATGCGCCCTTCGGGCTTCGGCGTTATTTGTTGAAGATCAGATTCGGTATGAATGTGACCAGCTGGGGCACGTAGGTGATGAGGAACAGCACCGCGATGGGCGGGATGCAGAAGGGAATCACCGCCCGCATCAGCTTTTCTATCTTGATGTCCCCCACGTAGCTCACCACGAAAAGACCCATGCCCACCGGCGGGGTGGCCACGCCTATCATGAGGTTCAGCGTCATGAGCACGCCGAAGTGGATCAGGTCTATGCCCACGGCGTTCAGCACCGGAATCAGGATCGGGACCAGCAGGATCATGGCGACCCCCGCCTCCATGACGCAGCCGAAGAAGAGGAGCACCGCGTTCAGTATGAAGAGCATCAGGAACTTGTTCATGGTCAGGGACGTCAGCGCCTCCACCACGATGCCCGAGATGTTCCCCAGGAGCAGGATGTAGGAGAAGCCGGAGGCGGCGGAGATCACGAAGGTGACGATGGCCGTAGTCACCATGGCCTCCACGAAGATGCCCGGAAGCTCCCGCCAGGAGAGGGTCCGGTAGACGAACAGGGAGAGGACCAATGCGTAGGCCACGGCGAAGGCCGCCGCCTCCGTGGGAGTGAAGATGCCGCCCACGATGCCCCCCAGGATGATCACCGGCGTGAGCCCGGGGAAGAAGGCCCTGAAGGCCCGGCGGAGGAATTCCCTGAAGCCCACCTTCGCGTCCCGGGGGTAATTCCGTTTGGCGCTGATGACGTAGACCAGGGCCATGAGGGACAGCCCCACCAGGATGCCCGGAATTATGCCGCCCATGAAGAGCCGCCCGACGGACACCTCGGCCAGTCCGCCGTAGAGCACCATGGGGATGCTGGGGGGAATGACCGGCCCGATGACCGACGACGCCACCGTGATCGCCCCGGAGAACTCCTTGGGGTAGCCCTGGTCGTTCATGGCCTTGATTTCGATGGCCCCCAGTCCCCCGGCGTCCGCCACGGCGGACCCGGACATGCCGGAGAAAATCATCGAAGCCACCACGTTGGCGTGCCCCAGGCCGCCCTTGAAGTGCCCCACCAGGGCCCGGGCGAAGTCGAAGATGCGGTCGGTGATTCCTCCCCGGTTCATGATCTGCCCCGCCAGGACGAAGAGCGGTATGGAGAGGAATACGAAACTGTCGATGCCCGTCACCAGGCGCTGGACCAGGACGAACATGGATAGGTCGGAAAAGAAGAGTATGGTGACGGCGGTGGCCATGCCGATGGCCAGGGCTATCTGGAACCGGAAGAACACCAGAGCCAAGAACAGCGCAATCAGCGGTAGAAGCATTTCTAGACCCCTATCCCTTTATGGATTCCCACAGACGCCGCAGGGCGTGTATCTCGAAGACCGCGGAGCCGGCCACCAGCGCCGTGTAGAGCCACCCCTGGGAGATTCCCATGACCGGAAGGTAGGTGGGCCACACGATGCGGGTGAACTGCACTCCGTAGATGATGCAGAGAGCGAAAAACACCAGCGCCGAAGCTGCGGCGGCGATGTTCGTTATCCGCACGCCCTTCTCTCCGATGAGCTTGTTGATGAATTCGAACCGTATATGCAGGTCCTTCTTGTAGGCTATGGTGGCCGCCAGGAAGGCGCTCCATACGAAGAGCAGCTTTCCCAGTTCTTCCGAGAAGGTTAAGGGATGGGCAAAGAAGTAGCGGCCCAGCACGTTCGCGAAGAGCAGCAGGGCGAAGCCCATCGTTGCGGCCGCGACGACGACCCGTACGACGGCGTCGATGAAATCGCTCAGCGCTGCCAAGGCGCGTCCTATACCCATAGTTCCTCCACTCAAGTACAACATATCAGCAGTCATCTGATGACTTAGGATATGTTGATACTCCCTATTTGTCAAGAAGAATTTCGCCGCACCGCGCCGGGTTCCGAGCGCCGCCGCTTGCGCATGCGGTGTTCTGCTGTTTATACTCCCAATATACCTGATATCTGATGTATAACACGTCTGGAGGATACCATGAGCCTACAGGCCGCGGACGCGGAGGACAAAAGCGGAGCCCTGATGCGGCCCCTCAAGAAGAACTCGGTCGTCAATCTCGTCATCGACCGCCTCAAGGAGGCGATGATGAACAAGGAGATCGTGCCCGGAGACTTCCTTCCCTCGGAGACCGAGCTGGTCAAGAACCTCGGCGTCGGCAAGACCAGCGTCCGGGAAGCCCTGAAGATGCTGGAGGCCATGGGGGTGGTGGAAATCAGGCAGGGCTACGGCACCTACATACCCCTGGAGCCCCAGCCCGACGCGCTCAGCCCCCTCATGTTCCAGCTCATCCTGGAGCAGGCGTCCACGGATCATCTCCTTGAGCTCAGGAAGATCTTCGAACCCGCCTACTCCCTTCTGGCCATGGAAAAGGCTACGGAGGCCGACCTCGCGGATATCGCGGCGATAGTCTCGGATTTCGAGGCTAAGATAAAGGAAGGAACCCAGACGGCCGAGGACGACCTGAAATTCCACGAGCGGATCATGGCCTGCACCAGGAACCCCTTCGTCATGAACGTCGGACTCACGATCCACCAACTGTTCAAGGCTTCGGTGAACAGGTCCATGCGGAAAATTCCCGACATCGCCCTCCGGGACCACCGCGCCATCTTCGACGCCTTCCGCAAGCGGGACGGTCGTGCCCTCCAAGCGGCCATACTGCGGAGCTACGAGGGCTGGGCGGACAGCCTGGGCAAGTCCAAGGAATAGGCGGCTTACGGCAGCTTCCCGTCCCGCACCTGCGCCGTCCCCCTCCCCTCAGTCCCGGACCACCGCCGCGACCTGGGGCCCGATGGATGCGAAGGCGTCAACCAGGGCGGGGTCGAACTGGGTGCCGCTGCCCGCCGCGATGAGCCCCAGGGCTTCCTCGTGGGACAGGGCGCCCTTGTAGGGCCGCTCCGAACGCAGGGCGTCGTAGACGTCGGCCACCGCCACTATCCTGGCGGACAGGGGTATGGCCTCCCCGGCCAGGCCGTAGGGATAGCCCGTGCCGTCCCAGCGCTCGTGGTGGTGGTAGGCCACCAGCTTGCCGATGGCCAGGAAGGACCGGTCGGGGTTCAGGGCCTCCGCATCCTCCAGCACCCGTCCGCCTATGAGGGGATGCTGCTTGATGGCCTCGAATTCCGCAGGATCGAGCCGCCCGGGCTTCAGGAGTATGTGGTCCGGCACGCCCACCTTGCCTATGTCGTGGAGCACCGAGGAGAGGCAGAGGGCGTCGATGTAGTCGTCGTTCAGGTAGTCCTCTCCGATCTTGAGGTCCTTCAGCCGCAGGGCCAGGAGGCGGGAGTACTCCTGTATGCGCTCCAGGTGCCGGCCCGTCTCGTGGTCCCGGTACTCCGTGAGCTTAGCCAGGCTTAGGATGGCAGCCCGCTGGGCCCCCGATTCATTGGCCAGGGATTCCTGGAGCCTGCGGTAGAGCTCGCAGTTCTCCAGGGCCTTGGAGATCTGCGCCGCCGCGCTGCCGAGCAGGTGGAGGTCGTCGGCGGTATAGATATCCTCGTCCCGCTTCTTCCCCAAAAGGAGCCGGATCTCCTGGTCTCCCTCGGCCGACAGGACGAAGGGCCGGGGCCCCGAGGGCCCGGGGTTCCGCTCTTCCCCATCCTTCCCGTACCGGTACTCCACCGCCGACTCCCCGCCCGCGCGCCGCTCGAAGACCACGGACACGGGGTCGAAGGCGTAGACCAGCGCCCCGGTCACCACCGGATAGATCTCCCCCTTGGTCAGCACCCGCACCAGCTCCTGCTCCATCTCCAGGAGTATCTGCCGCTTGTTCTTCCTGCCCCGGGACAGGAAGCGGGACACCAGGGCGTCCAGGGCCAGGTACAGGCCCGGTGCGGCCAAGGCGGTGCCCAGGAGCGTCAGGTAGAGCTCGAGGCTCAGGGCGGTCTCGAAGAAGACCAGGAAGACCAGGGAATAGATGAGGGTGGCGGCGACCGCCAGCAGGAAGAACACGGCGAAGCGGTTCAGGAAGCGGTCGATGTCGAAGAGGTTGTAGCGCACCACGCCGATGCCGACGAAGAGGGGAAAGAGCAGGAGCGCCGCAGCGGAGGCGTAGTTGAGGACGCCGGCGGAGTTGACCAGGATGCCTGAACGGAACACCAGGGAGAGGGCGTAGACCAGGTACGGAACCAGGCTCACCGCGAGGCCCGCGGTTATCCAGCGCAGGCGCCTGCGTCCCCCGGCGCTCACCTCCCGGTACCGGCGCGCCAGGAGGACCAGGACCCGCGCCAGGGAAGCGATGGCGTAGAGGTGGATGAAGTAGAGGGCCGGCCCGTAGGGATCGAGCAGCCCGAAAAGCAGGAGAAGGTACTTGAGTACGATCAGGACGACGGATATCCAGAGTATGGGAGAGAGCCGCACGGGGGCGGCCACGGGGAAGCGCCGCACGAAGCCCCCCAGGGCAAGGCACGCGGCAACCCCCGCCGCATCCAGCACCGAGTAGCGCAGGGTCAGGAGCCCCTCGCTCCAGTAGGAGCTGAAGAAGGAGGAAGCCAGCGCCGCGCCCATGAAGGAGCAGAAGAGGGAGAAGTAGCCCACGGAGGTGGAATCGTGCCCGATGGCCAAGAGCCAGATGCCCGCGAGGACGAAGATCAGGCCTGCGGCGAGGTTGACCAGGACTTCCGTGTTGAGCAGGGGGAAGCGGTTCTTCCAGTCCAGCCGGTCCACGACGAAGCGGTGTTCCCGGCCGTCGTCGCCCCGCAGGTGCACCTGAGCGCCGGGCGCAAAGAGGCGGGACGAAGCGGCAAGGAATCCGGAAAGGCTCTCCTCCGACAGGGCGAAGAGCTCCCGGGCGTCCCGCCCGTTCACCGCCGCGATCACCGAGCCGGGCCGCAGGCCCGCTTCCGCGGCGGGCGATTCGGGCCGCACCTTCAGCACGTGGAAGCCGTCCTTGCGCAGGGTGAACTCCATGCCGCTGTGGTAGTAGCTCTGATCGGTGAACAGGGCGAAAAAAATGGCCAGGTAGGCCAGCGCGGAGAAGGACAGGAGGAACAGGACCCGTTTTCCTCGGCTCATTATTCGTAAAGTATCGGATAGGGTCCGGGGAAGTGTCAAACCGCCCGGACCCCGCCGCGGCGACGGCGGCGGGTCTCGCGTTGACAAGTGCCGAAGGACGCCCTAGTATCGATTCCGGACGGTTCCGAAAAAGGAGGCCCCATGAAAAAACTGCTCTTCGCCGCCCTCGCCGCGGCGGCGCTCATGCTCCCCGGCCACCCTGTCCTGGCGGATCAGGGTCGGGTCCTCTTCATCTACGACGAGGTCAACGACCAGACCGAACCCTACCTCGCGCACTTCCGGGGGGCATTCGCGGATGCCGGCATCCCCTTCGAGGAGGCCGCGGCGGCGGAGCTGCGGGACCGGGACCTTTCCGGATACGACGTCCTGGTGGTGCACGGCATCGTGATGGCCTTCAACTCAAAGTCGCCCATCCGGGATTGGCTCAAGACAAAGCCGAACCTGGAGGGCAGGCGGGTCCACCTGCTGGTCACCGCCAACCGCTGGTTCCTCCGGAACCTGTTCCGGGACCTCACGGGCCTCCTGGACAAGTCCAGGGCCCGAACGGTGGACGCCGTGTCCATGGCCACCAAGACCACCGACGACGACGCGGAACGAGCGGCCGTCCGGGACTTCGTCTCCCGGGTGAAGTAGTCGGAAGGTCGCCGCTCGCTCACGCTTGGGTGTCCATGGGGGGACCGGAGCTCGTCGCTCCGATCCCCCCATGGCCCGACCGCGCTTCAGCCTGCCTAAGCCCCCATGAACAGGGCTATGTCGTCCTCCACCTTTCCGATCCCCGCGATGCCGAAGTTTTCCACCAGCACCTTGGCCACGTTGGGCGACAGGAAGGGCGGGAGCGTGGGCCCCAGGTGGATGTTCTTGAAGCCCAGGTACAGAAGGGCCAGAAGGACGATGACCGCCTTCTGCTCGTACCAGGCTATGTTGAAGCTTATGGGCAGATCGTTCACGTCCGCCGCGCCGAAGGCCTCCTTGAGCTTCAGGGCCGTCAGGGCGAGGGAGTAGCTGTCGTTGCACTGCCCGGCGTCCAGGACCCGGGGTATGCCCCCTATGTCCCCCAGGTCGAGCTTGTTGTACCGGTACTTGGCGCAGCCCGCGGTCAGGATGACCGCCTCCTTGGGCAGGGCCCGGGCGAACTCGGTGTAGTATTCCCGGCCCTTCTGGCGCCCGTCGCAGCCCGCCATGACGAAGAAGCGCTTGATCGCCCCGCCCTTGACGGCATCCACCACGGCGCCGGCCACGGAGTCCACCGCCGCGTGGGCGAAGCCCCCGACGATGGTGCCCTTCTCCAGCTCCGTAGGCGCCGGACACTTCTTAGCGAGCTCGATGAGGGAGGAGAAGTCCTTCTTTCCGCCCTCCTTCCGATCGGCAATGTGCACGCAGCCGGGGAAGCCCGCCTCTCCGGTGGTGAACACGCGCTCCTTGTAGCTCTTCTTGGGCGGGACCAGACAGTTGGTGGTCAGGAGCACCGGACCGTTGAAGGCCTCGAACTCCTCGACCTGCTTCCACCAGGCGTTGCCGTAATTGCCCACGAAGTTGTCGTATTTCTTGAAGGCGGGATAGTAGTGGGCGGGAAGCATCTCGCCGTGGGTGTATACGTCCACCCCCGTGCCCGCGGTCTGCTCCAGCAGCTCCTCCAGGTCCTTCAGGTCGTGGCCGGAGATCAGGATGCCCGGATTGCTCCGCACCCCCAGCTGCACCGTCGTGGGTTCGGGGTTGCCGTAGGCGCCGGTGTTCGCCCCGTCAAGAAGGGCCATGGCGTTCACGCCGTACTTGCCCGTCTCCAGGACCAGGGCGACGAGGGCGGCGGCGTCCAAGCCGTCGTTCACCGTGGCCGCCAGGGCCCGCTCCATGAACTCCACCACCGCCTCGTCGGTCTTGCCCAGGTTGACCGCGTGCTCCACGTAGGCCGCCATGCCCTTGAGGCCGAAGATCACCAGGCTCCGAAGGGCCCGCACGTCCGCGTCCTCTATGGCCAAAAAGCTCGCAGCGGTCCAGGCGTCCAGCATCTCCTGCTCCGTGGCCGCCTCGAAGCGGGCGCAGGCGGGGGCGTCTCCCAGGGCCGCGCCGGAGACGGCGAGCTTCTTGGTCAGCTCCTTCCGCAGGGCCACGGCGTCCCGTATGCGGCGGATGAACACCGCCTTGTCGAAGTTGGCGTTGGTGATGGTCGCGAAGAGGCCCTCCACCAGGGCGGCGCCCACTGCGGCGTCGGCAATTCCCGCCTTCCGTCCGCGCTCGGACACGTAGGCGAGACCCTTGAGGGCATAGAGCAGGACATCCTGCAGGTTGGACACGGTCTCGTCTTTGCCGCAGACCCCCGCGACGGTGCATCCGGTATTCTTGGCTGCTTCTTGGCACTGGTGGCAGAACATTCCCATTTCACGTAACCTCCGTTGGGTGTTGTGGCCCGAAGATACCCGGAAGGGACGCCGCGGCGCCGTAACGGAGGTTACGGTTTTTTAGAAATTTTTATCCATTCGTCTCCAGCCCGCCCCTAGGTCCGGCCGCCCTTTCCGGAAAACAGCGCCGTCTCCGGGTGGGCCAGGTAGGCCGCCAGGCTCTTACGCGCCCCCTCGGGCAGCGTCGCCTCCAGGCGCTCCCGCTCCGCCTTACCCATGCGGGACAGGTGGGCCGCCAGGACCCGGAACTGGGCGTTCACGAAGCCCGCGGTCTTCATGGAAACCCCCCGCTCCAGGGAATAGCGCCTATCCTCGTTGAAGGCGGCGAACATGATGTCCCGCAGCAGCAGGTTCCACGCCCGGGTCGTCTCGCTCCCCTCGGTGCGGCTCAGTATGAGCTTGAGCCTGGTGCGGAACTCCGGCATGACGTAGGGATCCATGCAGTCCGGATCGAAGGCCCCGCCCCGGATCTTCTCCGCCTCGTAGCGGAAGCGGTCGGCCAGGTTCCGCAGCCACTCGAAGTAGCTGGCGGTGACCCCCGCGCCGTTGGCCAGAAAGTCGTAGAGCACAGTGACCCCCCGCTCCGAGAGCATGCGCTCCGCCCGGGAGCTGTTCGGCCCGTTGGCGCCGCAGACTTCGATCTTTGCCTTGACCCGTCCGGCGTTCTCCTCGGTCACCGCGTTCTCCAGGGCCGCGGGAGCCACGATGTCGCACTCCAGCTCCAGAACGCGGGACCCCGCCGCGGCGCCCAGGACCCGTTCCGTCACGCCCTTCTCCGCGTGGACGCAGGAGGCCCGCAGGGCCGCCTCCGCATGGGTGCGGGACTTCTCCACCGCCGCCAGAACCTCCGCGCCGTCCAGCTCGTCCCCGAAAATCGCCCCTCCGGCATCCGCCACCGCGATCAGGCGCACCCCGTAGGGCATCAGGGACTCGATGAGGGCGCCGCCCACTTTTCCCGAACCCTGCACCGCCAAGGTCTTGCCGGAAAGCAGGGCGGGATACACCTTCTTGGATAGGAGCTCCCATTCGGCGGCGGAGAGAAGCCTTCCGTCCAGGCCCGCCCGGGCGTCCGCGTCGGCACCGTAGGCCTCCTCGCTCTCTTCCCGCAGTATGGTCCCCTCGTCCAGGGCGCAGGCCTTCCGCAGCACCGCCTCCTCGTCCGCCGTCAGCTTCCGCGCGGCCTTCCAGGAACCCTCCAGGTAGAGGTTCCCCACCGCCGCCAGCACCGCGTACGCCATGCCCAGGCCCGTCGCGGCGCCCCGGGCGGCTATGCCCCGCTTGGGCTTTCCGGTGATCTGGGCGGCAGCCACCAGCTCCAGGTAGGTCTCCCCGGTCACCAGCTCCTTGATCACCGCCGGGTCGGTCCAGTCCACGTCGAAGTGCTCCGCCAGCATGCGGCGGGCCTCCCGGACGGACACGATGCGGGACCCTATCATGGTCACCCCCGGCTTCAGCCCGTAGGCCATCATGGCCAGGTCCCGCAGGGCGCTCTTGAAGCCCTCGAACATGTGGCCGATCTCCTTGGGACCGCAGCCCACGTCCCCGGCCGGCACGTCCCGCCGGGGGCCCGACACGAGGAACAGGCTCCGGCCGAAGCTGGTGAGGGTGTCGAAGAAGTCGATTGCGCTCCCGGAGAAGGTCCGGGGATTGAGCATCAGGCCGCCCTTGGCGCCCCCGAAGAGGATGCGGCTGCGGGCGCACTTCCAGGTCATCATGAAGGACAGGGCGGCCACCTCGTCGAAGCTGACGATGGGGTCTATGCGCAGGCCCCCCTTCGCGGGGCCCCGGGCTATGGAGTGCTTGATCCGGTAACCCGGCACGTTGGCCGTGACGCCCTTCTCCTGGGCGGCCACGAAGAACTCGTCGAAGGCCTCGTAGCCCAACAGCAGGCGCAGGACCTCGGGCGAATCCGCCAGGCCCGAATGCTCGGCGGCGGCCAGGAAGTCCGTCACGCTGTTCAGGTAGAAGCTCCCGCTCTCGGGCCCCTCCCCGGCGTTCTTCCGGCAGAGCTCCTTGAGCTCCCCTATCGCCTTTCCGGCCTCCAGGGCGTCGGCCTGGGCCGGAAGTCTGCGGAGTATCCCCTCTATCCTGCGGTCCAGCTCGCGCTTCGCCGCCTTCGCCGCGCCGGCCGCCGCGGCGGACGCGGCCGACGCGGCGGACGCCTCGCCCTCGCCGCCCCGCCCCAGGGCCGCCAGCTCCTCCTCCAGGCCGGACAGGTCGTAGCCCGGGTCGAAGTAGCTGGAGAGTATGGCCACGTCCCCGTCGGCGTGGCGGAACAGGTCGAAGTAGGTGCGCCTGAGGTTGATGCCCCGGCGCTCGAAGATGCGCAGCACCGAGGGGATGAAGCGCGGACCGGGCTCCGCGACTCCCAGCATAACCCGGCTGGACCGTTCCATCCGGCCTATGTCGTCCTCGTAGCTCACCCCCGACAGCTCCACCAGCACCCGGCCCGCGTCCACCGCCCGGTCGTAGAACACCAGGTGGCGCTCCGAGCGCCGGGGCTCCAGGGTGGACTGGAGCTCCTCCAGAAGGTAGCGGGGCGACAGGCTCTCCAGGAAGCGCTCGGTGTGGGTAAGGTCGCGGTTGTCCCCGTAGTAGCGCAGATCCCCCAGGAGCTTCTCCACCGCCGCCGCCTGCTCCGAGCTGAAGCGCGCAGGCTCCTGGGCCAGCTTCTCGAGGCTCACGATCCGGACCCCGCTCTTGGTGGATTCGGAGTCGAAGCCCGCGATGCGCATGGAGGCGTTCTCTTCTATTATTTTTTCCAGGCGGCCGGGAAAATCCCTCCCCACGTTGATCAGGTAGGTGATCACCCGGGAATCGTCGCTCACGTGGTGGATCTGGTCCACGTTGGCGCTCAGGAGCTGAGTGACGATGAAGAGGTGGCGCGCGATCTCCTCGGGGCTGTTGGAATAGAAGTACCAGTGGGGCAGCTGGTCGTCCGCGAAGTACCCCGCCAGTATCTTCTCCCGGGTATTGATGTCCAGCTTGTAGTGGGTTTCCAGGATGTTTCCCACCTTGGCCGCCACGCCCTTAAGGTACGCCGCCTGATACCGAACCTTCGCCTCCGCCATATCCGTCCCCCTTCACCTCCATACTAGGACCGAAGAGCGGAATTGGCAAGGGAAATCACTATTGGTATAGACCAGGACTAATCCGCTCTACCACCGAGAGCGGACCGCCGCCCTCGCCAAGTCGCCCGCAGGCCCCTCGTCCCGGAGCAGGTGGTGCCGCCCCCCGGGGATGGACACCAGCTCCGCGCCCGGCAGGTGCCGGCGCAGGAAGGGAATGTTGTAGGAGGCCTCCACCACCGTGTCGTCGGTCCCCTGGAGGATGATGAAGCGTCCCGGAAAGCTTCCCCACGCGGCGGTTCGGGCCTCGTAGCGCTCCAGGGCGTCGAACCAGCCGATGGGAACCTTGTCCATGTACAGGGGGTCCCGGAAGAGCAGGCGGTAGAAGGTGCGGCTCTTGGGCAGGGGCGCGTTCCGCCGGGGCAGGGTGCTCAAGGAGCCCCGCAGCAGATTCTTGGCGATGATCGTGGGCTTCCAGAGGAAGGTGCGCACCAGGGGAGCCTCGAAGAGGACCCACTCGAAGGGGTTCCCGTATTTTTCGATATACAGGAGGGTCGCCGCGCAGCCCGTGGAATGTGCCGCAAGGCGCCAGGGCTTGGACCAGGGGCCGGAAGCGGCTGCCGCCCGCAGGGCCTGGGCGTACTCGTCGAAATCGGCGATGTCCGCCCGGGGACCCGAGGAGAGGCCGTGGCCCGGCAGATCGAGGCCGCAGACCTCCCAGCCGGCACGCACCGCCTCCGCCGCCAAGGGGACGCGCAGGGCGCTGTGCTCCAGGTAGCCGTGGAGCAGGAAGAGGGTTCCCCGCGGCGGCGCACCGCCCTCCGCGGCTCCGGCCGGCGCAAAGCGGTGCACCGCAGGCGTGCCGCCGCCCCGGCTTTCGGGGTACGAGACGGACCAAGCACCGTCGTTGTCGTCCCAGCCGTAGAATTCCCGGTAGCGCCGGTTCTCGGGCGTCCAGTCCGGCGGCAGGGACGAAGGGGGCCGAACGCGCGAGGCGAGGAGGGCGAGGGGAGAGGCGGCGGGAGGCACCCTCATCCGAAGAGCCGCCGGTAGTCCCCCAGCCCCTCCTCCTCAAGCCGCGAGGCCGGCACGAAGCGCAGGGCCGCGGAGTTCATGCAGTAGCGCAGCCCCGTCGGCGCAGGCCCGTCGTCGAACAGGTGCCCCAGGTGGGCCCCCGACGCGGCGGCCCGGACCTCCGTGCGGACCATCCCGTGGGAGCGGTCCTCCACCAACGTCAGCCGCCCCTCGTCCAGGGCTTGAAAGAAGCTCGGCCACCCGGTTCCCGAGTCGTACTTGGCGGAGGAGGCGAACAGGGGCGTTCCGTCCAGCACGTCCAGGTAGAGCCCCTCCTCGTGGTTGTTCCAGTACTCGTTGTCGAAGGGCCGCTCCGTGCCCCCGCCCAGGGCGACCGCCTGCTGAAGGGCCGTCAGGCGGACCTCGCGGCCGGCCACCGTGCATACATAGTCGGGATTCGCGTCCTTCCGCAGCATAGGCTTCCTCCTCCCTCAAATATAGGCATTCCCGGCGGAGAAGTCATTCCTTAGCGGCGGGCATAGCAGTACACGCAGCCCGCCGGGCAGAGGCCGTAGGTCCCGATGTCCACCGAGGCCGCGCAGCGGCAATGGGGACGCTGGTTCCTGTCCCGCGGATAGGCGCCGGCCCCTCCCCGCAGCGCCGCGACGAGCTCCCCGTCCACGCAGGCGTTGGGCTCCATGCCCAGCTCGGCCGCATCCTCCCCCTCGGCGCAGGTCCGCGCCTCCAGCCCCGCCTCCGCGGCGATGCGTCCCAGGTCCCGCAGCAGCTCCCGGACTTCCGGCAGCAGGCGCGGCCGCCCCCGGCCCGCCGCGGAAGCCACGGAAGCCGCCCGCATCGGCAAAACAGCCAGGCCCGTCCGGCGCCCGAGCGCCTCCAAACGCCGCCGCGAGGCGGCGTACTCGTCGTAGCAGCTCAGGACCACCCGGAACGCCGCGCCGCGCAGCAGCTCCGCCAGGCGGGTGAAATTGCGCCGGTGGAACTCCCCGTCCGTCAGGCTGCTCAAGAAAATCGGATCGTAGCGCCAGATGCAGCGGCTCCGGCCTATGCGCTCCGACAGGGATCTCAGCGCCGCCGCGCCCTCCTCGCCGCCCGGTCCGCCCGGCTCCAGCTCCGCCGGGTAGCCGGTCACCGTCGACATGAAGTAGAAGACGTAGCCCCGAGCCTCCAGCTCGTCCAGGTAGGGCAGCATGGGCCGGGGATCCCGGGTCCAGAACACCAGGGCGTCCGCATCCTCGGGCCGCAGGGATACCCTGCGCTCCTGCCGCCGGTCGAAGGGATTGACCGCCGTCGTCCAGCCCTCCCGCAGGCGCTCCATGAACCACTCCGCCCTATAGCGCGGCACGTCTTCCCGCCGCGAAACGCTCACTATCACAAAAACCGCCTTTACGCCGAGCATACCATCACCTATACTCTAGGAAACAGTATCCTTGGGGCCTGCGCCGCTTCGCTTGACACGATCGGCGCGTTCGGCTATAGTCCAGTCAACCTCTGGGGGTGTAGCTCAGTTGGCTAGAGCGTTTGAATGGCATTCAAAAGGTCAGGGGTTCAATTCCCCTCACCTCCAGAAACTTTCCTACCTTTTAAAATGAGCCAAGACAATATGTTCCAAGGCGATATCGATCCCGAGATCGCCGCGTTGCTCGGCGCCGATACGGCGCCGAAGTCGTTTTCGGGCCCCGCGGACCTCCCCGATTATTCCAAGCTCTTCGGCGAAGGGGAGATCGAGTCTCTGGACGCCCCGGAAGTGGACCTCAGCCAGGCCGGCTTTCCCCCGGTGGAGAAGGCGCTGGAAGATGCGCCCCACGCCGCCTTCGAAGACGGCGAGTACTACAAGAAGACCCTCTCCGGCGAAGGGGACATAGCCCAGCGCCTCCACGGCATACTCCAGAAGTTCATCGCCGCCAAGGACCCCAAGGACCGGGGCGTCTACCGCCAGCAGCTGGTGACCGCCTACTGGGACTTCCTGGCCGGCATCGCCCGCAAGACCCCCGGCCGGCTTCCGGACCCCAAGCGCTACCTCCTCCGCTTCGGCATACTCCACCCAACCTTCCTCGGTCCCGAGGAGCGCAGCCTCTTCGGCCGCGTGGTGGTGGACAACACCCTCTCCCAGCCCGTCTTCTACCTGGACGAGTGGTTCAAGGCCGTGGGCACCGGAGTCGTCAAGGCATCCACCACCGACGAGGTGCGGGTGGCCAAGAGCAACGAGCAGGTCCGGCTCAAGCAGCTGCTGGACAAGGCGGAGGGCAAGCGGGACGGCGCCCGGAACCTCCTCAAGGCCAAGAACGACGAGCGCGCCTCCTACGAGGCCGCCCTTTTGGACAAGGCCCGCTTCCTCTCGGAGCACACCCCCATCGCGGGCTTCCCGGACCTGGATTCCGTCTACACCGAGACCCAGCGCCGGGCCTTCAACGAGATCGGCGAGCTCCTCAAGAACATGGCCAAGGCGGACCGGGAGCTGGACTCCTACCTGCGGGATTTCTCCCAGGCCGAGGCGGACGTGCAGACCCTCCTGGACAAGGTGCGGGAGGCGGGGGCCGACGTGGCGGTGGACATCAAGGCCGTGGACACCGAGTTCGACACGGTGCGCCAGATGGCCAAGCTCACCATCGGCCGCCAGGGCAACCACTTCCCCATCCTCAGCAAGGAGTATTTCCGCTCCGGCCCCAACGACATCGCCACCCGGGAGAACGTCCTCACCCAGCTGTCCTGGGTGGAGAGCATAGACCCGGAAGCCTTCTGCCGGCACTACAAGAACAAGCTCAACCGCATAGTCCCCTACGTCGTCCTCATCCCCTCCTACGGCGATCTGGGCATCTGCTGGGAACCCTTCGACCGCTTCAACCGCGCCACCAGCCGCGGCCGCATCGCCATACCCATGTACCCCAAGAGCCTGCCCATCGCCATCCTCTCCGCCGTGGCGGACCTCCGCTGGCAGGTCGCCAAGGAGAAGGCCTCCTACTACTGGATGGAGGAGGGACTCACGGGCAACTACTACCAGTGG
>CAYUPG010000003.1:28021-34347 GCA_964446515.1 uncultured Treponema sp.
CTCCAAGAAGCTCAAGGGGGACGTCAAGGAGTACTTCATCCAGGACTACATCGTCTGGATGACCAAGGAGAGCGACGCGGTCCAGAAGCTGGAGAAGGAAGTCCGCGGCATCTTCTGGCGCTACATGCCCTTCGCCCAGCCGGTCAAGGACAAGCTCAAGACCCGCTCCTACGTGTACCAGGAACTCTACCAGCGGGACGTCAACCGGTCCCTGTCCGACGGGTATTAGGAGGGGGAGCACCCTTTCCGCAAAAGCCGGTCGGCCTTTTCTGTTGAAGGCGGGGCCTGTCGGAGCAACACCTCCGGTCACTCGGTCCTCGCCTATCGACCTGCGGTCGATAGGTTGCGGAAGCGTTCCCGTCGGCATTGCCCCGACACCCGCGGCCATCCCTTAACGGCCGACCGGCCTGTCCGGCCTTCAGCAACCCCGCCGACGCGGCTCCCCCTGGGCGCGGGCTTCCTCGTCCCCGGGGGACTCGGCGATCCCGCGCCTACCCCCACTCCGCGGGAAGATTCATCCTTCCTTCTGGCAATCGGAACCGCTTCGGCTTATGCTTCTTCAAAACCGCAGCGGAGGCGCAATGGGCATCGAATCGTTCTTCCTCATCAAGTATGAACGCCACGACTTCATCGAGCGCAACAAGGCGCGCATCTTTCTCTACTACAGCTTCCTCATGCTCATCCTGCTCGCCCTGCTTCCCCTGGGATACCTGGTCCTGGGCGCATCGCCGCAGTTGACGCTCAGGGGCAGCCTCGGCGCCCTGGGGATTTCCCTCCTCGTGGCGGTCAGCCTTGTCCTGCTGCGCGCCGGAAAGCTCAAGGCGGCCATCTATTCCTACGCGATCGCCACGACGGCGATAGTTTCCGCCGCGCGCCTGTACGGGGCGCTCACCGATCCCGATACCGCCTTCACCACCTACATCTACTACATGCTCTACGTCATCGTCTTCGTCGCGGCCTTCGGCGAACGCAGGCATGTCCCCGTCGTCGTGGCGGTCTTCATTCTGAACAACGCGGCGACGATTTTTATCCTGGGACGTTCGGGGGAACTCAGCGCCGCATCCGTCACCGGCTTCGTGAACGGGACCATCGGCATGGCGATCACCGGCGTCTCGGCCTTCTCCCTCATCAGCCTGATGAGCTCCTACACCTCCCAGCTCAGGGCCCACACGGAAGCGGCGTCCGAAAAAATGAACAGGATCGAGGATGCGGTCTCCACGGTGCGGGACGGCCTGGACGTGGGAGATCAGCTCGTGTCGGCGGCCGCGGCGATGGAGAGCAGCCTGGAAGGGATAGACCGCAGCCTCAAGGATACCCAACACAGGCTTGCCTCCCTTTCGGAAGACATCGCCGAAGCCAAGCGTGCCAACGATGAGATCGTCAAGGCCAGTTCGGACCTGGACGCCTCCAGCGCGGCCTACCGCGCCATCTCCGTGCAGGCATCCGCCGCGGTCAACCAGATGACCGCCTCCATCCAGGGCATGTCCGCGGTGTCCGAACGGAGCGGAAAGAGCGTGGAGAGCCTTACGGCGAGCATCGCCCAGGGAGAGACGGCGGCGGCCCTCTCTTCGGAATCCATGGCGAGGCTTTCCGGCAACGCGGACTCCCTGATGTCCTTCGTCGACGTGATCACGGGAATCGCGAATCAGACGAACCTATTGGCCATGAATGCGGCCATCGAGGCCGCCCATGCGGGGGAAAGCGGCAAGGGCTTCAGCGTGGTCGCCGGAGAGATCCGGCGCCTCGCCGAAGAGAGCGCGGAAAACATCAAGGCCATCACGTCCGGGCTCAAGGCGTTCATGAGCGATCTGGGAACGGCGAACGAGGCCAACGGCGGCATAGGGGCGGCCTTCGACGACATCAGCCGGCGCACCGCCGAGACCGCCCAGGCCTTCTCCGAGATCATCGCCGGGCTCCGGGATCTCGGCGGCGGCACCGCCGAGATCGACCGCGCCGTCACCGCCGTCGTGGACAGCTCCTCCGGCATGGCGGCGTCGATAAGCGCCGTGGACGCGAAGGTGGCCGGAAACAACGCGGCCATGGACTCCGTGCGGGAGCTGACCCTGCAGGCCCGCGGCGACCTGGAGCGCATAGCCTCCGGCTTCAACGCCATACTGGAGCGGTCGGCGGAGGTCCGCCTGCTGGGCAGCCGCAGCGGAAGCTGCATGGTATCCCTCGACGAGGCCATCTCCGCCCTCAAGGGCTGAACGGCTCGAAGTACGTCCCTCCGCCTCAGAAGACCAGATAACCCACCCGCAGGGCCGGCGCCAGGGAGCCGTAGGAGCTGCCGCGCAGGAGTATGTGGGTCCACTCCGCCGCCCCTTCCAAGAAAACCCTCTTGGCCGGGTAGTAGTGGACGGCGAAGCCGGCTCCCAGGTAGGGGTCCGTGCTGGAAGTCTCCGGCCCAGGGAACCCGCCGTAGTCGAAGGAGTGTTCGCTCTTGGACAGACCCGCCCCCAGGCGGAAGAGGCCGTGCACCCTCCGGGTAAACAGGCGCTTGTAGACGAAGCCTCCGCCCAGGAGGGCGTAGGAGCTGGATATGGCCGCGCCCTCCATGCCGCCTTCAAGCAGGCGGTAGTGGGCCTTCGCCTCGGCCCCTAAAAAGCCCCAGCCGCGCTTAAGGAAGTAGACCGCCAGAGCGGCGTCCGCCCCGAGGGGGTTGAAGGTGTCCGGCCAGTGCTCCCGCAGCCAGGCATCGTAGAGGGCGGCGGAGGGCGAGTAGCCCGCGGTGAAGAGGATGTCCACGGGCTTCTGGTACTTCACGCTGAGGGCTCCATGCAGCACGGCCTCCAGCTCCCCGGGGTTCACCACCACCAGATCGTAGACCCCCGGGCTGAAGGCTGCGTCGGGAAAGACTATCCCCACCTCCCGTTCATCCGACCGGTCGCTTTCCCGCCCCGCATGGACGGCGCCGTTCCGTTGCCGCAGAAAGAAGCGCGCTTCCGATAGGAGCTTGTCGCCCTGAAAGAGTATGCGGGGATTGAAGGCGTCCAGGTACACCACCCGGGGGACGGCGTCCCGCAGGACCGGCAGCTCCGCCCTGATCACCCGTATGCCCGCCCAGGGGGTCTCCGTCTCGGGCTGATCCAACAGGTTGAAGGCCGTAACCCTGAACTCGTAGTCACCCGGCGGAAGCGACACCCGCAGCTCCCGCTCCTCCGTGGACTCGCGGAGCAGCTCCGTCCCGGCGCCGTCGCGGATGAGCACCTCGAAGCGCAGGGCATAGGGATCCGCTTCCCACCTGAGGACCTGGGTGAATACGGGTTTCCCCTCCCCGTCGAACTCGTGGTAGTAGTCCACCGCCGCCGATTCCTCTGCCGCTGCGTAAAACGCAGAAGCCGCAAGGACGGCGAACAGGACGGCCGCGCGGCGAAGGGATTGGTATCGTTCAGCGCCCATAGAGGCTCCCTGCGGTCTTCGCGCTCGGCTTCTCCATCCGCGGCAGCTCTATCAAAAAGGCGGATCGGACCGGGGTTCCCTCCTGCTCGAGCTCCCCTTCGTCGTCGTAGGAGAGGGCCTCCACCTCCCAAACGAATTCTCCCCGGTCCAGGCGGCTCAGCTCCTCCAAAAGGAACTCCGTCCTGCTCCACCTGTCGATACGGAGCACCGGCTCGGCGTCGTCCTTCTTCCGCAGGGTCAGCCGATAATGGGTCGCCCCGGCCGCGCCTTCCCACCCGAGGGGTATGGCCCGACGTCTGCGGAGCTCCTCCGGCCCAAATACGAAACCCTGCTCCGGAGTCAGAAGGCGGACCGGCGGCAGGGCCGGCACCGGCTCTATGGTAAAGGAATACCGCTCCCTGGCGGAAATATCGAAGTCCGCAAGGCTCCCCAGCACGGTCCAGAAGTAGGTGCCTGCGGCCAAGCCCCTGAGCTTAGTCGTCCCCCCGGATCCGGGCCTGCGGACGACCACGTCCCTGCCGCCTGAATCCCGGGAAACAAGAAATTCGGAAACCGCGGGCCGATTCTTCGACTCGTAGCGCAGGTCCACGCCGCCCCTGCGGGCAGCCAGGCCGCCGAAGACGCTGCCGTCAGCCGGAGCCGCGGGCTGCAGATAGCCGAGTCTATCGTAGGAGAAGTAGGTATCCCCAATATAGCCTATGATGCGGGTGGAGCTCTCCTTCTCGGCGCCGAAGGCCTGCACGCTCACCCTATAGGTTCCCCCCGGATAGTCGCCCAGGGGAAATTCCAGCCCAAGCCCGCCGAAGAGGCTGCGCTCGTAGATGGGACGATCGGCGTAGGGCGCGTAGATCTTGACCGAGTAGTGGTCCGCGCCCGCCACGGCGCGCCAGGAGATTTTCTGCGTATCCTTCTCCCGCAGGAAAAAGGAGGAGCCCGGGGCGGGGGTTTCCAAGACCGGGCCGTCGAAGGGCTCGACGACGACGAACGAGCGCGCTTCGGTCTCCATGAATACCGACCCGTCGGCGTTGTAGGTCCGCAGCTTCCAGAAATAGGTGCCCCTCGGCCAAGAGCGGCCCATAACGGTCTCGGCGTCCGAAGTCTCTTGATGAACAAGGTCCTTGAAGTCCCTATCCCGGGCGACCAGGAATACCGTGCGGGCGGGAATCGTAGTCTTCCAGGTAAAGCGGGTATTGGTGGTCAGGGAATCGGCGATGCGGTAAGCCTCGGGGGGAAAGACCGCCCTGATGCCCAGGGAGCCGTCCACGCCCCGGAGCGTTCGGGGCGCGCCCGGGGGGGAACGGTTTCCCTCGTTGTCCACCCACCGCACCGTCCAGTAATAGGTGCCGCTCTCCCGCAGGGGCGCGCAGCGTTCGCCGGAAAGGCTCATATACGGAAGCCTGCTCTCCGCCGTCACCAGGGGAGCGGCCATATCCTCGGTCTTCGCGA
Source organism: uncultured Treponema sp. (assembly GCA_964446515.1). Taxonomy (GTDB): domain Bacteria; phylum Spirochaetota; class Spirochaetia; order Treponematales; family Breznakiellaceae; genus CAYUPG01. The sequence goes on from CAYUPG010000003.1 coordinate 32,867, forward strand.
TCAAGAGCTCGTAGGAGACCGCCTCGGAGCGGGGCAGCCAGGAAAAGGAAAGGCCCTTCCCGTCCACCTCCTGAACGCGGTACAGCGACTCGTCGAAGGGCATGGTAGCCTCCGGAGCGGGCATCTCGCCGCTCCGCGCTACGATCACCCTGCGGACCGGCTGTTCCCGGGGCGGACCGACTTCCTGGAAGGCATGCACCGGGGTGACCCGCCAGAACCAGAGGCCCTCCTGCAAATCCGTCACGGACAGATGGGTTCCGGAAACCCGGGAGCGCAGCTTCACCTCGCCGAAGCCGGCGTCCGCCGCCAGCTCAAAGATGTAGGCCGCGGCGGCATCCATGGCGGTCCAGGCGAAGCGTATGTCCGGCGCGGCGCGGCGGTAGCGGTACTCCTGCCCGTCGTTGGGATACGCGGGCCTCGGGGGCGTTGCGGCGGCGAGGGTGAACTTCCGCACCGCCGACTCGCCGCCGGCCCCGTCCCGCACCCGCCAGTACCAGGTCCCCGGCTCAAGCTCCGCGTCGGCCTGCGTCTCCGTCGTGGAGTACGCCTTGCGGCCCGTATCGAAGCGCTTGGACTGCGACAGCTCCAGGGTAAAGGGTCCGGCCGCCGCCCCGCCGGCGTCTCCGGAACGCCAGCGAAAGCGGAGAAGAACGCCGCCCGTCGCCGTGGAAAGGAAGCGCGCGTTCCGGTCCGGCTCCAGGGGAATGAGGGGCCGGGACACCAAGGAGCTCTCCCCGCTCTTAACGTTCACCGCCAATTCCTGATCGGCCCCTATGGTCTCCGTCGACCCGTCCGCCTTCACCAAGCTCGCCTCGCCCTTGGAGACCTCCACGCTCAGGGTGTCCGCCGTCCGGCTGAAGGTAGCGGAGGCCTGCGCGCCCACATGGATGGTGCCGGCCGCCGAAGAGACCGTGTAGGACGAGCTGCCGGAGGAGTGCGAGACGCTGAGCTCTCCGTATAGGAATTCCAGGTTCCGCGTCGGTCCGCCGAAGTCCAGCTTCAGCATGGTGCTCTCCTGGAGATCGAGGTTCGTCCCGTCGTCGAAGTAGAGGGCCGCCTCGGAGAAGGCCGCCGTGCGCAGGGTGTCGGCCGAGTAGACGGGATCGTTGTTCCGCATCCGCTCCCACCCCAGGCCCGACGCGGACCGGCGGGTGGCGGAGAGCTTCCTGAACACCACGGTCCCCAGGGGCTGGTCCGCGGATCGGACCGCGGCGGAACCCACGTCCTCTATAAAGAGGTACATGAGCACGCAGGAACCGAGCACGGCCAGCGCGGCGACCGCTGCGTCGCTAGCCGATAACTTCATACTTCGTCTCTTCCCTGTCCAGGTCCACCGCCTCCCGCGGCGCCTCTATCCCCACCAGGGCGCGCAGCTCCTCCAGGGTCTCAGGCCCCGCATCGCCCTTCAGCTTGAGCACCGCGTAGATGGTCAAAGGCTCGCTCTTGCCCTTCACCTTTATGGCCGGCATGGGAACCGCCAG
>CAYUPG010000004.1:0-28266 GCA_964446515.1 uncultured Treponema sp.
TCTCCTTAGGGTTTGACCAGCACCTTGAGGGCCTTGCCGGCCGCCGCGGCGGTGAAGCCCGAGACGATGTCGTCCAGGGAAACGGTCATGTTGAAGTACATGGATGGCTTGATGAGGCCCGCCTTTATCGTGGCCAGGGCCTTCTGGTGGATGTGGGCGGGATAGGAGAAGGCGCCCAGCACCTGGATCTCTCCGTAATGGATGATGTTCCCGTCCAGGGTCGTCTCCGGAGCCGTCTTGGGGAGTCCGCCGAAGAGCACCACCCTGCCCCGCTTGCGCACCGCCTTGACCGCCTGGGCCTGGGTGGCCGCCACGGGGTTTGCCGCTATGGCCACGTCCGCCCCGAGGCCGCCCGTGGCCTTGAGGACCTCCGCGACCGTATCCTGGGAGCCCGCGTCGATGAGCAGGTCGGGCTTGAAGCGCTCCGCCTCCTTGAGGCGCATGAGGCCCGCCATGATGACCGTGGCGGCACCCCGGGCCCGGGCCACATCGATGTGCAGGCAGCCGATGGGGCCGTCGCCGATGATGAGCACCGTGTCCCCCAGGCCCACGCCCGCGTTCTCCTGGGCTGCGATGACCGACGAGGCGGGCTCCGAAAGGGCGGCGTCCTCCAGGGACAGGCCCTCCGGAATATGGTGCACCATGCCCCGGTCGAGCACGACCTTCGGCAGGTGGACGTACTCGGCGAACCCGCCCGCCCAGTGGGTGCCGACCATGCGGTGGCTCACGCAGAGGTTCACGAGGCCCCGCTTGCAGTACCAGCATTCGCCGCAGGAGACGTCCGGCGCCACGGCCACCTTGTCGCCCGCCTTGTAGCGCGTAACGTTCCTGCCGACCTCGGTTACGGTGCCCGTGAACTCGTGACCCATGATCTGGGATTTGACGTCCCCCTTGAGTCCGGTCTTGTAGTTGCGGATGTCCGATCCGCAGAGCCCGCAGGCGTAGACCTTCATGACGATATCGTCGTCCCCGCAGGGGGCAAGCTCCACCTCACGGACGGACATCTTCTCGGGACCCTCGAATACAGCCGCTCTCATCTTCATCGTCCTACTCCTTGCCCGCCAGCAGCCGCTCTCCCACGGCTCCGGAGGGGTGAATGACCGCGAACTGCTCGCGGGTATAGTTCGTGTACGTCATCAGGGCTATGCAGACCGCGTCGAAGACCGCCGTCACCGCCATAGTGCTCGTGGTGGCCAGCATGTTGAACTCGTCCGCCTCCCGCTCGATCTTGACCTTCATGATGAGGTCCGCCGAACGGGCCAGGGGAGCATCCTCCTTTTCCGTCACCGCCACGATGAAGGCCCTCTTGGTCCGCAGGGAAGGCAGGAGATTCACGATTTCCTTGGTCCCGCCCCCCTTGGAGATCAGGATCACCGGGTCCCCCGGCTGCACGGCGCCCAGGGCCCCGTGCACCGCGTCTCCGGGGGATAGGAAATAGGCCGGCCGCTCTATGCAGCACAGGGAGTGGGCAATCTTCTTCGCCGCCGCTCCCGAGGTCCCGACGCCGCCCACGGCGATGCGGCCTGAGGTGCCGCCCAGGACCTCCACCAGCCGGACGAAGGCGGCCCGATCCACGGAGCCTGCAAGCCGCGCCAGTTCGGCGCTTCCGACGTTCCATACATGCGTGGCTTTACGCCAAATCTCATCGTGGTTCATGCGCCCATCCTAATCGCACAAATGAACATTTGTAAATAGGTAAATTTCATATTCATATTTATTTTTAAGAAAATAATTTTACATTTTTTCAGTTTTCTTGTGGTGCTATATTTGCATATACATATTATATAATAAATTAAAATTATTCGATAATTATTACGCATTTTATATTCATAAATCATATTGTGAAATTTTTATTGACTTTCCCTGCCGTTATGATAGGATATGACCGTACGAGAAACCCAGCGCAAGGAGAGCATATGAAGGACGGCAAGACCGTATTCGGATTGATAGTCGGCACCCGGGGGTGCTTCAACGGTAAACTGGCGACCGAAGGCCGCGCTCAGCTGATCAAGAAGATGGAGTCCATGGGCTACGGCTACGTGATACTCCCCCCCGACGCTACCCCCACCTCCGTCGTGGAGACCGCCGCGGACGGCATGAAATGCGCCAAGCTCTTCCAGGAGAAGCGCGGCGAGATCGACGGCATCATCGTGGTGCTGCCCAACTTCTCCAACGAGCTGGGCATCGTGGCTGCGGTCCACGGGGCAAAGCTCGACGTGCCGGTGCTGCTCCAGGCCTCGGACGACTACCTGGACAAGCTGTCCACGGCGGAGCGCAGGGATTCCTTCTGCGGCAAGATCTCCGTGGCCAACAACTTCTATCAGTACGGCATCAAGTTCACCGACACCACCTGGCACAGCTGCGCCATCGACAGCGAGAGCTTCACCGCGGACATACGCCGCTTCGAGAAGGTCTGCCGAGTCCACGGGGGCCTGTCCAACGCCCGGATCGGCGCCATCGGCGCCCGGCCCACGGACTTCCAGACCATGCGCTACTCCGAGAAGCTGCTGCAGGCCTCGGGCATCACCGTGGTTTCCTGCGACCTCTCCGAGATCATCGGCGCCGCGGGCCGGCTGGACGACAAGGCCGCCGCCGTGGTCGCCAAGGTGGCGGAGATCAAGGCCTACGGCAACATCGTGGCCGAAGCGACCAACGAGCACGTGTTCCGCCAGGCCAAGCTGGGCGTCGCCCTGGACGAGTGGATCGCCAAGCAGGAGGTCCAGGCCGCGGGCATCCAGTGCTGGACGAGCATCCAGGAGAACTACGGCTGCGCCACCTGCCTGTCCATGAGCATGCTGGGGGACAAGCTCATCCCCTGCGCCTGCGAAACCGACGTGGGAGGGGTCATCTCCATGTACGCCCTGACCCTGGCCACCGGCAACGCCTCGGCCCTGCTGGACTGGAACAACAACTACGCCGACGACCGGAACAAGTGCGTCTGCACCCACTGCTCCAACTACCCCAAGAGCTTCACCTTCGGCAAGAACTCCCCCAAGAAGCTGGAGATCTCGTACCTGGACGTCCTGTCCACCACCCTTGGCCACGACAACTGCTTCGGCGCCGTGAAGGGCAAGGTGGTCGCCGGGGACATGACCTTCTTCCGCATCTCCACCGAGGACACCATGGGCACGATCAAGGCCTACCTGGGCGAAGGAGAGTTCACCGACGATCCCTTCCCCATGTCGGGCGGCATCGCGGTGTGCAAGGTGCCCAACCTGCAGAAGTTCTTGAAGTATATGGTGAAGAACGGCTTCGAGCACCACGTGGGCATGGTCCGCGAGCACTGCGCGGACATCGTTCAGGAAGTGGCCGAGAACTACCTGGGCTGGGACGTCTACCGCCACGAATAACTGAGTCCCTCCTCCCTTGGGGCCGGTCCGTCGGGCCGGCCCCGCTTTTAGGCGGACGTTCCGTTCCGCAGCGCAGCCGATCGCAGGAGTACCGTCATGCATGTCAGGGGATTAGCCCACCTTTCGCTTTTCGTTTCCGATATCGAGCGGAGCCTCGCCTTCTACACGAAGGTGCTGGGCTTCACCAAGACCTACTACCAGGATCGGGCGGACATCTTCTACGCCGAGATCGCCGCGGGCAACTGCGTCGCCGAAGTGGTGCAGTGGAAGGACCCCGCCGAGAACGGCCGCTGGGTAGGGAAGCGCGGCACCCTGGACCACGTGGCCCTGGAGGTAGCTAACCTGGACGCCGCGGCGGCGGAGCTGAGCGGCGCGGGCATCCCCATCGTGGACGGCCCCTTCGAGCTGCCGGACCTCAACGGCGGCATCCGGGGCCTCTTCATCCACGGGCCCGACGGGGAACGGGTGGAGTTGCTGCAGAAACTTTCGAAGTAGGCGGCGCCTTGTCGCCCTTCCCCCCGGGGGCTATATTCCAGGGGGAGGCACCTATGAACTATCGACGCGCATCTTTCCCCGCGCTCATCGCCGCGGTATTCTTCGCAGCGGCCTTCTCCGTTTCCTGCGCCAGGAGCGCCGAAGCCGCAGCGGATTTCGGCGGCGGCGCCGCGAAAATGGCCTTTGCCGAGGCTGGGGCGCCGATGCCCGCAGCTCCGGTCATGGAGCAGAGCCGGAGCCTGCCGGATCGGAACGACGGCCAGGTCCCCGCGGAAGCCGCCCGGCCACGTGGGGAGCGCAAGCTCGTGCACCGGGCCTACCTGAGCATCGAGGCCGAGGACATCCTCAAGGCGGAAGCCGCGGTCCGCGCCGCGGCCGAACGCGTCGGCGGCTACGTCTCCGCAGCCCGGCGGGACGGCAACAGCGCATCCTTCACCCTGCGCGTGCCCCGGAGGGCCTTCGATTCGACCCTGTCCGGGCTCGAGGGACTGGGCCGCATCCTGTCCCGGGAAAGCTCCGCCGAAGACGTCACCCTGCACTACTACGACCTCGAAGGACGCCTCGCGACGAAGCGGGGCCTGGCGGACACCTTCCGCTCCTACCTGGGCAAGGCCAAGAACATAGAGGAAATCCTGGCCGTGGAGGCGCGCCTGGCGGAGCTCCAGAACGAGATCGACGCCCTGGGCGGGCAGTTCGCCCACCTGGCGGACCTGGTGGACTACGCCACCATAGACGTCTACCTGTCGATGCCCGGCGGCGCCCTCCCCGACTCCGGCCCCACCCTCGGCGACCGCCTGGGCCGCATCTTCCGCAGCTTCGGCTCCTTCCTGGGCGCCATGGCGGCGGGTATCGTAGCGGTCATCGTCTTCGGCATCCCCGCCCTCGCCGTCGCCGCGGCCGCCTACTGGCTGCTCCTGGGCCGCGTCGGTCTCCTGCTGCGCCTGTTCCGCCTGGTGTCCGGAAAGAGGTCCAAGAAGGCGGCCCCTCAGTAGACGCCGTACTCCCGGGCCGCGCTGAACAGGGCGTCGATGCGGTCCGGGCTCACGTCGGGCTGGATGTTGTGGCTGGGGAAGAAGACGAAGCCGCCGCCGGGGGCCAGGATGTCGATGGTCCTGCGGACCTCGTCCCGTATCTCCGAGGGGCTCAGGTAGGGCAATTGGCTCTGGACGTCTATGCCCCCGCCCCAGAAGCAGAGTTCCTTGCCGAATTCCCGCTTGAGCGCGGCGATGTCCATCTTGGCGGCGGAACGCTGAATGGGATTGAGGATATCCACCCCCTCCTCTATGAAGTCCGGGATGTAGTCGTACACGGACCCGCAGGAGTGGTAAAAGATCTTCGCCCCAGTCTTGGACTTGATGAAGTCGAAGAGCCGCTTCTTCCGGGGCTTGATGAAGCGGCGGTACATGTCCGTGCTCATGTAGGGGGCGTTCTGCATGCCCACGTCGTCCCCCTGGGCCACCACATCCACGTAGGGGCCTGCCCGGCGCAGTATCTCGTCCCAGAAGCGGATGCAGGAATCGGTCACCTTGTCCAGGAGCGCCTCGGCGAAGGCGGGGTCCCCGTAGAGGTCGGCGCAGAAGTCCCCGTGGCCCCGCAGGAAGCAGGCCCCCTCGAAGGGGCCGAGGCCAGGGATGTCGAAGACGACGCAGCGGTCCCCCGCGGCCAGAGAGCGGGCCTCTTCCTCCATGCCCGCGTAGCGGCCCTCGTCGGCCTCGTCCGGCCAGGGCGTCGCCGCGAGGTCCTCGAGTCCCTTTCCCGCCAGGGGGTGCTCCACCACGTCCCAGTAGTAGGAGGCCCGGCGCCAGCGGTGGCCGTACTCGTCGTAGTAGGTTCCGTCCGGCATGGGCCGCTCCGCGGTGCGGGAGGGCGGCCGAAGCGCGAGCGGCCGGGTATCCGCCCCGTAGCGCTCCAGGAGGTCCTCCGCGGCGCGCACCGTGTCCATGGGGCCGTGGGATATCCGGGGAGCCGCATCCGGCGGCATGCGCAGATAATCCCGCAGGGCCGCATAGGCCGTCCTAGTCAGGGACGTGACGATGGTGCCGTTAAGGTCGATGGGAACCCGATCCGGTTCCTTATGGTTTATTGCCGCCACAACCCGCTCTCTCGACGTCATAAGATTCCTCCCCCATTCGACGTAGTTCCATATCGATGCTATACTTGTTCCCTCAACGGCGCTAGAATGAATATGCTCAATACTTATCCAAATTTGCGATGGATCTCCTTCCGCGATGTCCGCCGGTCTGCGGAGGGCCGGCACTTGGTGGATTTTCCTCAGCCCCTTCCCCTCATCGCCCTCCCGTACCGCCTGGACATCGACCATCCCCTGACGCCGAATTTCCACGACTACTGCGAGGTGGCCTATATCGTCTCCGGGAAGGGCGGATGCACCATAGGGCCGGACGCCTCGGACCTGGCGCCGGGGGATCTGGTGACGGTGGGGCCCGGCGTCATGCACACCTTCTGGTCGGAACCCAGGCACCCGGTCCGCTTTCTCGGCCTCTACTTCCTGCCGGAGGCGGTCTACGCTCCCGGGGGTTCCCCGGTGGATCGGGAGTATCTGGTGCCCTTCATTCACCAGCGTACGGACTTCGGCCGCCGGCCCTTGAAGAGCGGAACCTACGACGAGGCCGGCATCAGGGGCCGGCTGGAGGCCCTGGTCGACGGCTGCGAGGCGGGGCCGGGGGAAGATCCGGCGGAACAGGACCTAATGCTCGCCACTATCCTGCGCGGCCTCCTCTTGGAGCTGCGGAGGCTCTCGGGCAAGGCGAAGCCGGAATGCGGGGCTGGGAGGGAAGGCATGCTGGAGCGCCTGGGCCCCGCGGCGGCCTTGGCCCGCAGGCGTCTTGGAGATCCGGTATCCTTGGAGGAGGCGGCCTCGGCCTGCGCCATGAGCCCTTGGCACTTCAGCAGGACCTTCAGGGCCGCCGTGGGGAGCGGCTTCACCGAGTACCGCAACCGCCTGCGCATCGATGCGGCCAAGGAGCTGCTGCGCGCCGGGGACGAGCCGATAACCCGAGTGGCCGCCGAGGCAGGCTTCGACAACGTGAACTACTTCAACCGCCTGTTCAAGCGCCTGGTGGGCATGTCGCCGAGGGAGTACCGCTCAGCGCCGCGGGATCCGGGTGAGGCAGGCAGGCCCGCCCTCGTCCCCCCGGGCGAAGCTGCGGGGAGCTAGGCCCACGGCGGCGGAGAAGGCGCGCTCGAAGACGGCGTAGTCCCGGTAGCCCACGGAGGAGGCCACCTGGGACACCGTGAGCCTGCCCTCCAGGAGCAGCCGCTTGGCCCGCTCCATGCGCAGCTCCGTCAGCAGGGCCTTCATGGTGGTGCCCGTCTCTTCTTTGAAGAGGGAGGAGAGGTACTCCCGGTCTAGGCCCACGGTGCGGACCACGTCGCCCACCCGTATGGGCCGCTCGAAGTGCTCCTCTATGAAGCGCCGGGCTGTCGAGACGTAGTCGGACCGGGAGAGCCTGAGGGAGGCCGGGGCTTCCGGCCCTCGGACCACCGACCGCAGGCGGGAGAGGATGAGGCGCAGCACCCCGTCGCCGGCCATGGCGGCGGCCCGCCCTCCGACGGCGAGCTCGTCCGCCGCCCGCCTGAGGAGGGAGGCGAGCTCGGGAGAGTACGGGGCGGCGACGACGGACCTTTCGGCGACGATGCCTGCGGCCTCCAGGGCAGCCTCGGCGCCGGAGCCCTCGAAGCCCACCCAGGCGTAGCGCCAGGGCCGTTCCGCGGACGCCCGGTACAGGTGCTCCTGGCCGGGAAAGAACAGAAAGAGGCCGCCCTTCCCCAGGGACGCGGTCCGTCCGCCGACGCGGACGCGGCCCTCCCCTTCCAGCACGTAGTGCATTAGGAAATGGTCCCGGACGCCCCCGTAGCGGTGCCCGCTCTCGCAGGCCTCCTCCCCGGCGTAGCGGAGCCTTAGCAGGCGCTCCTCCGAGAGGGATTCCGCGTAGGCGTCCCTATAGGTCACCGCTCATCCCTTACGAATAAAAAGTCAGCAATATCCAACATTTCTGCATTCACAGCGAATATTTAATCATATTTTTTTGACCTTCGTCGAGGTACCATGGGGAGGTCCAACCAAGACACCGGAGGTACCCATGTCCGTCAAGATCACCTTTCTCGGCGCCGGAAGCACCGTCTTCGCCAAGAACATCCTGGGGGATGCCCTGCTCACCCCTTCCCTGCGGGAGGGCGAGATAGCCCTCTACGACATCGACGCGTCAAGGCTCGAGGATTCCTACCTGATGCTCACCACCCTCAACCGGACGATGAACGGCGGCAGGGCGAGGATCGGCAAATACCTGGGCACGGAGCAGAGGAAAGAGGCCCTGAAGGGGGCGGCCTTCGTCGTGAACGCCGTCCAGGTGGGCGGCTACGAGCCAGCGACGGTCGTCGACTTCGAGATCCCCAAGAAGTACGGCCTCAGGCAGACCATCGCCGACACCCTGGGCATAGGGGGCATCTTCCGGGGGCTGCGCACGATTCCGGTCATGCTGGAGATAGCCCGGGACATGGAGGAGGTCTGCCCGAACGCCTGGATGCTCAACTACACCAACCCCATGGCCATAGTCACGGGAGGTCTGCTCCGGGGCTCCTCGGTCAAGACCGTGGGCCTCTGCCATTCCGTCCAGGTCTGCGCCGAGACCCTGCTGAAGGACGTGGGCCTTTCGGTGCCCGAGAGCGAGCTGAACTGGAAGATAGCGGGGATCAACCACATGGCCTGGCTCCTGGAGCTCAGCGCCGCGGGAGAGGACCTCTATCCCCGTATCAAGACCCTGGCGGCGGAGCTCAACGCGGCGGCCCGGCGGCCCGGGGGCAAGAAGCACGACGACATGGTGCGCCTCGAGCTGATGCGCCACTTCGGCTACTACGTCACCGAATCCTCGGAGCACAACGCGGAGTACACGCCCTACTGGATAAAGCGGGACCGGCCGGACCTGGTCGAGGAGTTCAACATCCCCTTGGACGAGTATCCCCGGCGCTGCGTGAACCAGATCGCCGAATGGAAGAAGCGGCGGGAGAGCATCGTGGCGGACCCGACGCTCACCCATGAGAAGACCCACGAATTCGGCTCCTTCATCATGGACGCGGTGGTCACCGGAACGCCCTACTGCATCCACGGAAACGTCCTCAACCGGGGGCTCATCACCAACCTGCCGGCGGATGCGGTGGTGGAGGTGCCGTGCCTCGTGGACAAGAACGGGGTGCAGGGCTGCCGGGTCGGGCCGCTTCCCACCCAGTGCGCCGCCCTCAACATGACCAACGTGAACGTGCAGCTCTTGACCGTGGAGGCGGCCCTGACGGGAAAGAAGGATCTGGTCTACCAGGCGGCCTACTTGGACCCCCGCTGCGCCGCGGAGCTCACCCTGGATCAGATACGCTCCCTCTGCGACGATCTCATGGAGGCCCACGGGGACGGCATGCCCCGCTTCGCCTGAGCGGCGCCGTCGGGCCGGTAGGCCCGACGGACCTACCGGTCCGCGCCTACTGCGACAGCAGGCCCTCCGCGGCCTCCGCGTCGGTCACCAGCACGGAGACGAGGCGTCCCAAAAGGGCGCCCCGGAGGGGCACCACCTTGCGTAGGCCCCAGGCCACGGCCACGACCCGGGGAAGGGCCCGTATCTCTTCCAGGCTCAGTCCTATGACCCGCTCGTCCGTGGGAGAAGGAACCCGTCCCCCACGGGCGTCGAAGAAGTTCAGGGCCAAGTCCCCCACGGCGCCCGCGCGGGAAAGGGACTCAAGCTCCGCCGCGGAGATGATGGAGCCCCCCCGCAGGAGGCTCGCCTCGTCCAGGGCGCCCACCCCCACGAAGGCGGCGTCCGCCCGGCGCGCAAGGGCCAAGGTTTCGGATATCTGGGCGTCCGCGGCCAGGGCGGCGCGGACATCCTTTGACGCGACGATGCCCGGTGCCTGGAGCAGGCGGGGCTTGGTGCCCAGCCGCTGGGCCATGCGCCGGGCCAGCTCCGCGCCGTGCACGTCCGCCTCGGCGTCCCCGAGGCCCCCCAGCATCTGGACCACCCGGACCTCCGCGTCCGTCTGGGGGTCCAGGGCGTTGACGAAGGGAAGGAGCCCGGCGCCCCAGCTCAGGGCCACCGTAAGGCCGTCCCGGGCTATGCGCTTGAAGTAGGCCGCGGCGGCGGCTCCCACCGCGGCGCCCCGGTCGCCCCCTGCCGCGTCCTCGACCACCACGGCCTCCTGGAGGCCGTAGCGCTCCTCCAGCCGCCGCTCAAGCTCCGCGGCGCCCTCCGAGGGCCCCCGTATGCTGATGGAGACGATGCCCTCGTCCCTGGCCTGCTTAAGGAGGCGGCAGACCTTGACCCGGGAGATGCCGAAACGGTCGGCGATGACCTGCTGGGTTTGGTCGTCCGAGTAGTAGGCCACGGCGATCTTGAACAGCAGCTGATTCCGGTCGTTCCAACCCTTCATGGCACCCCCATAGGGCATCACCATAGCGCGCTTCGGGCCTCCGGGGCAATCCGGAGGCCGAAGCGCAGTCGATGCTTCACCCCTCGCTCGGATAGATCTTCTCCGGAACGGCCCGCCGCTTGGGCCGGCTTATGAGCTCCAGGGTAGTGCCGATGGCGCCCTCGGTGTCCAGGTAGGCGTAGTGGCCGTCGTCGTCGGGGCCGAAGCCCGCGCCGTCCATGGTCATGGCGAAGCCCGCCTCCCGGGCCTGGGCGAGGGCTTCGTCCATGTCCTCCACCAGGATGCCCAGGTGGTGGATCCCGTAGCCGTGGTCACGGATGAAGTCGGCGTACACCGTGTCTCCCTCCACCTGCTCGATGAGCTCCACCCGCATGGGCCCGAAGTAGGACAGGGCCACCCGCATCTTGTAGTCCGCCGGCACGCCCCGCCGGGTCATGCGCTTCACCAGGGGGGCGCCGTAGGTGTAGAAGTGCCAGGGGCCTATGCCGAAGTTCTTCCAGTAGGCCTCCACCGTGGCGTCCAGGTCCTTGACCACGAAGGCGATCTGGGCCACCCCGTTCTTGAGGAAGGGAAGGGGTCCGCTCATCGCGCTTCCCCGTTCTCGAAGACCATCTTCAGGGCCTTCCCCGACAGGGCCAGCTGCGCCCCTTCGACGAATTTTTCAAGACCCATGCGGTGGGTCACCAGCAGCTTCGCGTCGATCTTTCCGGAGGCTATGAGCTCCAGGGCCCGGGCGTTGTGCTTGGGGGCGAAGGTGGTGGTGCCGATGAGGTGGAGGCCGTTGTAGTGCACCAGGTTCATGTCCACCCCGGGCTTGCAGTCGTCCTTGGGCAAGCCTCCGAACTGGAGCACCCGGCCGCCCTTGCGGGCCATCTCCACCGCCTGCACCGAAGCGGCGGGGGCGGGCGTGGCGGCGATCACCACCGAAGCGCCCTTGCCGCCGGTCAGGGCGCGGACCGCCGCGACGGCGTCCTCCTTGCTCCCGTCGATGAGGGCATCGGCCCCGAAGGGAACGGCCAGGGCCAGGCGGCCCGGGTCTATGTCGATCACGAAGACCCGCGTCGCCCCCCGGGCCTTGGCCAGGGCGACGTGGATGCAGCCTATGGGGCCCGAGCCTATCACCGCCACGGTGTCTCCCAGGCCCACCTCGGCTTTCTCTTGGGCGTTGACGCAGGAGGAGACGGGCTCCACCACCGCGGCCTTCCAGGCCTCCATGCCCTCGGGTATGGCCCGGACGTTCCCCAGGCGCAGGCAGGCGGCCGGCAGGGCCAGGTATTCCGCCAGGCCCCCCTTCCAGGCCTGACCCAGCTCGCGCTGGTTCTCGCAGAGCTCGTAGGCGCCCGCGAGGCAGAAGTCGCATTCCCCGCAGTAGGCCAGGGGTCCCACGGCCAGCCGATCGCCGACCTTCCAGGGGCCCCGATAAGAAGAACCCAGCTCAGCCACCGTGCCGGCCACCTCGTGTCCTATGGTCCAGGGGAAGGTCACGTGCCGGTGCCCGGAGCGCAGGGTGCGCAGATCCGAGCCGCAGAGCCCGCAGGCGTCCACCTTGAGGAGCAGCCCCTCAGCCTCGACGGCGGGGAACTCCACGGTCTCCACCGAAAAATCCATGGGGGCGCGGACCACCACGGCCCGCATCGTCTTCGCCATACCTCACCTCCCTCCGGCAGCCGGAAGCAGGGCGTCCTGCAGGCGCCTCAGCTTGTAGACGAAGCTCGTGTCGTCCAGGCGGACATCCGCCTCGGTGATGACCGAGCCCTTCTTAATATTCCGCAGTGCCGTGGCACCCGCGCCGATGCCGATGGGCACAGCGCCGACGGCGCGGGCATCGGCGTAGGTCATGATCTTGCCGTACCAGTCGTCCCCGCCTATGCCGGCGAGCTTCGCCCCCGCGGGAATGTCCCGCTTGGCCGTGCAGACCACCTCGGCGTTCATGTTCTCCGCCGTCACGGTCACTTCGCCGAGCAGCACCGCCTCGGCCACGGACTGGGGGGTCTCCAGGTCGCAGAGGTGGTAGGGCCGGAAGTGCAGGTAGTAGGGGCCCTCGGCGCGGGTGATGAACTTCATCTCCTTGCGGATCCGGGCCTCGTCGGACTTCACTATGGCGAAGACGCCCGGGGCTATGGCGCCGGTGGAATAGTCCACCGTCCCCGTCCTGCCCATGATGCCCCCGTCGGCGGCGGGGATGAAGACCTTGGCCAGATCGTCCAGCTCCACCTTGGGCCCGTGCATGCCCGGCACGTCCGGCAGGAGGCCCGTGGCGTTGGACACGGCGCACATCTCGACCATGGTTTTGGTGCCGTCCTTGAAGGCCGCCAGCATCTTGGGGTTCATGTCCTTGGAGAGGGCTTCCTCGCGGCAGGAATCGGCGGTGGCGGCGAGGTCGATGGGATTGTTCTTCCCCTTTCCCAGGGTCACCACCTGGAAGCCCATGAGGAGGGCCTGCTCGTAGAGCATCTTGCAGACCCCCGGCTCGTCCCCGGAGGCCACGGTGTACACCGAGCCCATGCGGCGGGCCAGGCGGTCCAGGTACCAGCCTATGGTGATGTCCGTCTCCACGTTCAGCATGACCACGGGCTTGCGGTTCATGATGGAGTCGTAGGCCACCCGAGCGCCCACGTCGGGCACCCCCGTGGCTTCCACGTTGGCCTCTAGGCCCTCCAGGGCGGGCATGAGGAGGGCGTTGGCCGTGACCACCGCCTTGCCTGAGCGGACGGCATCCTCCGCCGTGCCCCGGTCGTCGGTGACCACCACGTCCTCCCGCTTCCTGCCCAGCTCCTCGAAGGTTTTGATCCCCCGCTCCGGCGCTATGTCCGAAATGGCCGCCACGGTCATGCCCTCCACGCTCTGCATCGCGTGGGCCAGGCCCGAACCCATCTGGCCGCAGCCGACTATGCCGACCTTGAGGGGATTTCCCTCGGCGGCCCGTTTCCTAAGCTTGGATATCAGTTCCATATCAGTTGCTCCCCTTGTCCCTCAGCGCCGCGAGGGTCTTGAAGTCGTCCTTGAGGTGCTCGTAGAGCCCCTTGTAGAGGTCGAAGTATTCCATGTAGAGGCCGTGCCGCTTCGCGTCGGGCTCCATGGGATCCACGTAGCTGGTCCAGGCCTTGGCGACGGAGAAGTCCGGGAGGAGTCCCACCGCCACCCCCGCCAAAATCGCGTCCCCGTAGGGAGCGCCGGTGCGCCTGCCCACCAGCACCGTGGGCACGTTGAACACGTCGGTGATGATCCTGCGCCACAGCTCGCTCTTGGCTCCCCCCTCGTTGAGCACGATGGGGGCGTTTATCTTTTGCCCCGTGGCCGCGATGAGCCGGAAGGAGTCGTAGAGGGCGAAGGCGACGGACTCCATCATCGCGCGGATAACGTGGCCCCGGGTGTGGTGCATGGAGAGGCCGAAGATGGTTCCCCGGGCGTTCACGTCCCAGATGGGGGTCCGCTCCCCCATGAGGAAGGGCAGCGCCACCAGCCCCTCGGCTCCCGGCGGGGCCGACTCGGCCTCCCGGTCGATCAGATCGTAGACGTTCGGTCCCCCCTGCCCCTCCGCGGCCAGCTCGGCCTTGTAGAAGTTGTCCCGCATGTAGCGGATGAGGCCGCCGCCGGTTGTGGTGGTGGGCACGGTGATGAATACCTTGCGGGAATCGGTGGTGTAGTTGAAGGCTATCATGCTCCGGTGGAAGACCGGGGCGCTGTGGATGATGCCGAAGTTGCCGCAGGTGCCCAGGTTCATCTGGATGTCCCCGTCCTCCACGGCGCCGGCGCCCACCCAGCCCGCGTTGCAGTCCACCTGGCCCGCCGCCACGGGGGTGCCCTCCGCCAGGCCCGTCTCCGCGGCGGCCCGGTCGGTGATGGTCCCGACGATCGCGTCGCAGGGGTAGAGGTCCGGGAAGAGCGCGGGATCCAGGCCCAGCTCGGAGAGCAGGGCCTCGTCGAAGCGCCGTTCCAGGAGCTTGTAGGCCACCCCGTAGAAGGCGGCGCCGGAATAGTGGCCCGTGGCGAGGCCCGTGAGCTTCAGGGTCACGAAGCCGTCTATGGTGAGGGCCTTCCAGAGCTTGGCGAAGACCTCGGGGCGGTTCCGTTTTTCCCACAGGAGGTTCACGATGGCGGGGTGGTCGTCCAGGCGGTTCTTGGATATGGCGAAGATCCTGTCTTCCCCCACCCGCTCCTTGAGCTCCCGCACCTGCTCCACGGCCCGCTTGTCCATGAGGTTGTAGGCGTTCGCCAGGGGGGCGTGGTCGCGGCCCACCAGCACCAGGGACGGCAGGGCGGAGGACACCGCCACGCCGCGTATCTCCGAAGCCGGAACGGCGGCGTCCGCCAGGGCCTTGCGGATGAGCCTGCAGGCTGCGGACCAGTAGTTCCGCGCGTCGTGCTCCGACCAGGCCGGCTTCGGGGTCAGTATGGGATACTCTTCGAAGGCGTAGGAAACCACCCTACCGTCCGCCCCGTCGACGATAGCCGCCTTGGCTCCCCCGGTGCCGTAATCCAGACCCAATAGGTAATCCGCCATCGATTCCTCCTATCCGCGGTGATGAACATATGTTCACACTCGCAATATATTTCATTCTAGGATAATTTTTCACTTTTGTCAATATTTTTTGAAAATCATGCCTGACCTATGGAAGCACCATGAATACCGCGAGGACGAGGAAGAGTAGCGCCGTGGCAAGCTTCACCGCATGAAGGCGGGCGGCGAAGAAGGCGCCGACCCGTCGGGAGCTATAGCCCCCCATGGCAAGGGCGAAGACGGCGAGCAGGGGCAGGATGAAGGCCCCGTTGTACAGGGCGAGCCAGAGGTAGTCCGCGGCGCCGCCCCGGGAGCGGGCCAGATAGACCAGGGTGGGTAGGTAGATCTGTCCGGTGCACCCCAGCTCCAAGACCGAGACCGCGGCGCCCAGGAAGAAGGCGCCGGCCGCGGCAGCCCCGCCCGCCCTATGGGAGCGGACAAGCGCATGGATCTTGAGCTTTATTCCCTGGGGGAGCTGGAGGACCATGGCGGAAGTCCTGCCCCGGGCCGCGAGCAGGGCATCGTAGAGGCTGAGGCCCGCGGCTACGGCGAGGAAAGCCGCCATGGACAGGCGCAGGATGCGGGAAAGGATCGGCAGCGCGGCGCTCTGCCTGAGCACCAGAGCGGCGCCCAGCCCCACGGCGTAGTAGGCGGCGAACACCCCTGCGCAGAAAGCCAGACCCACCGCCGCCAGGCGCCGGCGGCGCATCTTGAGCAGCGAGAGGGTCGAGATGAGGAAGAGGACCGTGGAGAAGGCGCAGGGATTGACCCCGTCCAGCAGCCCGGCGGCAAGCACCGCCGCCACGGATGGTCGAAAACCGCCGCTCTCCCCGCCCGGGGCGGCAGGCGCAGGCGGCGCCTCGGCGCCGCCGGAACGCAGGAAGGCTTCCAGGGCTGCGCCCGACATGGCGGCCTCGCCCTGGATCAGAGAGGTCGAGCCTACGAGGACCGGGACCGACCGGAAGGGCTCGCCCCGCTCCGAGAGAACGCCCTGCAGGGTCTCGAATTCCTTGGGGTCCATGATGTTCCGCTTGGCGAGCCGCACCGAACGGCCCGCGGCGGCGGCGGCGGCGGGCAGGGCGTCGTGTATGAAGTCCAGGCAGGCCGCGCAGTTGGGGGAATAGAAATAGTCCAGGGCGAGGATGTCCGCTCCGCCGACCGCCGAAGCGGGGCGCACCTCGTAGTCCCGTTCGATACCCGTGGCGGCGGTGAAGGCCTCGTTGTAGCGCAGCACCCGGCTCCGCAGCCCCAGGTGGTCCGGATCCCTGCGGTAATTGAAGACCCGGAACTCGGTCCGCAGCACCGCGGGAGCGGCCCGGCTTCCCCAAGGAGAGCCGAGGAAGGGACGGGCAACCACGATGCGGCCTATCCTGTTGCCCCCCCGGCCGAAGACGAAGAGCCGGGATTCCCTGGGCAGCCCTTCGATGCGGTCCCGCGGCGAGCTGTCGACGTAGGCGGGGCGATCCCTGCGTCCCTTCGGGGGCGCCGGATGCACCGTGTTTTCGTGGGATGCCGCCACGAAGAGTTCCGGCGCCGCCTCGCCGTAGCGCTCCGCGAGGATGGCGCGGGAGGACGCCTCCAGGGCGCGGGCCTCCGAAAGGCCGCCGTGGTACGCCATAAGGACTATGTCGGGCCGCTCCGCGCCCAGGCGGCCGCGGAGCAGGGAGAGGGGGTCCGAGACCTCAAGGGAACGCCGGAACTCCTCGGGAAACAGGGCGAAGGCTTCGGCCCCCGTTGCCGGCAGGACCAGGACGGTAAAGCCGTTCCGCCGGAGCAGGCCGGAACCGGCGGGAGCGAGGGGACGCCCCTCCCAATGCAGGTTCGCCGACCCCAGCGCGGGCAGCGCTTCCCGGGCTGCGAGAAGGAATTCCGGACCGTTGGAGAACTCCTGGTCCCCCAGGGCGGCGGCGTCGTAGCCTAGGTCGTCGAAGGCGCCGAAGAGCTCCCGCGCCAGGGGGGCGTCGGCCCCCGCCTCCCAGGCGTCCCCGGCGTCCGCCAGCACGGAACGGCTGCGGTCCCGGCGGTCCAGGTAGGCGCCGAGCTTCACCAGGCCCGCGTCGGGGTAGCCGAAGCACTCGCAGCCGTCCAGGTTGCCGTCGATGCCCCCGGTAAGGAAGAGCTCGAGCCGGGGAGCGGCGGGACTGCGGGGAGATGTGAAAAACCAAGCCGCCCCCGCGCAGAGCGCGGCGGCGGCGAGGAGCAGGACGGCCGTCCGGGGACGGCGGAAAGCTCCGGTCCTGAGGCCGTCCACGCCGGTCCCTTAGGCCTCCACCTTCATGATGTTCCGCCTCTCCAGCTTCTTGAGCTGCATGTTGCGGAAGGAATCCATGAAGACGGCGAAGAATATGATGAAGGCCATGACCAGCGGCTGCATGTAGAGGTCCACGTTGGAGAACACCAGGCCCGCCTGTATCATCTGTATCATGATGGTGCCCAGGATGGTGCCCGGAAAGACCATGCCCACGCCGCCGAAGAGGCTGGCGCCCCCCAAGACGGAGGCCGCGATGGCGTTGAACTCAACCCCCTGGCCGAAGCCCGCGGACACCCGCCCGAGCTGGGCGATGGACACGAAACCGCCCAGGGCCGCGCAGACTCCGGAAACCATGTACGTGGAGGCGATGATGCTCCGGGTCTTGAGGCCCGCCTTCTTGGCCGCCTCGACGTCGTTGCCCACCGCGTAGATGCGCCGTCCCGTGGCGGTGCGCCCCAGGAAGAGGGCGGCGGCAAGCACCACCGCGAGGTAGATGAAGATGTTGAGCTGCACGAGCCCCCCCACCCTCACCGTGGCCATCATGGTTATCTCGCTGTCGAAGTCGACCTGGATGGACTTGGTGATGAGCAGGCCGAGGCCGCGGCAGGTGATCATGGAGACCATGGTGGCGATGAAGGGCACCACCTTGAGCCGCGTGATGAGCAGGGCGTTGAAGGCCCCCACCGCCAGGCCCACCGCCAGGCCCACGGGGATGCCGAGTCCTACGGGCAGGTCGGCCTCGTTCACGATGCGGCCTATCACCACGGCGGACAGGTACATGACCGCCCCGACCGAAAGGTCTATGCCCCCGGTGAGGAGGACGAAGGTCATGCCCACGGCGATGATGCCGATGTAGGACGCGTTGGAAAGTATGATCTCGAAGTTCCTCGCCGAAAAGAAGCGGGGCGTAAGTATGCCGAAGACGACGAAGAGGGCGACGAAGAGGATGAAGGTGGTATTCTTCAGCGCCCCCTTGGAAAGCCGATCGATCATGCCGTTCATACCGCCACCCCCTCGCCCACCTGCTGCCTGAAGGCGGCCCGCATTATGTCCTCCTGGTTGAATTCTTCCCGGGCGAAGGAGCGTATTATCTCTCCCCTGCTCATGACCACGATGCGGTCGGCCACGCCCATGAGTTCCTCTATTTCGCTGGAGATGAAGAGCACCCCCGTGCCCTTGGAGGCCAGATCGTTCATGATGGTGTACACCTCGAACTTCGCGGCCACGTCGATGCCCCTGGTGGGCTCGTCCATGATGAGCACCGAGGGATTCGCCAGTATCCACTTGGCTATGACCACCTTCTGCTGGTTGCCCCCCGAGAGGCTCTTGACGTTCTGCTTCTCGAGGGATCCCGCCTTGACCTTGAGCTCCGACGCGGCGCTCCCGGCGGCCTCGTACATGGCCCTGCGGTCCACCAGGCCCAGGGGCCCCGAGGCGTACTTGGTCAGGGACACGAGGCCTATGTTCTCGGAGATGGAGACGGGCATGAGGAGACCCTCCTCCCGCCTATTCTCAGTCACGAAACCGATGCCGCTGCGGATGGCGTCGGCCGGCTCGTTCTTGCGCAGGGGAAGATCCCCCACGTATACCGATCCGGTCTCGTATTCGTCCAGGCCGAAGATCATGCGGGCCAGCTCCGTTCTGCCGGAACCCATGAGCCCGAAAACCCCCACGACCTCCCCCTTGCGAACCGAGAGGTCGATATCCTTGACTATGCCCGCCTGCGAAAGCCCTTCGACCTTCAGGGCGTCCTCCTGGGAAGGGACGCAGGTGCGGTCGGGGAAGATGCTGTTGAAATCCCGGCCCACCATGGCGGTGATCATCTTGGGAATGGGGAACTCCGCCACGGGGCCTTGGGCCACCAGCGCTCCGTCCCGCAGAACGGCGATATCGTCCGCCAGGTTCACCACGTCGCCCAGGATGTGGGAGATGTACACGATGGAAACGCCCTTGGCCCGCAGGCGCTGCATCAGGGCGAAGAGCCGCTCGGTCTCCCGCGCCGTGAGGCTCGTGGTGGGCTCGTCGAAGATGATGATCCGGGGCCAGGGCCTTGGCGATCTCCACCAGCTGCCGCTCCCCGGGAGAGAGGGTCTCCACTACGGCCCGGGGAGAAACCTCAAGCTCCAACTCCTTGAGGAGCTCCGACGTCTTGGCGCGGATGGCCGACTTATTGAAGAAGGGACTCGCGCCCCGGCGGGGAAAGTTGTCGATGAAGATGTTCTCCTCCACCGAGAGGTTGGTGAAGAGGTTGAGCTCCTGGTGGATGAAGCCTATCCCGGCGGCCACGGCGTCCCGGGGCTCCCGGGGCTCGTAGGGCGCGCCGTCCAGAACCATGCAGCCCGACTCCGGCCGTATGACCCCGCCCATCACGTTCATCAGGGTGGACTTGCCGGCCCCGTTCTGCCCGATGAGGCCCAGGGTCTTCCCGGGCTTCAAGGTCAGGCTGACGCCCTTGAGGGCCTTGATGCCGAAGAAGGTCTTTTCTATTTCCTTGAACTCGAAAACGTTCGCTGCCATATGCGCTCCTAGAGGCTCCTGGCCGAGCGGGTCGTCCTGAGCACGTCCAGCAGGGCGGCCCCAAGGATGACGAAACCCTTGACCAGATCGATGAGGTAGAAGGAAAGGTTCATGAGATTGAGGGTGTTCGCCAGAAGGACGAAGAAGAATACCCCGAAGAAGGTCCAGGTTACCTTTCCCTTGCCGCCGGACAGACTGATGCCGCCGATGACGTTGGCGCCCACGATGTCCAGCAGCTGCGTGGCCCCCAGGGTGGGACGGCCCATCTCCAGGCGGGACGAATACAGGACGCTGCCCACGGCGGCGCAGAAGCCGGAAATCACGTAGGCGGTGATGACCACCTTGCGGGTCGGAACGCCCGAGATGGCGGAGGCCACGGGATTGGTGCCCGTGGCGTAGAGGCGCCTGCCGAAGAGGGTCCGGGTCAGGAGCAGGTGGGCCGCCACGGCCAAGACCACGGCGATCATCATGGCGTAGGGGAGTGGACCTAAGCCCTCCTGGCCGATATCTAGGAAGGAGTCCGGAAGGCCCCGTATATTTTCAGATTTCGTAAGAAAAATCGCAAAACTGCTGAAGAACATCATGGTCACCAGGGTCACCATGAAGGCGGGCATGCGGAAAACGGCGACCGCCACGCCGTTGATCAGGCCGATGAGGGAGCCTATCGCGAGCATCACCAGGATGGCGACGGGCACCGCTAGGACGTGGCCGGACAGAAGCCCCCCGTTCTCCGTCAGCAGGGTGCCCCAGAGGGGACTCTTGGTGAAGAGCACGGGGTCCACTACCTTGGTCATGACCACCGCTCCCGCGACGCTGGTCACCGCCATGATCGAGGTCTGGGAAAGATCGATTCCCGCCGTGATGAGCACGAAGGTCTGGCCGATGGCAAGGGCCAGAAGGGGCCAGGTATTGGAAAGTATATCCGAGATGTTCCGCTGACCGAACAGCCAGGGAATGAACGGCCATAATACCAGCATGTAGAGGATGCTCAAATACAGGACGAAGTATTCGGAGAGGATGGCCCGCTCCGCTATGGTCCTGAATCCGGGTTTCGTTGTGGAAAGCGTCTTAGTATTCATAAGCCTCTCAATTCCCGCGGTTCCTATAAAAACCGCGGAGGCCCTGGGGCCTCCGCGGGTCTACTGCGCCGAGCTATTTCTTCTCAGCCAGGAGCTTGCAGCCCCACATGTCCATCGCCTTGGTGGCGTAGTTGGCCTGGGTCAGGGCGAAGCCCGGATCGTCCAGCCACTTTTCGGGGGTCTTCTCCTTCTTCTCGATGGCTTCGAGAAGGGCCTTCAGCATGATCTCCGCCTCGTAGAACACGTCCTGTACGCCGGTGGAGTCCAGGTAGCCGTCCTTGAGGAGCTGGCAGGCGGTCACGTCGCCGTCCAGGCCGCCCAGGATGACGTGCTTGGGATGGCCGACCTTCTCCCACTTGCCCAGGGGGGCCAGCACGGAGCGGATGACCGGGAACAGGAAGTCGGAGCTGGTGAACAGGAAGTCGATGTTGGGGTTGGCCTGCATGGCGCTCTGGAGGTTGGCCAGGGCGACGTTGGAGTCCCACTTGGTGGGGATCTCGACGGGCTTGCCGGTCCAGAGGTCGGGGTACTTGGCGATCACGTCCATGAAGCCCTGGCGCCGTCCGACGGCGTTGGGGTCGCCGAGGTCGCCGACCATGATGGCGGGGGTGACCTTCCGGCCGAGCTTCTTGGCCTCCTGGGCCATGTGCTCAACCGCGGCGGCGGCGATGGTGCGGTTGTCCGCCACCACCACGACGGCCTTGCCGTCCTTGTTGGAGGGGGGCCTGTTGAAGACCGCTATGGGAACGCCGGCCCTGTTGGCTTCCTTGGCGATGGTGACCGCGCTCTCGCCGTCCTGGGGGATGATGATGATGCCGTCCACGCCCTGGGCGATGACGCTCTTGACCTGCTCAAGCTGGCGGTTGGCGTCCTCGTTGGCGTTCTTCTCGATGACCGCGATGCCGGCGTTCCGGAGAGCCGTGGTGATGCCCTTGTGGCCGGCTACCCAGAATTCGGTCTCCAGGTCCTGGAAACAGAAGGCGATAGTGATGGGCTTCTTGCCCCCGGTAGCCTGCTGACCGCTCGCGAAAGCGAAGGTCGGCGCCAGGAGACAAGCCGTCAGAACCAAAGCGGAAAACCGTTTCATGGTTCCCTCCTTTAGAAGTTTTCATAATCCTATCAGAGTTCTGAAAACAGGCTAGGGGGAATGTTTTGCCATTTTGTCGATATTATTGAGGATCGGGAACTGGACCTGCACCGAAGTGCCGAGGCCCTGCACGGAATCGATCTTGAGCCCGTAGGGCTCTCCGTAGTGCAGCCGCAGCCGCTTGTGCACGTTCACCAGCCCTATGCTCCGCACCGGGCTGAGATCGTCCAGCTGGGCATGGATGAGCATGAGCTTGTCGGGGGGCAGCCCCGCGCCGTTGTCCCTGACCGTCAGGTATACGGCTTCCCCCACCGCCTTGCCCACCACGGAGATGATGCCCCCGGTCTCCCGCTCCTCGAAGCCGTGGAGTATAGCGTTCTCCACCAGGGGCTGCAGGAGGAATTTGACCGTGTAGAGCCTGCGCAGCTCCTCGTCCACATCGATGACCACCCGGAACTTCTGCGGGAAGCGCAGGGTCTGGATCTCCACGTAGAGCCCTATGTGCCGCAGTTCCTGGTCCACCGTCACGTAGTGCTCGCCCTTCCCTATGGAAACCCGAAACAGGTCCGCCAGGAGCTGCACCATTTTCTCCGCCCGCCCGTCCCCCAGGGCTATCATGAAGCGCACCGTCTCCAGGGTATTGTACAGGAAGTGTGGGTTGATCTGGGCCTGCAGGGCGCTCATCCTGGCGTCCGCCAGGGCGACGTGGAGCTCCCGCTTCTCCATCTCCTTGAGCGCCCGCAGCTTGTCCAAGTAGCGATTGAAGTGCAGCGCCAGCTCCTCCACCTCGTCGTTGGATCCCACGTAGAGCCGTTTGGGCAGATCCGCGTCCCCCTCGGCGATGTCCTTGAGCCGGT
The DNA here is from genome assembly GCA_964446515.1 of uncultured Treponema sp. Classification (GTDB taxonomy): domain Bacteria; phylum Spirochaetota; class Spirochaetia; order Treponematales; family Breznakiellaceae; genus CAYUPG01. The sequence continues at coordinate 22,567 of CAYUPG010000004.1, forward strand.
GGGCCACCAGAAGGATCGGTTCCGCGATGCGCCGGCCTATCACCACGCTGAGGAAGAGCGTCAGTCCCATCATGGCGGCGAAGATGAAGACCATGGACGACCTGATGGCGTAAAGTCCGCTGAAGAAGTCGCCCATGGAGGAGCCTGCGACCACTATCCAGTTCATTTCGGGAATGAACTTGAAGTAGGCGACCTTCTCATCCGGACGCCGGCTCGATTTGTCCGTCTCCCGGTACTTGATCTTGCCGTTCTTCTGGAAGATGAGGTCCTGAATGTACGGATGGTGGGAAAGGCTCTCTCCCTCCATGGTGGGATGGACCACCAGGGTGCTCAGGGTATCCATGATGTAGGCCTGTCCGCTGCTGCCGACCCTGATGGACAGGATGTCGTTCCGCAGCTCCTCCAGGTCCATCTGCTCCTGGGCCACGTAGAGGACGGCGGCCAGTTCGCCGTCCAGCAGCAGCTGCTTGTACGCCGTCAGGTGCCACTCCCGGTCGAAGTAATCCCGGCCGAAGTAGGTCCCCTCCCGCCGGACCAGGATGTCGTAGGGGGCGCCGTTGGGGATGAGCTCTCCGATGCGGTAGTAGCCGCCGGGCCTTTCCTGGTGGGCCGCAACGCACAGGAGCCCCAGGGGCGTTGCCTGGTAGACGGCCACCGTGCCCTCGGTCTCCCGCCCTATGCGGCCCACCAGGGCCGAACCGAGGGTCACCTCCTCCCCCCCGAGACTGAGCATGGGAACCTGTATGCTCCCCGTCTCTTCGGTGATGGAGTTCCGATAGGGCAGGGTCAAGGTCCTGGAGTAGTCGATGCCGACCTGGTCTCCGATGAAGTGCTCCGCCACGATCAGGTCCTTCCGCACCTGGCCGCGGTTGTTGTCTATGCTCACCTGGACTATGCGCCTGATGAGATCGGAGGTGGCGTCGAGGTTGGCGTCGATGGTCTCCTCCACCACCGTCTGCACCCGGGTATAGATCATGAATCCGGAAAAGGCGAAAGCCGAGGACAAGAGCAGCCCGAAGTAGGCCGTGAGCTTGGTCCTGATGCTGGACCGGCGCTCCGAGGGAGAGCTCATAGGGGATGGTCCCGGAATTCCAGGGGAGAACAGCCGTAGCGCTTCTTGAATACCTCGCTGAAGTAGCGCTGGTCTTTGAAGCCCACTTCTTCGGCTATCTCGTACACCTTCCTGCGGGGATCCTTGAGGGCCGACCGGGCGCGCTCCAGGCGATAGGTGGTGAGGTAGTCTTTGAAGTTGGTGCCCGTCTCCTGTTTGAAGAGCCTGCTCAGGTAGGAGGAGGACAGGCCCGCCGCCGCCGCCGCGTCGTCCAGGGTAAGGTCGTCGGCGTAGCAGCGCTCGATGAGGTCCACCACGGCGGCCACGGAGCGCTTGGGGCCGTCAGTCCCCTCCGCCGCGGGCAGCAGCGCCGGGTCGATTTCCCGCCGCTCCCTGTCCAGGGCGGCCTTGAGCCGCAGGAAGACCTCCTGCAGCTCCTCGGCCTTGTAGGGCTTGAGGATGTAGCTGAACACCCCCTGCTCTATGGCCTCCTTGGCGTAGGGGAAGAAATCGTAGCCGCTGAGGATGACCACCTTGATCGGCGACCGCAGTTCCTTGAGCCGCTTGGCCAAGTCCAAGCCGGTGAGCTTGGGCATGCGTATGTCCGCAAGGACGGCGTCCACCTGCTCGCGCTCAAGGAATTCCAGGGCGGCGGCCCCGTTGGCGGCGGTGCCCACCACCCGGAAGCCCAGAGCCCGCCAATCCACCGTCTTGGCAAGCCCCGTGCGTATCATCTCCTCGTCGTCGGCGATCAATAAACTGTATACCCGCATTCCTCTCGCTCCAAAGGCCGCGGGGCAGCCCGAAACGTTCCGGCCTGCCCCGCGGAGCGGAAACAGTATAGCACAGGATTTCCTACAGCAGGACGGCGGCCTCGGGATCACCCCCCGTGTGGTCGTAGAGCGCCCAGCCCAGGTACTTCTCCGTCGCCTCGCGCAGCACGGGGGCCCAGGAGCCCCGGGCCATGGCCACATGGTGCTCGAAGCCGTTGGCGCAGAGGGTGGCCATGAGCTTGCGCAGGCGCGGGACCTCGCAGACCGCGATGCCCCCGTCCATGCCGTAGGGATCGGCGGTGAAGCGGCCGTGGCCAACGTAGCCCTTTATGCGGCCTTCCGTGTCGTCGGTGGAGATGCGGAAGAAGGTCATTTCTCCCGGCTGCACCTTGCCCTTTACGGCTCCGAAGCAATGCTCCCGCCCTATGGTGTTCCCCAGGATGTCCAGGGTGCCTATCTCCGGCTCCGTGCCGTAGAAGCTCTTGGGATAGTTGGCGCAGTGGGTGCCCACGCACTTGTCCGGGTGGCCCGCGAAGTTGTTGTTCCAGTCCAGGAAACCCGGGGGATTCCCTCCCGCCAGGAGCAGGGCGTACATGGACACGGCCCCGGCTATATCCGTCTCGCAGGCCGAGGGCCGGCCGCCCTCCCCCATCATGCTCATGGACAGGCAGGAGGCGCAGCCGTAGTTGTACTGTATGCTGTCCCAGCACTGGATCGCCGAAGCGTCCAGCTCGTTCTCGTCCATCCAGCGCTCCACCACCAGGCCGAAGCGGGCCTGGCGCTCCAGGCGCTCCGCCGGAACGTCCGGGGCGAGCCTGCCGTAGGCCCGTATGGCCGCGATCTTGGCCGCCAGGTCGCCGTCCCCGGCGGGAACCTTCCTCGCCCGCTCAAGGATCTCCGACAGGTCGATGGGCTCCACCACTATGCCCGTGGCCTGCAGGAGCTTCTCGCTGTACCGCACGGTGCGGAAGGCTCCGGGGCGGGTGCCGATCTGGCCGACGCGGGCGCTCTTGAGGCCCCGCACCGTGCGGCACACCGCGGCGAAGCGCCGGAGATCCTCGGCGAAGGCCGCCGAATCCACGGCGCAGGTGTGGGTCGCCGTGTCGGTGAAGGATATGCCGTTCTGGAATAGGTTGTTGCAGACCGAAAGCTTCCCGCAGAAGGAGTCCCGCCGCTGGGCCAGGCTCACCTTGTCGTTCTCGTCGTCCGAGGCCTGCACCAGCACCGGTACGTCCAGGCGGGCGCGCAGGATGGTCTCCACCACCCCGAGCTCGTCGCCGAAGTTGGGAAGCACCACCACGATGCCGTCGATGCGCGCGCTCTCCTTGCGGAACAGCTCCGCGCAGATGATCGCGTCCTTGACGGTCTCGATCGCCCCGTTCCGGGTGGCCGTGGCCGGGGGGATGACGTAGTCGTACCCGAGCTGGTCCATCTTGGCCAAGAGCTGCTTGCGCGCGTCCTCGGCGAGGGCGCCGTTGAAGATGTTCCTGGTCGCCACGATGAGGCCGAAGCAGGTCGGCCGGGCCATGATTCCTCTCATTGCATCACTCCTATTGCGTAGCCGTTGGGGAACTCCGCCGAGAGTTGGAACTCGGCTATCCGCTCGGCGAATTTCAAGTACTCTATGCCGTCCCGGGCGGCCGTATCCGGATCCGGGATCATGGGGGCGCATTCGATGGTGCAGTAGCCCTCGTAGCCGGTGCGCTTGAGGGCCCGCATGACCGCCTTGAAGTCCACGGTGCCGTAACCCGGGGTCAGGGAGTTGGAGTCCCGGAAGTGCATGTGCCGCAGGAGGGGCTGGGCCTCCATGACCGCCTCGTAGGGGTTGAGCTCCTCGAGGTTGACGTGGAACCAGTCCAGCTGTATGCCTATGTTCTTCCGCTCCGTCAATTCTATCAGCCGCTTGTGGTTCCGGGCCGTGTTGACGAACTTGCCCATCTCCAGGTGGTTCGTCGCCTCGAAGACCAGGTACACGTTCTTGGACGCCGCGTAGTCGCACATTCGGCGCAGGGCGTCCACCGCTACGGCCACCGCCTCGCCCACGCTGCCGCCGTCTATGGGCGCATGGACGGCGGTGGCCACGGTGACCAGGGGGGCGCCCAGCTCCGCGGCGAAGTCCACGGTGCTCTTGGTCTCCGAAACCGCCAGGTCCGCGGTCTTCCGCTCCGTGAGGGTCTTGTAGACCGGGGAGTAGGGGTCCCACATCTCCCCCCAGCACTCGTTGACGCAGGATATCTCCAAGCCGTACTCCGCCTTGAGCCGCCCGTGGGTTTGGGCGTAGGCGTCCATGGAAACCCCCAGGCCGTAGCGCCCCTTGGGGGGCGTCAGCTCTATGGCGTCGTAGCCGGCGCTCTTCAGGCGCCGATACGTCCGCTCAGGATGCAGGTAGGTTTCCTCCTGCCCGAAGGTCAGCTGGAAATAGCTGTACTTAAGTCTCCCCATACCATGTGTCCTCCCGTCGTTGCCCTGCAATGAACATATGTTCATTGCAAATACTATGTTCACACATACTAGCACGACGGGACGGATTGGTCAAATTCTTGCTTTGAAGGACGCCCGCTTCTGGACCTCCCCCTGGATCTGGTCCGCCACCACGGCGGTTATGATCACCAGGCCCTTGATGACGATCTGCCAGAAGGAGGAGACCCCCAGCATGACCAGGCCGTCCTCCAGAACGCCGATGACGAAGGCGCCCACGATGGACCCGCCTATGCCCCCGCGCCCGCCCGCCAGGGAGGTGCCCCCGAGGACCGCCGCAGCTATGGCGTTCATCTCGAAGGACTCACCGGTGGCCGGGTGGGCGGCCACCAGCTGGGAGCTCACCACCAGGCCCACCACCGCTGCGGTGAAGCCCGAGAACATGTAGACGATGAGCTTGACCCTGGAAACCCGGATGCCCGACAGCCGTGCGGCGTTCTCGTTGCCCCCGACGGCATAGACGTGGCGGCCCAGGGGCGTCTTCTTGGCGGTATAGGCGGCGATAACGCCCAGGACCGCCATGGTCCAGATCAGGAAGGGTATGCCCAGGAAGGTGCCCGCCCCCAGAAGGGGGAAGCCCGTGTTTCCATAGGCGGGATTGCCCACCAAATTGGGGAAGGTCTTGCCGTTGGACCTGAGGAGGGCGAAGCCCCGGGCCACGTACATGGTGCCCAGGGTGGCGATGAAGGGCGCCACCTTGAAGCGGGTGATCAGCAGGCCGTTCACCAGGCCCACCAGGGTGCCCAGGGCGAGGGTCAGCAGCACCACCACCGGCACGGCGAAATACACCGTCACGCCGAGCACGTCGAGCACCAGGCCCTCGTAGATGAGCCCGCCGGCTATCATCCCCGAGAGGCCCACCACGGCCCCCACGGACAGGTCTATGCCCCCCGTGAGGATGACGAAGGTCATGCCCAGGGCCAGGATGGCGTTCACCGCCACGTGCTTGGACATGATGACCAGGTTGCCCGTGGTCAGGAAGTTGGGCGCCAGCAGGCTGAACACGATCAGCAGGGCGAAGAGGGCGATGAAGGTCCGCAGTTTGATCAGGATGAGCCGCGCATCCATGGTGAACTCCTTTTTCATGGTCAGTTGAGCGCGGCGGAGGCCGCTACCAGTTTTTCTTCCGTCGCCTCGGCACGGTCGAAGACGCCCGTCAGCCGGCCCTTGGAGAGCACGAGGATGCGGTCGGAAATGGAAAGAATCTCCTTGAGCTCGGAGGTGACGACGATGACCCCCAATCCCCGGGACGCCAGGTCACGCACTATGCCGAAGACGTCCATCTTGGCGGACACGTCGATGCCCCGGGTGGGTTCGTCCATGAGCAGGACCTTGGGACGGGTCAGCAGGGCCTTGCCGATCACCACCTTCTGCTGGTTGCCCCCCGACAGCGACCCT
>CAYUPG010000004.1:28276-32668 GCA_964446515.1 uncultured Treponema sp.
GATGCGCTCGTCCACGGCCTTGGCCTCCGCGTCGGCGGGGATGGAGAAGCCGCGCCTGAGGAAGCGGAGGCTCGAGATGGTCATGTTGCCCGCGACGGACAGATTCTGCAGCAGGCCCTCCCGCTGGCGGTCCTCGGGGATTAGGGCTATGCCGTCGGCGATGCGCCCGCAGATATCCGAGGAAGTAAGCTCGACACCGTCCAGCAGGACGGTCCCCGTCGCCTCCTTGCGGGCCGCCATGATGCATTCGAAGAGCTCGGAGCGGCCGGCCCCTATGAGCCCGTAGAGGCCCAGGATCTCTCCCTTCCGCAGGGAGAAGGAAACGTGGTCCACGGTGTAGCCGCCCCCCACCCGGGGCAGGCAAAGGTCGCGGACCTCGAAGTAGGGCTCCCCCAGGGCCTCCGCGTTGCGCACGCCCCCGTCCAGGTGAACGTTTCCGGTCATGTGCCTGATGATCCAGGAAAGATCCACCTCGGACCTGGGCGCCGCGGCACGCAGCCGTCCGTCCCTGAGCACCGTAAAGTAGTCTCCGATGCGGAGCAGCTCCTCCAGACGGTGCGAGATGTAGACTATGGAAACCCCGGAGTTCTTCAGCTCCGCGATGATCTTGAAGAGGATTTCGGTCTCTGCGTCGCTGAGGGCGGAGGTCGGCTCGTCCATGATGAGGATGCGGGCATCCTTGGACAGGGCCTTGGCGATCTCGACGATCTGCTGCTCCCCTATGCGCAGCTCCGACACGAGGGTCTTGGGGTTCAGGTGGTGCTGGAGCCGATCCAGCAGGGCCTGGGCTTCCGTCTCCTGGGCCTGGTGATCCACGTGGACGCCGGAACGGCACTTTTCCCTGCCCGCGAAGATGTTCTCCGCTATGTTCATGTTCGGGAAGAGGTTCAGCTCCTGGTAGATGATGACCACGCCCTTCTCCTCCGCCTCAACGGTTCCGGAAAAATGGACGGCCTCTCCATCCAGGACGAGGGAACCCTCGCTCGAGCGCTCCACCCCCGCCAGTATCTTCATGAGGGTGGACTTTCCGGCCCCGTTCTCGCCGATGAGCACGTTGACCTTGCCCCGCCGGACGTCGAAGTCCACCTTGTCCAGGGCCACCGTGCCGGGATAGACCTTGGTCACCCCCCGGGCCACGAGTATGATGTCCTCACCTGCCTGGTCCGTCATTTGCCCTCCGTTCCGGGGACCTGGAGCTCCACCGGCGTGACCACGGGCAGGACGCCCGGCTCGTAGGTGATGAAGCCCCGGAATTCGAGCTTCTTTCCTTTCAGGCCCTCGAAGTCCACCCCCGCAACCACCTTGTCCCTGACCACCGCGTTGAGCTCGTTGGACAGGGCCGCGTAGTCCAGCTGGTTCACGAAATCATCGAAGGCGACGAAGGGCAGGGCATCCCGTATGGACGTGCCCTTGAACACCGGCCCTATCTGCAGGAAGGCGTCCGCCGTTCCCGCCGTTCCGTAGCCCGGAATATCCAGTTCGGCGATACCCACCCGGGATTGCTTGTTGATGCCGAGTACGACGGCGCTGCCTGAGACCGCAAAATTGAAGGGAGCGCCCTCGGCAACCTGCCTGCGGCCGTAGGTCTTCGTCGCCCCCGCCTCGTCCTCCGCCAGGAGCTTCAGCAGGACGGGCAGCTCCACTGCCCCCTCCCGCGCGTAGGGGATGAGCTTGGCATCCCAAATTTCGGCCACGTAGGAGGCGGCGTTGAAGGCCCCGCCGGCGAAATAGAATTCCAGGCCCCCGCTTCCGCCGGTCTTCGCTTCGTCGTCGTGCTTCACCACCACGCAGGAAGCGGCGCATACCATGGCCATGCACAGCCCCAGGAGGGATAGTCTCATAGGTCACAGCTCCTTGAACGTAATCGGCGGGGGAACGCATCCCCCGCCGCAGTAAGATCGGATTAGGGTCGAATCCCTATCAGGGCTTCATGGCGAAGGTTTCAAGCTTCGACGCGTTGGCTTTGTTGATCAGCACGCAGTCGATCAGCTGCTTCTCGGGCAGGCCCGTGGACCCGGTCTTGAGGAACTTGTCCGCCTGCTCCACCGCCATTTCGGAGATCCGGGCCGCGGGCTGCAGCACCGTCGCCTTGATGTCCCCGGCCAGGATGGAATCCCGCACGTCGTTGGAGCCGTCGAAGCCCACTACGATGACGTTGCCCTTGCCGGCCGCCTTGAGGGCCGCCATGGCGCCCATGGCCATGGTGTCGTTGCCGCAGATCACGCCCTTGATGTTGGGATTGGCCTGGAGAATGGACTCCATCTTGGAGAAGGCTTCGGTCTGGCTCCAGTTGGCGCTCTGGCGTGCCACCATCTTGAGGTCGGGATACTGGTCGATCACGTCGTGGTAGCCCTTGGACCGTATGCCCGCGTTGGTGTCCGACTCCTTGCCCACCAGCTCCACGTAGTCGCCCTTCTCGCCCATGAGCTTCACGAACTCTTCGGCTCCGAGCTTGGCGCCCTGGTAGTTGTTGGAGACGATCTGGGACACCGCGACGCCGGTGGCGTTGATTTCCCGGTCGATGAGGAAGCTGGGAATGCCCGCGTCCTTGGCCTTCTTGACCGCCGCGATGGTGGCGTCGGCGCCTGCGTTGTCCAGGATGATGGCCGCGGCCTTGTTGGCGATGGCCGTATCGATCAGGTTGTTCTGCCGGTTGGCGTCGTCGTCGTGCACCAGCACCATGGTGTCGTAGCCCAGGGCCTTGGCCCGGGCCTCCGCCGCGACCGCTTCGGACTTGAAGAAGGGATTGGCGTGGGAAGGGGTGATGATGACGATGGTCTTCTTCCCGGAAGCGGCCTTTCCGCCGTCCCCCTGCCCGGAGGCGAACACGCCGCCCACCACCACCAATGCCGCGAACAGAACCATGCATGCCTTCAGTTGTCTCATTTGAGACCTCCTTTATGGATTTACTTATTCTTACCATGGGTATTTTCTTTTGTCAATTTTTATTTTCTTTTATTTTCTATTTGACATGCCATTCCTTTTCTGTTACCCTAATTTTAACTTTTCAATACGATAAACTGAAAGAAATCCATGGGGCGCAGTCGCAAGGAGAGACCATATATGGAGACCAGCGAAAAGGCAGGCATTCCGGAGCTTGAAGGGCGGGCCCGCTCGATACGGAAGAGGATCATCCTCATGAACTCGAAGTCGGGCCAGGGCCACACGGGAGCGGACTTGTCCGAGACGGATATTCTAACGGCATTATATTTCAGGATAATGAATTGCAAGGAAGACCACTTCATCCTCAGCAAGGGACACGGTGTCGGGGGCTACTACTGCGCCCTCGCGGAGGCGGGCTACTTCCCCGAGGAGTGGCTCGACAGCTACCTGGGCTTCGAGTCCAAGCTGCCCGGCCATCCGGTGCGGCAGAAGACTCCGGGCATAGAATTCAATACCGGCGCCCTGGGACACGGGCTTTCGGTTTCCTGCGGCTTGGCGCTGTCGATGAGAAAAAACAAAAAGAAAGGAAGAATGTTCACCCTCCTGGGAGACGGGGAATTGCAGGAGGGCTCCAACTGGGAAGCGGCCATGGCGGCTTCCTACTTCAAGCTGGGAAACCTGACCGCCATAGTGGACCGCAATAGGCTGCAGCTGGCGGACCGGACGGAAAAGATCATGGGCCTCGAGCCCCTGGCGGACAAGTGGCGGGCCTTCGGCTTCGAGGTTTCCGAGGTGGACGGCAACTCCATGGCGGAGCTGGTGGCCTGCCTTGAGAGCCTGGACTATAGCGGGGAGCGGCCCCACCTGGTGCTCGCCCATACCGTAAAAGGCAAGGGCGTTTCCTTTATCGAAGACAACGCGCCTTGGCACCACAAGGTTCCCTCGGGGGACGAGGTCGTCAAGGCCATAGAGGAGTTGGAATGATGAGCGGCGCTATGGATATCCGGGACGCGGTGGTCGCCTCCCTCGTGGAAGCGGCGGAGAGCGGGGTGGACGTCATCGCCCTGGTCAGCGATTCCACCTCCACCAGCAAGATCAAGCCCTTCGCAGAGCGCTTCCCCGACCGTCTGGTCAACGTGGGCATCGCCGAACAGAATCTCGTGGGCATGGCGGCGGGCCTCAGCCTGGACGGCCGGGTCTCCGTCACGGCCAACGCGGCGCCCTTCCTGGTGGGCCGGGCGAACGAGCAGGTCAAGGTGGACGTCTGCTACGCCCGCACCAACGTCAAGATGCTGGGCATCAACGCCGGGGTGGCCTACGGCCCCCTGGCGGCGACCCACCATTCCATCGACGACATCTCCATCATGCGGGGCTTCGGCAACGTGCTCATCTTCTCCCCCGCCGACGGCATCGAGGCGGCGGCGATCATGCGCTGGGCGCTCCGCTACGACGGGCCGGTCTACATCAGGGTGGACAGCGCCGCCCTGCCGCTCCTGCACGGAGAGAATT
>CAYUPG010000005.1:0-31863 GCA_964446515.1 uncultured Treponema sp.
TGTTGCTCATCTCCGTAAGGTAGGCGTTGAGCAGCTTCACCAGATCAGTGGGGTCCAGAAGCTCCGAGACCGTGGAGAAGCCCTTGATGTCGGTGAACATGGCGGTCATCAGCTTCTTCTCGCCCCCGAGCTTGAGCTTGTCCGGATCGGTGAGGAGCTCGTTGATGACGTCCGCCGAGAGGTAGTGGCCGAAGGCCTTGCGGATGTAGCTCTTTTCCCGGGCGGTCACCATGAACTTGATGAAGGCCAGTATCAGGAAGGTGAAGAAGACGGAGAAGGTCGGCGTCAACAGGTTGGCGTAGATGCCCGTGGTCAGGAACAGGGCCGTGCCCAGGGCGAGCACCGCCGCGACCAGGCCTATGCCCGTAAGGATCGACGGCAGCGGGTCCATGCGGCGCAGAAGGATGTAGGTCAGGAGGGACAGGAGCAGGGCCGAAGCCGCCCCGTAGGCCCAGTGCAGGTCGTCCAGGAACTGCTGCTGCAGTATGGTGTTGGCGATGGATGCGTGGGTGCCCACGTTCTCGTACTTCTTCTCGAAGGGATTGACCCCCATATCCGTGGTGGAGGTGGCGGTGTTTCCGATGATGCAGAAGGCCCCGGCCAGGTTCTTGGCCAGGGTTTCCCGGGTGGTGGCGAACTCGCCGTACAGGGTCCTCAGGTTGGCGAAATTCTCCGCCACCAGGCCCCGTATAACCCCGTAAGAGCGACGCTCCTCCTCCGAATAGTCGGGGGACCGGAGCATGCGGTCGATGATGCCCAGGATGGTCCCCTCCGCGGGACCCGAGAGGAAGGCGCCGGTCTCCCTAAAGAACTCCGCGCGGGCTTCCCGGTACTCCTCGATGGAAACGCCCGAATCCCCCTCCAAAAGCCGTTCCCGCAGCTCCAGGGCGTAGCGGTAGATATCCATGAACCGGGGATTCTCCTCGTGGTAGGAGAGGTACTGGTCGTCCTCCATGAGCTCAAGGCCCCGCAGCAGGGCGGCTTCCTGGCGGCGGTGGAGCTCCAGGTACCAGTAGGACAGGTGCCGGAAGCTGTCCCAATAGCTCTTCTTGGGCCAGTTGATGAGCACCGTCCCGTCCTGGGCCAGGGGTATGGTCACGTTCTTTCGGTTCGCCTCCCCGGGCATCAGGGCTCCCTCAAGGAGTATGCTGCCGCTCCGGACGGTCACCTTGGGCCGGCCGATCTTGTCGTAGAGGGCGGAGAATGCCAGCTGCGGGTAAGCCTTGCCCTGGTACTCGAGAACCAGGAAGAGGCGGCGCCTGACCCCGTCCTCGTCCACCTCCACGTTGGGAAAACCCGCCCCGGCGGCGCGGCTCAGGATGGGGTAGATGGCCGGCCTGATGTCCGACACCCGGTAGGGAATGGGCGCCGCAACGCTTCCCCCGCCCATGGGCAGGGCTGAAGTCGCGTGGGCGCGGAGGGCCTCGCTTATGTTCTCCTCCCCCTCCGGGAGCATATTGATCGTAAAGTACGCCTTGCCGAAGAAGCCCGCCGCCCGGCCGAGGAACTCGTCGTTGTCCCGCACTATGGCGCGTATGTCCGAGAGCATGGCGTCCTGGGACTCCCGGGTCATGGCATCCAGCTCTTTGAGGTAGTCCTCCGCGTCGGCCAGGGTGATCTGCCTGTTCCGGAGGGCTTGGAACAGGTCCTGGACGTTTTGGTTGATGCCCTGGAAGCGGGACTCCAAGGACCGGGGGATGTCCTCCTCCAGGTAGGCGGAATCGATGCCCCGGGGGCTCTGCTCCGTGTACTCGATATCGAACACCGCGTATTCGGCCCCGAATTCCTTCATCGTTATGAGGCCCTCGGCCATGATGTCACGGCTCCAGGGCCAGACCCCCACGTTCGCTATGGCGGTGTCGTCCACATCCAGCAGCAGGATGGAAGGATCCTCCTCGACGGCGGGCTTCACGTGGAGGAGCGTATCGTAGGTCCGACGCTCCATCGTTCTGAAAAACTCAAACAGGTTGAACCCCGAAAAGACCGCCGCGGTCAGGAACGGCACCAGAATGCCGTAGCTCCACTTTTTACCCATATCCATCCTCCACGGTTTGTTATTGCCCTCTCAGTACCCTATAATACAACTAAATGTGTCTTCTCGCCCGCAGCGAGGTATATTAATAGTATGATCGGCAAGGAGAATTTTATGAAGCGCCGCCACCTTCTCCTCTTCGGATTACTGCTTGGAGTATCGTTGCCAGGCTTTGCGCAATCCAACGCCTTCATGGATAGCTTTTTAGAGGCTAAGGAAGCGGACTACGCCGCCACGGCGTACTTCGTGCTTTCCGCCTCCGGCGCCCTGGGAGAAGACGCCGATCCCGCCGAGGCGATGGAGGTTCTTTCCCGTCAGGATTGGGGCCTGCGCCCCGTAGACGGCGCCAAGGCGGTGACCCTCGGAGAGTTCGCCCACTTGGCGATGCGGGCCTTCGACATCCCCGGCGGCGTCATGTACCGCTTCTTCCCCGGCCCCCGCTACGCGGCCAGGGAGATCGCCTATCTCGGCTTCGTGGTGGAAAAAACCAGTCCGTACCGTAAGCTGTCGGGAGAGGAAGTCCTCCGCATCCTGGGCGCCGTACTTTCCTACGTGGAGGAGCGATCATGAACACGCTGCGCTGCATCCTGGCCGGGGCTCTAGCCGCCTCGGTCGCCCTGTCCTCCGCCGCGGCCCTGGACTTCGGCGGCTCCCTTTCCAACGGGTCCTCCTATTCCGTCCAGGAGGAATCGGACTTCCTGCAGGAAAACAGCCTGCTCCTTTGGGTTTCTTCCGATTTCGGCAGCTATTACTCCTTCAAGGCCGCCGCCTCGGCCACGGTCCGGTCCCAGGAGCCCAACTTCTACGCAGACGTGGATCAGTTTTCCCTGAGGGGAGCCTTTCCCAACCTGGAACGGGGACCGCGGCTCTTCGCCTTCGAGGCGGGGCGCTTCCAGGAAAGCGAATTCTCAGGCAGGCTCCTGTCCCACACCGTGGACGGTCTCCGCTTGGAGTTCGCCTATCCCCGGTCCCAGGCAAAAATCGCCCTGGGCTACACGGGCCTGCTCAACAAGGAGAAATCTTCCATCCTCCTCAGCAGGGAAGACGCCATGGACTCCTCGGACGAGGACGTCTACTTCGCCCCGCCCCGGCTGATCGGCTCACTCTCCTGGGAATTCCCCGACCTCTTCTCCCGGCAGACACTCAAGCTTTCGGCCATAGTCCAGGAGGACCTCCGCCACCTTTCGGAGGACCTTCTGGAGGAGGGCGGCGAAACCCTGGACCCGTCCCGGGGCGGCAGGGTTGATACCCAGTACCTCGGCGTCGGCCTGAACGGTCCGATACGGAGCACCCTCTACTACGACGCCTACGCCTACCTCGGCACGGGACGCATGCTCACCTTCGGGGAAGACACCGCTTCGACAACCGGGGAAGCGTACAAGTACGAGCCCATGCTCTCTTTCCTGGCGGGCGGTTCGGCCCGGTACTATATGCGCAACGCCTTCAACTCCTTCCTATCGGCGGGCTTCCTCTTCGCAGGGGGAGACAAGGACGCGAAGACCTACCTGGAAGGGAACGGCGAGGGCTCCTACACGGCCTTCCTTCCCCTGGCAGGCCGCTCGAACGGCCTCGCCTTCGCCCCCAAGTCGAGCAACCTCTTCCTGGTGGAGCTGAGCTACTCCATGAAGCCCCTGGATACGCTGCAGACCTCCGTCGGCCTCGTTCCCTACTTCAAGCCCGCCGCGGGGGCCATGTCGGAGCCCACGGTGGATCCCGAGGGGAGCGCGGGGTATCTGGGAACCGAGATCTCCGGTTCGGTTAACTACCGACCCTTCTCGGACCTGGGTCTGGGCCTTTCCGCGGGGCTCTTCCTTCCCAACGGGGAGGCCTTCCTGGAGGGGAAGGATGATCCTTGGCTGTTCGCGAAATTGGCGTTTTCCTTTAGTTTCTAAGACTTATTGCTCGGGGAGGGCGGTATGAAAAGATTTTTGATTCCTTTGGGATTGTTCCTCCTGTCCTGGACGCTCGCCGCCCAGGATGGTGCGCTCATCAAAGATGTTACCGGCAAGGTGGAACTCCAGGAACGCGGCGGTGCCTGGAAGGCGGCGGAGGCGGGGATGCGGATTTCCCAGGGGACCCTGATCTCCACGGGCTTCAAATCCTTCGCCACGGTCGAAGCGGGCAAGGCGGTCATCCAGATGAAGCCCCTGACCCGCATGACGCTGGCGGAGCTTGTCCGGCAGGAGGGCTCGCAGAACACCACGTTGGATCTGCGAGTAGGCAGAGTGAGCGCCAAGGTGGAAAAGACCGAAGGCCTGGAGCACAACTTTACCCTCAAGAGTCCCGTATCCACCGCAGCGGTGCGGGGCACGGAGTTCGAGTTCGATTCCCTGCGCCTCAAGGTTATCGAGGGCCTGGTGTCCTATTCCAACGCCCTGGGGCAGGGGCGCTTCGTGGCGGGCGGCCAGGAGAGTTCGATCACCGGCAACGCGCCGCCCGAAGATGGGGAGCAGGCCCTTATCGCCTCCTCCTCCACTTCGATCAGCACGTCCCCCATCGCCGCGCCGGCCCAGGAGGGTCGGAAGACGAAGCCCGTCTTCGGCGGCACCATCACGGTCCTGATTCAGTAGGAGGGAGCCATGAAAAAGAAAGAAATGTGGATACCGGTCCTGGCCGCGGCGCTGGCCGCCGCCCTGACCGCCTCCTGCTCCTTTGAGACCGGGAGCAAGGCCGGCTCCTTGAGCCTGAACTTCGCGCGCGTCGGTTCGGGAAGCGCAGATCAGGCCCGGGTATGGGTCTACCTGAGCAACGTGCTCATCACCAACACCGCGGGGGGCACGGACTACTACGCCGCAAGCCTGACGGACGGTTCGGGCTCCGTCACCATAGAGGAACTTCCTCCCGGCAGCGCCTACCGCATCGTCGTGGTCGTGGGCACCGCCGCGGGAGATTCCCTCACGGACGTCTCCCGCTACGGCAGCTCCGCCGCCTTCACCGTGAACGCCGGCACCGACACCACCGTCAGCCTCGGCCTTAAGGGCATGACGGTGGAAAAGGCCCTGGGCGGCGAGAACGTCAAGAGCGTGGTGGTGTATAATAACGACGGCATTTGGATATCAGCCGCCACGGCTAATGACCTCTACAATACAACAAGTTTTACTTTCGAGGCTCCGAGCTATCCAAATGTTCCCGCTACCATCAACTCCCTCTCGGTCGCAATTTCTGAAAACGGCGCGAGCGACGTACTTCTGGTCAACGGCACCAATGGAGTTACTTTAAATGGTTCTACCACTCTAGGCGGCATAGCAAACCCACCGCTAAATGTACTCCAGTCCGGGGGCTTTATCCCTGATCCGGTTAATGAAGCTAACCCTGCAGTCTACTTCTACCAGGCTGCCAAAGAATTCGGTGGACTTGTTGATGATGGGGTAGTTGAGCCCGAATGGGTCTCGATAAAGCTCGATATGCCCGGAATCTCCGGCAGGCCTATCCTGGACTTCTTCGTCTCCGACGGCGGAGTCATTGACGGTGATATATTCGGCTTCTTCGCCACCCGCGTGGTGGGCGCCCTCCGGATGAGCAGCAGCTTTATCGACCAGCCGGAGGACTTCGACTACCTGGGCGCTATTTTAGGCAAAGATCCGAGCCTCAGCTTCTTTGAGAACGAGGCGGCCTGGGGCAAGAATCTTCCTACGGTGCAGGCCTTTGGCTACGCCGGGGATACCACCAAGACCCTCTATGTGGGGACCAGGAACGGCGTGTATCAGACCAAGGCGGCCTTCGGCACGGCGGCCCTGTCCGGCGCGGCGGCCCTCGTTCCCGGGACCCGGGGCCTGGACATCACCAAGATAGCGACCAACCCCAGCGGGGCCGCCTTCATGGCCGCCTCCGACGTGGTGGTGCTCCGGAACGGCCTGGTGTACCGCCTGCCCTTCATCAAGAGCCTTGTGGGAACGGTGAACGACATCGCCTGGAACGGAGATGATCTTCTGGTGGCGGGCAGCGCGGGGCTCATCCGGCTGGACACCGCAGCCGCGGCCTTCAATTAACGAACAGCGTTGATGCAAAAAGAAGGGGCTGCCCGAATGGGCAGCCCCTTCTTTTTGTCTGCGTCCGTTGCCGTCAGAACTGGAAGCGCAGGGCGAGCTCGCCCCCGGTGCTGCCGGTGTTCAGGTTGTAGCTGCCCGTGGCGCAGAGGCGGAAGAGGAAGAGGTTCAGGTCAAGGCCCCCTGAGAAGATGACCGCCAGGTCGTTCAGGGTCAGTTCGGCGGAGGGCTTAAGGGCCTGAGGACTGCCGACGCCCAGCTTGGCGCTGAGGTCGCCCGAGGCCTCGTAGGAGGCCGCCTGGTACCAGAGGGAGGTGCGGAAGAAGGGAGTCAAGAAGAGGAAGGTCTTGGACACGCCCAGATCCGCCCCCAGGGAGTGGACCGAAGTGTTCAGGCTGAAGTCCCCGTCCAGGATCAAATCCTGGCCTGAATAATCCTGCTTGAACTCGTCTATCCCGTACTTGAAGGCCACGGAGGAATACACGTAGCCGCCGCCCAGGGAAATCGTGGGGAAGAAACCCCGCTCCGCCACCAGGGGCTTGCGCGCCCTGATCCCCAGGTTGAGCAGCCCCACCTCAAGGCCGTCCGCCAGGGAGGAGGTAGCCGCCCCGGGCAGGAAGAGGCCGGAGAAGATGAGGTCCACGTCCGTCACCCGGAAGCCCAGGGCCGCCTTTATGGTGGGATAGGGGAAGAGTGTCTTGGAATCATCGTAGAGGTCCCGCACGGAGCCGGATTCCGGGACGGCGTCGTCCACCAGGCCGTAGAGATCCAGGGTCTCGAAGTCCCTGTTGTCCTTATCGATGAACTTGAGTATCCCATCCGAAACGACCGCACCGGTGGTCACGGAAAAGAAGAAACGGGATTTCCCCAGGGAGGCCAGGCCTATGCCCGTGCCGGCCAGATCGTTCTGCTGTATCTCCGGCAGGACCTCTCTGCCCAGGAGCAGCATGAATTTGGAAAAATCTTTCTCCAACTGGGCGAACTGGGCAAAGGCTCCGGAAGCGCACACACCGGCCAGCAGCGCCGCCAACAAGGCTCGTTTTCTCATCCCCGCACCTCCTACACTACACTCAAAGAGTAGTACAAAAGCGCCGAAACTTCCATTGTTTTGCTCGGCAACTATCGAACTTTAGGCGTTCCTGCCTGCCGTTGCGATGGTCGCCGCGGTTGGCTTCGGTGCTCATCCCTTTCTTGATGATTGATCAAAAAAGGTATATTTTTTACTCATAGTCTAAGATCAAACACGGTGTTGATTTCGAGGAGATCCAGGAATTATGGGAGGATGAGCGCTATGTGCTGGTGCCTGCCCGATGCACCGAAGAAAGCCGGTTCCTGGTTATCGGAAAGTTCCAAGACAAAATTTGGTCCTGTGTAATCACCTATCGGGATACCGCAGTAAGAATTATTCCGGCTCGACGGTCACGGCAGGATGAGGAGGATTTATATGAACGTGCATGAATTCGATACGGCTTTCGACAACGGAGAATCGATAATCGAAGAGCTCGATACCAGCAAACTGACCCGGCCTGCGCTTGCGCAGCGGAGGGTCAATGTCGATCTGCCCCAGTGGATGATTCAATCCCTCGATAATGAGGCAGGCCGTATAGGCGTGACCCGGCAGTCCATCATCAAGGTATGGTTGGCGGATCGGCTGAATCAGATGCATGAGTGAACGCTAATACTGCTCAAGAGGCCGAATGCTCGGCAGTCGGGAGGCCCCCTACCGTTTCCGCGACTGCGCCGTCTTGGGCTACGACCGCATCGCGGAAACGGCGGGATAGGGGACGCCTAGTCTCGCCCTACGCCTGAAGGCGTTCCCGCATTGACGGCGGCACCGGTATTCTGTTACCCTTTTGCAACGGATACTGAACCGGTTTAGCATCCAGGAGGACCCGATGACCATCGACACCCAGGCATTCAAGGAACATATCCGGCTCAGGCTCAAGCGGCGCTACGGGAAGGAGCTCTCCGAGGCGACCAAGCACGACATCTACGACGCCGTGGCCGCCGCGGCCATGGAATACATACTGGACAACTGGATGGCCACCCGCACGGCCTTCGACGCCGCCCCGGGGCGGCAGATGTTCTACTTCTCCGCGGAGTTCCTCATGGGCCGCGCCCTCACCAACAACCTCATCAACCTGGGCATCCTGGAGTCCGTAAAGGAAGTCCTTGGGGAGATCGGCCACAGCTACGAGGAGATCGAGGAGGAGGAGCCGGACGCGGGCCTGGGCAACGGCGGCCTGGGGCGCCTGGCGGCCTGCTTCCTGGACAGCCTGGCCACCATGGACCTGCCCGGCCACGGCTACGGCATACGCTACCGCTACGGCATGTTCGAGCAGAAGATAGAACACGGCAGGCAGCTGGAAAAGCCGGACAATTGGCTGGAGCACCGCGACCCCTGGGCCGTAAAGCGCAGCGACCTGGCGGTGACGGTGAAGCTCGGGGGCGAGGTGTTCGCCTCCGTGGGCGGCGACGGCCGTGAGCGCTTCGATGTCCGCAACGCCGAGATCGTCCGGGCGGTGCCCCATGACCTGCCCGTGGTAGGCTTCGACACCAAGACCGTCAACACCCTGCGGCTCTGGGAGGCCTACAGCCCCGACGGCTTCGACCTGCAGCTCTTCAACGACATGCACTACCACCGGTCGGTGGAGCGGGCCAACAAGGCGGAGGACCTGTCCCGGGTGCTCTACCCCAACGATTCGGGTCCCTCCGGCAAGGCCCTGCGGCTCAAGCAGCAGTACTTCTTCGTGTCCGCAGGCATCCAGGACATCCTGCGGTCCTTCAAGGCCCGCTTCGGATCGGATTTCGCGCGGCTTCCTGAGTTCGCCGTCATCCAGCTGAACGACACCCACCCCGTGGTGGCGGTGCCGGAACTCATGCGCCTGCTCCTGGACGACGAGGGCATGGGCTGGGAAGCCGCCTGGGCCGTGGTCACGGGGGTCTTCGCCTACACCAACCATACCATCATGGCGGAAGCCCTGGAGAAGTGGCCCATAGACCTCTTCAGCTCCATACTCCCCCGGATCTACACCATCGTGGAGGAGATCGACCGGCGCCACCAGGACCGGCTCAAGGAGAGCTTCCCGGAGGATTGGGACAAGCGTCACCGCATGTCGATCCTGGCGGACGGGGTGGTGCACATGGCCCGCCTGGCCATCGTTGCGGGCTTCTCCGTCAACGGCGTGGCGGCCCTGCACACGGATATCCTGAAGCGGCGCGTCCTCCGGGACTGGTTCGAGCTCAGTCCGGAGAAATTCAACAACAAGACCAACGGGGTGACCCAGCGGCGCTGGCTCCTCTCCGCGAACCCCGGCCTGGCCGCTCTCGTCACCGAGGCGATAGGCCCCGAGTGGATCACCGACATGTCCAGGCTCAAGGCCCTGGCGCCCTTCGCCGAGGACGCGTCCTTCCGGGAACGCTTCGCCGCGGTGAAGCGGGAGAACAAGGTCCTCCTCGCCCGCTTCCTCGCGGATAAGCAGGGGGCCCGCATCTCCCCGGACACCATCTTCGACGTCCAGGTGAAGCGCCTGCACGAGTACAAGCGCCAGCTCCTCAACATCCTCCACGTCATGTACCTGCACAACCGCCTGGCGGACGATCCCACCTTCGACATCGCGCCCCGCACCTTCATCTTCGGCGCCAAGGCGGCCTCCGGATACCGGCGGGCCAAGTCCATCATCTCCCTCATCTGCGCCGAGGCGGCCCGGCTCGACGCGGACCCCCGGGTCAAGGGACGGCTCAAGGTCGTCTTCGCGGAGAACTACCGGGTCACCCTGGCGGAGAGGATCATTCCGGCGGCGGAAATCTCCGAGCAGATATCCACCGCGGGGAAGGCAGCCTCGGGCACGGGGAACATGAAGATCATGATGAACGGCGCCCTGACCCTGGGAACCATGGACGGGGCGAACGTGGAGATCGTGCAGGAGGTGGGAAGAAAGAACGCCTTCATCTTCGGCCTGGGCGCCGAGGAGATAGCCGCCATGGAGGCCACCCACTCCTACGACCCCCGAATCTACCTTGGCCGGACTCCGGCCCTGGCCAGGGTGGTGCACCAGCTGGTGGACGGCACCTTCAGCCACGATTTCCAGGGAGCCTTCAAGGAGCTCTACGATTCCCTGCTGAACGGAGTTGACGGCAATAGGCCCGACCCCTACTACGTCCTGGCGGACTTCGACGCCTATCTCGCGGCCCAGGAGGCTGCCTCCGCGGCATACGGCGACGTGGCGGCCTGGAACCGCATGGCCATCCTGAACGTGGCGCACTCCGGCATCTTCTCCACCGACAGGACGGTCGCCGACTACGCCCGGGAGATCTGGAAGCTCTCGCCCATACGGGTGGGCTGAGCGCGCGGCGTCCCGGAGACGCACTTGACCCCGGATTCGGTCGAGACGATACTTTGAGCATGCCGCACACCGGACGTCGCCGATTTACCGTTCCCGCATGCTTCATGCGGGCGGCGGCGTTGTCGGCAGCCCTTCTCGTTCCGGCCGCCTGCACTTCCGGGGCCGGGGCCGATCCGGTGCGCCGTGGCGTCCTAACCGCGCCCTCTCCGGGCACCGCGCTTCGCCTGGCCGGGGACTGGCGCTTCTTCTCCGGTCCCGCCGACGGGGGGGCCGGTGAGGTCTACCTGCGGGTTCCCGGGGTATGGGGCAGCCCTCCGGGGAATCGGGGGAGGGGCATCTACCAGGTCGTCCTGGAGGGGCTCCTTCCCGGCGAGGTCTACGCCCTGCAGTTCAAGGGGATAGCCTCCCGGGCAAGCATACGGGTGGACGGGGAGGTCGTCGGGGCCTGGGGCGCCGAAGGTCCAAGCCTCCTGCCCCGCACCTACTCCTTCCATGCCCATTCCGCAAGCGCCGTCGTGACTGCGGCGGTGGAAAACGAATCCTATTTCTATGGCGGCATCTGGCTGCCCGTCCTCTTCGGCAGCTCCGCAGCGGTGGAACGGGCCTCGGCGCGGGACCGGGTCATCGACGCCTTCGTCCTGGGTGCCATCGTCATGATGGGGCTCTACCATCTGGCCCTCTTCTCCCTGCGCTACAAGGACCGCGCGCCCCTGTACTTCGGCCTCTTCTGCCTTGCCACGGCCCTGAAGGCAGGCCTTTCCCAGGAGCAGCTCCTTACCCTGATGATCCCGCCCCTGGACGGCATCCCCGCCGTCCGAACCTCGTACCTGGCGACGGTTTCCCTTCCCCTGCTTTTCCTCCTATATGTGCAGGCCCTGTTCCCCGCCAAGGCGACCGCCCGCATCCTGGCCGGAGGCGCCGCCGTCGGCCTGGGCTACGCCCTGTTCGTTGCGATGGTACCCCTGGACCTGCTCCAGATCTGGTTCCTGCCCTACCAGCTCCTGATCCTCGCCCTCTGCGTGTACATCTTCGTCCTCTTGGCGACCCGGGCCGTCATGAAAGCCCCCGGGGCGGCGGTTCTGCTTCTGGGCTTCATCCTCATCGCCGCTGCGGCGCTGAACGACATACTCCACGACAACAGGATCATCTTCACCTTCTACGGCTTCAATCTCGGCCTGTTCCTCTTCGTGTTCAGCCAATCCTTCGTCATGGGCACCCTGCTGACCCGGAACTACCGCCTGGTCGAGGACGCGAACGCGGCCCTGGAGTCCCGGGTTGCCGAGCGCACGAAGGAGCTGGAGAACTTGGCCCGCATCGACCCCCTTACGGGGCTGCTCAACCGCCGCTGCTTCTGGGAAATTTTGGCAGGCGAGTGGGAACGGCGCAGGCGCTACGACAGCGAGTTCTGCCTGGCCATGGTGGACCTGGACCGGTTCAAGGCCATCAACGACACCTACGGACACGCCGCGGGGGACCGGGTGCTCAAGACGGTGGGCGTGCTGCTCCGTGAGAACGTGCGCAAGACCGACAGCGTCGGACGCTTCGGAGGCGAGGAATTCTGCCTGCTCATCCACGAGGTAAAGGCCGTCGAAGCTCTGGCCGTGCTGGAGAAGATACGCCGCGCGCTTGCGGAGAGCGACTTCGACCTCGGCACCGGCCCCATCGGGATAACCCTGAGCTACGGCATAGCCCAGGCCTCAAAGCATCCTAATCCGGAGGCGCTCCTGGACGCGGCGGACAAGCTCATGTACCGTGCGAAGCAGGAAGGGCGCAACAGGGGCTTCGCGGAGGAGTAGGGCCGGCCGGGGTGGATGAAAAAAGGCCGCGTCGGTAGTAGAATCTAGCCATGAAAACCACCACTATCCGCGGTCCGCTCCTGGCGGCCGCACTCCTCATCCTCCTTTCCGCCTCCGCCGCGGCCCAAACACTGCCGCTTCGTTCCGTGACCCTCTACGTGGGAGGGGTCGGCTACTTCCGGCGGGAAGGGGTCGTGGAGGGCACGCGGGACCTGGAGTTTTCCTTCAAGGCCTCGGAGGTGAACGACCTCCTCAAGAGCCTCACCCTGCAGGACCTGGACGGCGGCCGCATCCGCGGCGTCACCTACGGGTCCCAGGACCCCGCGGACAAGCGGCTGCGGAGCTTCGCCGTCAACCTGTCGGGCAATCCCGGCCTTCCCGCCATCCTGAGCCAGCTGCGTGGCGAGCGCATCCGGATCGCCCTGCCCGATCAGGTGGAAGGCGTGCTCATCGGCGTCGAGCCGAGCCAGGACAAGGACGGAGTCCCCTCCCATCAGGTGAACCTCCTGACCTCCGAGGGTCTGCGGTCCTTCCCCCTCAGGGAGCTGCGCCACATTTCCTTCGTCGATCCCCGCATGGACGGGGATTTCCGGCGGGCCCTGGCCGTCCTGGCGGAAAGCCGGGATATGGACAAGAAGACCATACGGGTCGGCTTCGAGGGCTCGGGACCGCGGAGGGTGACCATGGGCTACCTGTCCGAAGCCCCGGTCTGGAAGACCGCCTACCGCCTGGTGCTGGGGGAGGGCAAGAGCCACTACCTCCAGGGCTGGGCCGTGGTGGAGAACGCCTCCGACGAGGATTGGAGGGACGTTAACCTCTCCCTGGTGAGCGGCAGGCCCATCTCCTTCGTCATGGACTTGGCGACCCCCCGCTACGTGACCCGCCCGGTGGTGCGGCCCTCCGTCGCCGCGGGCCCCGCCCCCAAGACCTACGACGATACCCTGCGCTCCTCCGGCGCTGCCGCGGGAGCCGCCAAAGCCGCCCCCGCTCCCGCTCCCGCCATGGCGATGCGCCAGGCTGAGTCCATGGCGGCCATGGACTCAGCCGCCTACGAGGAGGATTACTCCTACGGCGAACCGGAGAGCTACGGCTCGGGCGTCTCGGGCTACGGAGTCCTGGAGAGCTCGGGCAGCTTCGTGCGCTACCGCATCGCCCACCCCGTGAGCCTTCCCCGGCGGGAGTCCGCCATGTTCCCCCTGGTGGACGGCGCCGTCACCGGTTCGAAGGTGTCGGTCTACGACCGCACGGTGGACCCCAAGCGGCCGCTGCTGGGCGTGGAGCTCGTCAACGGAACGCCCTACAGCCTTCTGGCCGGTCCCCTCACGGTGTTCGACTCGGGCGCCTACGCCGGAGATGCCCTGATGGACGACCTGCTTCCCGGCGCCGACCGGCTGGTCACCTTCGCGGTGGACATGGAGACCGAGGTTGCCCCCGAGGAAGGCTCCCAAGCCGAAACCATCACCGCCATGACCATCTCCCGGGGCATCCTGACGCTGAACAAGAGCCTGAGGCGGGAATCCTCCTACACCGTCAAGAACGGCGCCGCCGCGGCCAAGGAGCTGGTCATAGTCCGGCCTCTTGACCCTTCCTGGAAGCTCCTGCAGCCGTCCGCGGCCCCGGAGCTGACCCGGGATACCCAGCGCTTCCGCCTCTCCGTGCCCGCCAAGGCCACGGAGGTCCTCAGGATCGCGGAGGAGCGGCAGCTGTCCCAGACCCTGGCCCTCCTCTCCCTCCAGGACGCCCAGCTGGTGCGCTATTCCTCCGAGCGGACGGCCGGCGCCGCCGTCAAGCGGGCCTTCGCCCAGATCACCGAGCGCCGCTCTGCCATACAGACCGTCGTCGCCGAACGGCAGGAGGCGGAGCGTCGCCTGACCCAGTTCAAGAACGAGCAGACCCGCATCCGGAACAACATGTCCTCGATCTCCAGCTCCTCGGAGCTGTACAAGCGCTACATGGCCCTCCTGTCGGAGCAGGAGGACGAGATAGGGCGCCTCCTGCAGCGCATCGACGCCCTCTACGGGCGGGAGAAGGAGCTGAATGAAGAAATGAGTAAATTCATCCTAGGCCTTGAACTGAAATAGACGCGTATGGTTGGATGCTACGACCTGTTCATGGGGCCCCTGGAACGGTACGGCGGCCTAGCGGAGTGCAGGCGGCACCTCATCCCCCGGGCCCGGGGACGGGTGCTGGAGCTGGGACCGGGAACCGGCGCGAACGGCCGGTGGTATGACCCCGCCCAGGCGACGAGCTTGGAGCTTGCCGGCCCGGAGCCCCACCCGTCCGGAAAACTCCTTGAGCGCTGCCGGATGCGGGGCCTCCCCGTTTCCTACCGGAGCGCCGATGTCCAGGAGCTTCCCTATGCGGACGGCTCCTTCGACACCGTGGTGGCGACCCTGCTCTTCTGCTCCGTGGAGGATCCGGCAAGGGGCCTGAAGGAGCTGCGCAGGGTCCTGCGGCCCGGGGGAGAGTACCTGTTCATCGAGCACGTCCGGCCCAAGGATGCGCCCTACGGCAGAATCGCCGACCTGGCGACGCCGCTCTGGAGGCGCATCGCGGGGGGCTGCCGGCTGAATCGGGAAACCGAGGCCGGCATCAGGGCGGCAGGCTTTACCGTAGTCCACGACTGCGAGTATGCGGTGGGCATTTTCGTAGGCGGAGTTGCGGTATGACTGTTGTGACGCTGCGCGGGACCACGGGGAAGATTTTCGCCCTGGGTCTTCCGCTCCTCTTCGGCCAGCTGACCCACTACTTCCACCAGATCGCAGACAGCGCCATGCTGGGGCACTACGGCGAAGGAAGCCTAGAACTGGCGGCGGTGGGCATCGCGGGGCTCTTCACCTGGATACTGAACACCTTCCTGTGGCCCCTGTCTTCGGGGGTGCAGGCCATCACCAGCCGCCGCTTCGGCAGGCAGGAACATTCGGGCGAGGCCGACGCGGTCCACACCGGAGAAGCCCTGGACAACGGCCTCCTCGCGGCCCTCTACGCCGCAGGCCTGGCCCTGGCCCTCAGCTTCGCGGCGCCGGTAATCCTTGATCCCCTGATCGCGGACAAGCGGATCCTGGCCCTGAGCCTGGACTACATCGGCATCATGCGCTTCGCCCTGCTGCCGACGGGGGTTTTCTTCGTGGTCCAGGGCTTCTTCGGAGCCGTCAAGAAGACCCGCTACGTGATGTACTCGGGGCTCCTGAGCAACGGCCTCAACATCCTGCTCAACTGGATCTTCATCTTCGGGCACCTGGGCGCCCCCGCCATGGGCATCAAGGGCGCGGCCCTGGGGACGGCCCTCTCCAGTCTGGCGGGAGCCCTCTTCCTCTGCGCCGTCCTGCACCGGGGGGGCTACTGCGCGGAATACCGGCTCTTCACCTTCGCTCACCTGAGCCCCGCCTTACAGGGAGACATCGTGAAGGTGGCCCTGCCGCCGGGCATCCAGAACATCATCGCCCTGGCCATCTTCATGGTCTACCAGACCATCATAGAGGACTACTCCACCGTCTACCTGGCGGCGACCCACGCGATCTTCTCCTACATGCGGCTCAACAAGACCATCATCGGGGGCTTCGCCCGGTCGGCGGGCATCCTGGTGGGCAACGCCCTGGGCAGGGGAGACAAGGAGGAGGCGGCGGACACCACCGCGGCGGCGGCCCTGGTCGGCGCGGCGGTGGCCCTGGCGGTGGCGGTCCTGAGCCTCTCGCTCCGGGGAACCATAGCCCGCTTCTTCACCAACGACGCCGCCACCCAGGAGGTCATCGCTCGTGCCCTGCTCTTCTTCGTGGGTTTCTACTTCGTGGAGGCGGTGGGCTACAGCTTCGAGATGATCTTTACGGCCAACGGCTACGGCCGCTGGGTCCTCTTCAGCGAGTCCGGCACCAACCTGGTCTTCATCCTGGGGGCGACCCTCCTGTCCCGGCGGCTCTTTCCGGAGGACATACGCTGGGCATGGCTGAGCTTCGGCCTGTACCAGCTCTGCCACGCCGCCCTCATGGTCGCGGGCTACCTTCGGGGCCGGTGGCTGCACGTGGAGGTGGAAAGCCGCCGGGACCGAAGGGAGCCTCGCTCCTGAGCTCCACGGACCGGCCCGCGGCGTCGACGAAGGAGAGGCTCTCCGAGTGCAGGGCCTGGCGGTCCAGGATCAGCAGCTCCCGGTCCGCCGCTCTCATGCGCCCCTCCGCGAAGCGCAGGAAGATGGTTTCGTCGAGGCCGTAGAGCTTATCTCCCACCAGGGGGTAGCCCAGGGAGCACAGGGTCGCCCGTATCTGGTGGGTGCGGCCGCTCAGGAGTTCGGCCCGCAGGAGGCTCAGGCCGCCGCCGCGGGAGAGGAGCTCGAAGCGCGTACCGCAGGCCTCCGCGCCGGGGGGAAGGGCGGCGGCCTCCGAAAGCTCCAGGTAACGGCGTTTCTTGCGTACCGCGCTTTCCCCGTCCGGCGCCAGATAGCCGCGGCAGATCCGCTCCTGCGGGAACTCCCCGTGGACCAGCACCGCGTAGGTCTTGCGCATGCGCCCCGAGGCCTGGAGATCCCCCAGGCGCCGGGCCTCGCCCGGGTTCCTCGCGGCCAGGAGAAGGCCCGAGGTTTCCCGGTCCAGGCGTCCGACCAGGTGCACCGTTCCGTAGGTGTGGCTGAGGAGCTGCTGGAGGGTATGGGCGAAGTAGCGGCCGGCGGGGTGGCAGGGCAGGTTCGCGGGCTTATCCACCACCAGGAAGTCCTCCCGCTCCAGAACCACGTCGAAGCGCAGTTCCGCCGGAGGCTCCTGCAGGCCCAGGGGAACAAAGGCCACCCTATCCCCCGGGACGAGGAGCCTGCCGCAGTCCGCCCCGGAGCCGTTGAGGGTCACCTCCCCCGAGGCAATGAAGGCCGCCCATTCGGCCTCGCAGGCGTAGCGGAAGCGAGCGGAGAGGTATTCAAGGAGGGGCCTGCCCCCGTCTTCCTTCCGCACCGTCGATTCCGCCCTTCTTCTCCCCTGGTAGTCCACGTCCCCATGATAGACTATTCCCGCCGCCCCTTGTAGTATCCAGGGCCATGCTCCTCCTCTATCCCCCCGCCGCCCGGACCTCCGAGGCGCCCCTGGGCCTTGCCCGCCTCGCGGGGCACCTCCGCGCCCGGGGCGTCGCCGTGCGCGCCCTGGACCTCTGCATGGAAGGCTACCAGGCCCTCCTTTCCGTCCCGATGTCGGCCGACGGGGCGGACACCTGGACCCGCCGGGCGGTGAAGGGACGGGAAGCCTCGGCGGCCGCCCTCCGCGGCCCGGCCGCCTACGGGGACATCGCCCGGTACCGGCGTTCCGTGGGAGATCTCAACCGGGCCCTCGCGGCCGCCGTGGAAACGCTGAGACCGGGGCGGGGGATAGAAGTGACCCTGTCGGACTATCGGGACGCCGCGGCCTCCCCCCACCGAAAGGAGGATCTGATAGCCCAGGGCCGGAACTACCGGGACAACCTATTCCACCCCTTCTTCGCGCCCCGCCTGGAAGCCGTGCTGGAAGAATTCCCCGCCCGCCGCATCGGCGTCTCCCTCAACTATCTGAGCCAGGCGCTCTGCGCCTTCGCCCTGCTGGGCTTCCTCAGGGAAAGGTATCCGGAGAAGGAGCTCCTTTTAGGAGGTGCCCTGGTCAACTCCTGGCTGGCCCTGGGCAGAATAGGGAAGGATGAGCGCTTCGAGGGCCTCGCGGACGCGGTGTTCGGAGGTCGAGGGGAGGATGCCCTGGAGGCGTATCTGGGACTTCAGGCCGGCGCGGCGGCGCCTACGGCGACGCCTGCGGCGGACGCTGAGACCGGAGCGGCGCCGCGGGCGGCCCCGGATTTTGCCGACTTCGCGGGCCTCCCCTACTTCGCCCCGGCGCGCATCATCCCCTACAATTTTTCCACGGGCTGCCCCTGGAAGCGCTGCACCTTCTGCCCCGAACGGGCGGAGGACGGGCGCTACCGCGGACTTCCGCCCGCCGGAGCCCTGGCCGAGCTCGCCTCCCTCATCCGCGGACCGGAAACCTGCGCCCGGGGCGGCGAGGCGGCGGGCCTCCTCCACTTCACGGACAACGAGCTCTCCCCCGCCTACCTGCGCGCCCTCGCCTTCGCCCCCCCGGGGCTTCCCTGGTACGGCTTCGCCCGCTTTACCCGGGAACTCGCGGAGGCGGACTTCTGCAGGCGACTTGCCGCATCGGGGTGCGTCATGCTGCAGCTGGGCTTGGAGTCTGGGGACCAGGGAGTGCTGGACGCCGTGGGGAAGGGGACGGAGCTCCCGGAAATCGAGGCGGCCCTAAGAAACCTTCGGGAGGCGGGCATAGGCGCCTTCGTCTACGTGCTCTTCGGAACGCCCGAGGAGGACCGGGATGCGGCCTTGCGCACCCGGGATTTCGTGGCCTCTCATGCCCGGAACATCGATTACCTCAATGTGGCGATCTTCAACATGCCCGCCGCCGCCGCGGCGCGCTCGAGCCTGGAGACCCGGCAGTTCGGGGAAGGGGACCTATCCCTGTACCACGAGTTCGTCCATCCGGCGGGGTGGAACCGGGACCGGGTGCGCGCCTTCCTGGCCCGGGACTTCGATGCCGAGCCCGAGATCAGGGCCATACTGCGCCGCTGCCCGCCGGTCTTCACCTCGAACCACGCGCCCTTCTTCCTGCGCGCGGCCGCGGCCGGTCAGAAGGCTTCCATCATGTCCACGTAGGGGGCGATTCCGTCCTGAGCGTAGGCCACGTCGATGCGCAGGTTGAGCTTCTGGGCCTTGTTGAGGGCGATGCGAAGCCCCAGTCCGCCCGCCAATTTCGGGGATCTGAAGTCCAGCGAGCCGGGACTATCCGCCACCTGCCCCGCGGACAGGAAGCCCACGACGCCGAAGCGGGAGTTGAGGGAGATGCGGTATTCGCCTTGGGCGGATACCGCATAGCGGTCCCGATAGCGCCGGTCCAGAAGGCCGCGGAACGAGCCGCCGCCCCCCAGGGAGGGGTAGTGCTCGAAGTGGGGATCCCCAAAGGAGCCGAGGAAGCGTCCCTGGAGGGCCAGCACCTGGCCGCGGAAGGTTGATACGTACTTCCTGGCTCCAAGGGTATACAGGCCGAAGGGATAGGTGCTTCCCAGGGCCTCGGGGTACCAGCGCAGCTCCCCATTGAGGATGGTACCACCCGTGGGCCAGAAGGCGCCTCCGGTGGTATCCCGGAGCATGCGCAGGCCCAGTCCCGAAACCAGGCATACCCCTGAGCTGCCCCGGAGCTCTTCCGCCGTCAGGGGGCCCGGCCCTTCGGCATCCTCAACCGCATAGCGCTCGATCTGGAAGAGGGGCCCCACATAGAAGTTTGGCGCCAGGCGCCGGGCCAGGCCCGTCTCTCCCCCCGCGGCCAGGGCGGCATAGGTTTCCTCCGTGTCCGCCTCCGGGCCTATGCCGTAGAATACCTTGGGGATGCGGTTGCCGTAGACCGATGCGTCCAGGCGGTAGGAATCCTGCAGGAAGTATTGGGTGGCGAAGACCGACGCCATGAAGGACCCGTTGGTGGTCACGATGCCGTTGAGGCCGACGGTGTTGTTGCGCAGGCCCGTCTTCTCCGCCTCCGGCAGCCCCACGTCGGGACCGTGGAAGAGGATGGCCGCGGCGCCGAACATGCCGCCGAAGTCGGGGGAATAGGCCAGGACCGGCAGGGGCACCAGGCCCCAGTGTCGGACCTCCGGGGCCTTCTCCTGAGCGAACAGGACGGCCGGGAACAGGAACAAGGACATGACGATGGCGGGGATGGTTCTTTTAATAGTCAATTTTCTCTCCAAAAAATGATGTAACAGCCTGTTAGGGCAGCAGGCCCTTGGCGGCGAGGCTCTTTTCCAGATAGCTGCGCCCTATGCCCCAGGTGTCCAGGAAGGAACGGTACTTCCCGTAGGCCTGGGGATCGAAGGCGCGTCGGCGGACGTGGGCCCGGATGAGCAGGTTCTTGGGGGTATGCTCCGTCTCTATGAACTCCACCAGTTCCGCCTGGTAGCCGAAGGCCTCCAGCATGAGGACGCGGCTCGAGTCGGTGACCAGGGCGGCGAGCCTGTCCGCCGCGATCCCGTGCCGGAGCAGGGGCTCCATGGCGTCGTTCTTCATCAGGGGGGCGAACTCGTGCTGGCAGCAGGGCACGGCCATGAGGGCCTCGCAGCCCCAGGCTATGCCCGCAGCCAGGGCTTCGTCCGTGGCGGTGTCGCAGGCGTGGAGCGACACGACCAGATGGGGCCGGTCCGCACCGGCCTCGTAGCGGGCTACGTCCCCCTGTCGGAAGCATAGACCCTGAAAGTCGAGCTTCCTTGCCACCGACTCGCAGAAGGCGACCACGTCTTCCTTCAGGTCAAGCCCTACCACTTCCACGTCCCGGCCCTCGGCGGGGCCGGCGTAGGCTCCGGAAAGGTAGCGGTAGAGCGCGAAGGTCAGGTAGGCCTTGCCGCTGCCGAAATCCACCACCCGCAGGGGGCCCTCGGCAGGCAGGGCGGGCATGAGGTCCCGCAGGAATTCCAGGTAGCGGTTTATCTGGCGGAACTTCCCGTACCGTTCCCTGCGCACCCGTCCCGCCGCGTCCGTCACCCCCAACTCGACGAGGAAGGGTTCGATCCTGCCTTCCCGGAGGATGTAGTCCTTAGAGCGGTCGTGGTCGGTTACCACCCGTCCCTTGGTCGGCGGTCCCTCGGAGATCCGAAGTCCGCCCGAGGGCCCGACGGCAACCTGGATGTCCGCAGCGTCGGTAAAGAGGCTCAGGTTCCTGAAATGGTCCATGTAGCCGAGCAACGCGTCCGCCAAAGCATCGGGGGCGATGTTGGCGTGGTACGCCTTCTTGCCCCGCTGCTCCTCGGCCTGGAAGCGGAGCTCCCCGCCTATCATCCTCGGGACTATGCGCACCCGCGAGAGCTCCGCGCAGGCGCGGACTTTGCCGCCCAGCACCGCATAGGCCAGTGTCTCAGGAAGCCTCAAGCCGGCCAATAGATCCCGCAGTTTCGTTTCCATCCGCCTACTCCTTCCGCTACGCCGCGACGGGAAAATCGAGGCGGACCCGCATGCCCCCGCCCTGCTCAACGCGCAGGGCTCCGTCGAGCTGGGACGTGAGCGCGCGTACGATGATCATGCCGATGCCCCGGGAAGGGGCCGCCGGGTCTCCGCCCACCCCGTTGTCCGCCACCAGGACGGAGTACTGACCATCCCGCCGGGAAATTTCCAAGCGGACGGATGCAGCGTAGCCCGGGGGAAAAGCGTGCTGCATGCTGTTGGTCAGCAGCTCCGCCACTATGATCCCCAGGGGCACCGCCTGGTCGACCGTCACCGCCGCGCCCTGGATGACGGAATCGACGTGCACCGATACGTGGGGCCCCGGCCGTTCGGACACGAGCTTGTGCGCAAGGTCGGTAAGGTAGGGGACCAGGTCGATGGCGGCCAATTCCGGCGTTCCGTGTATGTGCTCCTGCACCAGGGCCATGCTGAATATATGGTTCTTGAGCACCAGGAGGACCTTCTCGGTTCCCTCATCATGGCAGGAGGACAGCTTCAGGTTGATGAGGCTCAGGACGAACTGCAGGTTGTTGCGCACCCGGTGGTGCACCTCGTGGAGGAGCGCATCCTTCGCCTTGAGGGCCCCGCCGAGTTCCGCAGTGGCCTTTTCGATAGTCCCGGTGAGCTCGGAGACGCAGCGGGCTATGGTGTTGAACTCGTCGCACTCCCCTTCGTGGAATTGGAATGCGTCGCCCTCCGTGGCGGTCTTGCGTATGGCCTGGGCCAGCCGCTCCGCACGCTCGGCCACCGTCCTGACGGCCCGCCGCTTGAGCACCCACAGGGATATGCCCAGGGAAAGGGCGGAGGCGCCGAGAAAGGAGAGGAGGGAGAAGAGCCGGAACCGCAGCAGGGGCGAGCGGTTCACCTCCAGGATGCCGAAGCGCCGGGTGTTCGCGATGGCGTAGTCCCGGGGATTGAAGGCGATGGTGACCGCCATGAGCTCCCTGTCCCCCGTGCGGAGGCGGGCGGATCCGCCGCGGTCCGCCGCGGCGGCCAGGTCGAAGTAGCCCATGCGGCTTGCGCCCTCATCGAAGATGGACCAGCAGGCATTGCCCGTAAGACCCACGAAGTCGACGATGCGCACCAGGGATTCCGACGCTTCCCTGCCGGGCGACCCAAGCAGGACCGCCTGCAGGAGGCCGTCGTAGCCGAGGCCCGGGAAGCGCGCGTTGACCGCCTCCCGTATCCGGGTGGATGTTTCAATGAGTATCTCCGCACCCTCGGGGCTGTAGTATTGGTAGGAGTTGATGATCCCCGTGTTGATGGATTGGGATAGGCGCTGCTCCGATACGATGCCCAGGCCGAAGAGGGACCTGAGTTTACGGGAAAAATCCTCGCCCCCGGCGGAGAAGAGGTCGAAGTCCAGATCGGGGATGAAGGAGCTCGCGAACACCCTTCCCTCACGGTTGATGAAGTAGACCTCCGTCACGCCGTGGGAACGGGCCAGACGCTTGAGGTCCTCGGGGCTCCAGGATTCCAGGTCCGCGGCGGTACGGAAGCGCTCGCCCAGGGCCCTGAGCGCCCGGCCGCCCTTTTCCCGGGCCTCCAGCTCCGCCTGGGCGATGAGCTCGTCGAAGAGGACAAGTCTGTCATGGGCGTGCGCCAGAGACTCCCCCACGGACCTTCGGTAGAGGGCGCTGAAGAACCATTCCCCCGAAGCCCAGACCCCCGCGGCGGCTATGGCGGAGCAGGCAAGACCTATGTAGAGGAACGATGCGTTGAGGACGGTTCTGATGCTTTTTCTCATTCCAAAATCTCTATCCGTCCGACCTGCGGAATCGACACGCCGATCTTCTTGAACAGCTCCTCCCAGACGGCGATGGATCCGTCGCTGCCGTAGTTCGAAAGCCCGGAGAGGACGCCGTAGATGAGCACCGACCCCGCGGACACCAGGTGCTCGATGATCTCCCTGGTGCTTTGCATGGTCACGACGCTGAAGATGAAGGATACCGCGAGGCCGAAGGTGTAGACCCAGTGCCGCTCGAAGAGGGTGTCGACCTGGCACTCCGTAAGCTCCGCGAAGCGGGGGTCGGCGTGGGCGAGATCCCTAAGGAACGAGTGGTAACGGTCGAAGCCCCCGTAGGACACGCCGTGGCGTATGAGGGCCAAGAAGAGGTTGGCCTCGTCCCTGGCGAAGGTGATGAAGCCGACCCCGTGATTGACGTAGCGGCAATCGGTGTAGGACTGCTCGCCCCGGCGCATGGCCAGCTCCACGCAGGCATCCACCACCTCGCGCTTGACCGCGTCCATGGAGCCTACGGCGCTGTAGATGGGCATTACGGAACAGCCGATGCGCGCGGCGAGGCTCCGGGCGCTCAGTGCGCTCCATCCCTTTTCCCGCA
The DNA here is from genome assembly GCA_964446515.1 of uncultured Treponema sp. Classification (GTDB taxonomy): domain Bacteria; phylum Spirochaetota; class Spirochaetia; order Treponematales; family Breznakiellaceae; genus CAYUPG01. The sequence continues at coordinate 23,495 of CAYUPG010000005.1, forward strand.
CAAGCTCGACCGCTTGGTCAACTATGATATCCTTGCTGAAATTCACCGGTCCAACCTAGCTTATGACCGGATAATAACAGTTGTTATATTTGTTGACTAGCCCCTCAGGGGAGGCGCAGGGAAGCCTTCTCCACGATGCGCAGCGCCGTGGTCAGGCCGTCCGAGCCCTTGCGCAGGGTGCCGTCGGCGCCCGAAGGGTGGCCCGATCCTAAGAACTCGAAGGGAAGTGCCTTCGCCCCGGCGGACAGGTCCAACCAGGCGGCGTACACCGTCGAGGGCTGGCCGTTCACGCCGTTGTAGCGGGGATCCCCCTGGTTTAGCTTCTCCCGGTAGCTGTCGTTGTAGTCGAAGGAATTGTTGACCTCCATCAGCACCCGGATGCGGCCTGCGGGGAGCGCGGCGGGAAGGGAGGCCGTGATGGTCAGGGGAGAACGCCGACGGTCGGCCTTGGGGGTGGCGCCGGACACGGCGTCGCTCAGGGGCGCGTCCGCGGTGGGCATGTAGAGGCCGTCCGCGTAGCGCACCCCCCGGGCATGGGACCAGACCGGCAGGGCTTCGGGCCGGCGCGCCTTGCCCCAGGCGGATTTCGCCGACTTCTCCGTGACGAAGAGGTCCCCCGCGTAGGCGCCGTTCTCGTCCTCCAGCCAGAGGGCGATCTGGGGCGTCAGGGTAATTCTAGCGGGGCCGAACCATTTGACGTGGCTCCACTGGTCCCCCGGCACCACCGTCACCTCGATCAGCCGCTCCTGGGCGGCTGCCGGAACCGCCGCGCCGCAAAGGGCGCCCAGGAAAACCAGGGCCGACAGTACTTTACCTTTCTTCATAATGCTACTCCTCTATGATCGGAAATAAAAAATCGAAGGCCCGTCCGTACTCTCGACGGACGTCCACATCCACAAATTCCTTTTCCTGGCCGAAGAGCTCCAGGGACGCGAGGCCGTGCACCATGCCCCAGAGGGAGAATGCCAGGGCCTTCTGCGTCGCTTCCGGCTCGGCATTGCCGGCGGGTCGGGCATGCCGGAGGTAGGCGGCGACGGAGCGCATCAGAACGGCGAAGGATGGGGCCTGCGCCGCCGAGGCCTCGTCCAGCGCATCCACCGGGGCACAGAACGCCCGGGGCATCCTGAGGTACATGAGGGAGAAGAGGTTCCGCCTGCCTGAGGCGAAATCCAGGTAGGCCAGTCCCAGGCGGCGCAGGCGCAGCCGGGACGCTTCTGCCGGCACGGGGGCGTAGTCCGCCCGTTCCGCCGCAGTGAGGGTCTCCGCCAGGGCCTGGAAGCCACGCCCCCGCACCGCGTCAAGGATCGCTTCCTTGTCCTCGAAGTAGAGGTAGATAGTCCGGGGGCTGTATTCGATGCGCTCGGCGATGGCCCGTATGGAGACGGCCCCCATGCCGCCCTCTTCGGCGAGATGTTGGGCCACATCCACGATGGCGTTCCTCAGGGCTTCCTGCTGCCTCTTCTTCCTATCAGCCCCCGACACGGCGTCCCCCTATTAAACAAAGAGTACAAAGTAAACGTTGTTTACTTTGTACTCTTTGTTTATTTTTTAGTCAAGTGCCCGAGAAAGGCTTGTCGGGCAGCAGCGTGCGCAGGTACACAGGATCGCGCGACGCCGCAGAGCCCCTCGGCATTTTCGGATAGAACACGTATAGTGGGCCCAGGAAAAGCCTCATGATCATAACAACCCTCTTCGACGACAAGAATTTCTACCGGAACCTGTTCACCATCGCGATACCCATCATGCTCCAGAATCTCATTAACTCGCTGGTCAACATGGTGGATACGGTCATGATAGGCCGGCTCGGGACGACGGAAATCGCCGCCGTGGGCCTCGGAAACCAGGTATTCTTCCTCTACACCATGATCCTCTTCGGCATCGGCTCGGGTGGGGCGGTCTTCACCGCCCAATTCTGGGGCAAGCGCGACATACCGGGCATACGGAGGACCACCGGGCTGAGTCTCGCCCTGGCGCTGGCCGTGGCCGCCCTCTTCACCGCCGCCGCCGCGTGGGCGGGCGAACGGGTCATCGGCGTCTATTCCCGGGATCCGGAGGTCATCCGCCTGGGCGGCGCCTACCTCAAAACCCTGGCCCCCTCCTTCGCGCCCTTCGCCCTCAGCTTCGTCTTTACCCTGATGATGCGCTCCACCGAGAAGGTCCGCCTTCCGATGGTGGCCACCCTCATCTCCCTTTCCCTGAACGTGGGCCTCAACGTCGTGCTCATCTTCGGCCTGGGCCCCATACCCGCCCTCGGGGTGGTCGGCGCAGCCCTCGCCACCGTCGCATCCCGGCTCACGGAGACCGCGATACTCCTCATCGCCGCCTACGGGCGGTCCTACGCCATGGCCGGCTCCTTCAAGGAACTCTTCGGCTTCGATGCGGCCTTCATCCGACGCTTCCTCTTCATCGCCCTCCCGGTGATCGTCAACGAGCTGCTCTGGGCCCTGGGGGTCACCGCCCAGAACATCATCTTCGCCCGCACCCGCACGGAGGCCATCGCCGCCTTCAACATCACCAACACCGTATCCCAGCTCGCCTGGGTCTTCTTCATCGGCGTGGGCAACGGGGCCGCCGTCCTGATAGGCAAGAAGATCGGAGAGGGCTCCGAAAGTCTGGCCCGCAGCTACGCAGGCCGCCTGGTCCGCTTCGCCCCCCTGGCCGCCGCGGCCATAGCTCTCCTCCTCGTGCCCCTCTCCCTGCTGCTGCCCTACCTGTTCAAAGTGGGACCTGCGGTGCTGGACATCACCTCCGGGATGTTCGTCATCCTCGCCCTCTCCTACCCCTTCCGGGCCTTCAACATGTCCATGATCATCGGGGTGTGCCGGGCCGGCGGCGACACCATGTTCAGCGTCCTCTACGACATCGTCTTCATGTGGCTCTTTTCCCTGCCCGCCGCCGCGGCCGCATCCTTCATCTTCGGCGCCCCCGTCTGGGTCGTCTACTTCTTCGTGGCGGTGGAGGACCCCCTCAAGATGCTCCTGGGGCTGGCGCGGCTCCGGTCGGGCAAGTGGCTGCGGAACGTCACCGTGGACACGCCGTGAAAGCGGACGGCGGGAAGCCCCTCATCACCGTCGCGGGGGCAATAATCGTCGACGGGGCAGGAAGGATATTCTGCGCCCTCAGATCCTCTTCCATGTCCAACCCGGGCCGCTGGGAATTCCCCGGGGGCAAGATCGAGGCGGGGGAGAGTCCCGCGGCAGCCCTGCGCCGGGAGCTTGCGGAGGAGTTCGGCTGCGATGCGGAGGTGGATCCGGAAATCTTCTGCGACACCCTCCACGAATACCCGACGGTCGTGGTGCGCCTCCTAACCCTGCGGTGCACCGTGGCGAATGATAGGCTTGAGCCCAAGGAGCACGCCGCGTGCCTTTGGCTGGCTCCCGAGCACCTGGAGTCCCTGCGCTGGGCCGAAGCGGATATTCCCGCCGTGCATAAGCTCGCGGCGGAGGCGGCCCTGCGGAGCTCCGCCGGCAGCTGAAGCGGGGGCCCCGAGGCCGGCCGCGGACCGCGGAGAGGGACTGCGGCGGCGGCCCTTGCGCCCGTACCCCTTCGCTGTTACCCTTAAGCCATGGATACCCGCGGCAGCCCTGCGCCCTTCGACCTCCTTTTCCCCGACCTCGTGGCCGAATGCGTGGAGGAAGCCTACGGGATGATCCTTGAGGGCATGATCTTCCCTTACCCGAGCTACGTGAACCGGGTCTTCGGCCTGCGCAGCGAAGAGGGCGAGGACTTCGTGGTCAAATTCTACCGCCCCGGACGCTGGACCGAAGAGGCCATCCTGGAGGAGCACCGCTTCCTCCGCCGTCTTGCGGAGGCGGAATGCCCGGTGGTGCAGCCCCTTCCCGACGGGGAAGGATTGACCCTGCAGACCCTGGCCCTGGAGGACGGCGGCGGCGGGGAGCTCCTCTTTCCCTTCGCCCTCTTCCCCAAGAGAGGCGGACGCATCTTCGACGCGGAGCGGGAGGAGGACTGGCTCCGCCTGGGAGTCCTGGCGGGGCGGGTCCACACGGTGGGGCGTCGGATGGATGCCCCGGCCCGCGCCGCCCTGCGCCCGGGCCTCCTCGGCGCCTACGCGCAGGAGCTTCTGGCCGAAGGCCTCGTGCACCCGGAATGCGCGGAGGACTTCCGCGCCGTCTGCGCCGCCGCCGCCGAGATCCTCGACCCACTGCTGGAGCGCGCCAAAACCCTCTGCATACACGGGGATTTCCACCGTGGCAACATCCTGGACCGGGCCGGCGGTGGACTCCAGCTCATCGACTTCGACGACATGATGCGGGGCCCCGCGGTACAGGACCTGTGGCTCCTGCTGCCGGGGCACCTGCGGGAATGTCCCGCCGAGCTGAACCTCATTCTGGAGGGCTACGGTGAATTCGCCGAATTCGACCGGTCCGAGCTCGCCCTCATAGAGCCCCTGCGCTTCCTGCGCATGGTGCACTTCCTCCGCTGGCAGGCCCGGCAGCGCTCGGACGCGGGCTTTTTCAAGACCTTTCCGGACTGGGGCAGCCGCACCTTCTGGGTCAAGGAAACGGAGGACCTCCGGGACCAGCTGGACGAGCTGGGGCGGACCTAAGTCCGCCGCGGCCACCGGGGGCGGGCGGGGTCGCCGCGGGCGTGCGCGGTCGACCAGCAGCCGCATCGAGCCACGGCGACTCTATGGCCCGACGCGGACGGCTACGGCAGGCGGCCCAGGCCTTCCGCCGCCACGCTCCAGGACCCGTCGTCCGGAAACCCGGGCGCCGCGCCGCCGCCGTCCCCGTCCCAGCCGCCGGCCATCATGCCCACCGCCAAAAGCAGCGCGCCGTTCCCCGGCAGATAGAGGGGGAGCTTGGTGTTCCACAAGAACGGAGAGTCCTTCGGCCCTGAGGGCGAAGAGAGCTGGGCGTTGTGGCCGTTGGGGCGGTAGGTGTTCTTCGGCGTATCCATCAGCAGGGCGTCCACCGCGTCGGTGCGGCGCCCCAGGCGGGCGGCGGTCATGGCCATGGCGGGAAAGTCCCAGCCCCAGGAGCTTTCAAAATCCCAGGACTCAAGCACCGCGTCGTAGGTCGCGTCCATGACGCTGCGGCGCACGGCGATGCCCGGCAGCATCCCCAGGGCGAGCAGCATGGACGGATGGTCCACCGCATAGGACTCGAAGGTGTCCGGCCGCCGCTCGTGGGCCAGATATACTCTTCGGCCGTCCGCAAGACACCCTTCCGGCGGTACGGCCAGGCCGAAGAGGACCCGCTTCCACCGCTCCGAACCCCGGGCCGCCGGCGATGAGCCGAAATACTCCTTCCATTTCAGGGCGGTCTCCAGGCCCCAGCGCCAATACTCGAGCTCGAAGGTCGGGTTGCACGTATCCGTCGGCCCATGGGACTCCTGGGCGGGGATGAGGGGCGGAAAGAGGACGTAGCGGTCCGAGGTCTCCTCCAGGCGGGCGTAGTCCGCCATGAACTCCGCGGTCTCGAAGACCAGCTCGCCGTAGGGAGCCAGGGCGTCCCTATCGAGACCGCAGCGGCGGAGGAGCTCGGCGTACATGATGGGGTGGGGCTGCTGCCAGCAGAGCAGGGGGCCGATGGGAGAGGGGCTGTCCTCTCCGCCGGGATCGGTCATCTTGGGCCAGCGGGCGCCCCGGTAGCCCTGGGATTCCGCCCTGCGCTTGGCCGAGCCGAGGATTTCCCGGTACCAGGGAAGGCTGCGCGCCAGGAGCGTAGGCCTGCCCCAGAGGGCGAAGTGGGCGGCGTGCCAATAGTGCATCTCCAGATGGAATTTCCCGTACCAGGAATTGCAGGTGAGCCCCGTTTCCTGGGGAGGATAGCGGCCGGAGCACTGTATGGCCGTCAGGTACTGGGAGAGAACGACCCGCCGCTCCAGCTCCACCGCCCGCCCGTCCGCACTGCCTGAAAAATCCACCGCCGCGCCGAGGGACCAAAAGGCTTTCCAGTGTTCCGCCGCGGCGTCCCGGCTTTCCTCCCAGAGCGGCAGGGCCGCGGCAGGCGCGGTCGGCGCGGCCTGCGAGCCGGGAGCAAACTCCAGGGACAGCTCCAGAATCCCGCCGGATGCGGTGATCAAAAAGCGGTGGGGCCCGACGGAACGGAGGGAGCAGCCCGCCCCCAGGCGCAGGGCGACCTGGTAGGCGTCGCCGTCAAGGCGCCTGCGGATCAGGAACTCCCGGCCCCGGCCGGAAAGCTCGGAGCTGTGGGCATCGTCCCGGTCCCAGTCGGAAGCGTCGGGCATGTGGGACCCGTAGGGGAAGGCCAGGAGCACGCCCAGCCTCCCCTCCCCCAGGGCCGCCGACTCGGAGCGCAGGGAGAGCAGGTCCCGGCCGGGGTGCACCGCCGTCCCGGTGCGCAGGGCGGCGCCCGCCAAGAGGCAGGAACTGATAAGGCTTCCCCTCCATAGGTCCAGGACCTGCCGGACCTCCCCGAGTTCCCGGGGCTCGAATTCCCGGTATTCGGCGACCCCGCCGGCGCCGGCCGTGCAGACGAAGGCTAGGCGGGCCAAGTTGAGCCGGTGGGGGTTGATACGGAGCTCGGAGAACAGCTCCTCCTGGCCCTCCGGATCGGTCATGTAGCCCACGGCTCTCCCCCCCGCGTCGAAGCGCGCAAGCCGCAGGTCCTCCCGCCGGGGCGCGCGGCCTCGGGGACCATAGGAATGGAAGCCCCACTGGGCCATGGTGCACAGGGGCGTCGCACCCTCATCCCGGGGCAGGAAGGTCTGGAGGCCCGTGACGTCCGCGGTGAAGGCGAAGTCTCCGTTCCCCAGGGACAGGGGAGTATAGGGGTCGAGGGCGGTAAGCGCGGGATTGTGCCGGGACACCAGGGCGGCGCGGTCTATGCCCATGATCAATCCTCCGCCGTTTCCAGACCCCCCGCGCACTCCCGCACGGGTCGGTAGCGGAAGCGCTCGTTGGGCGTATCGTTGGGGCTGTGGAAGGTGAGGTAGAGGCGCCCGTCCAGGCCCCGGAAGATCATTCCGTGGCCGCCGTCCGAATCGACCAGCGGACGCTCCGCCTGGACCCAGGGGCCCAAGATGCCGGATACGGACCGGGCATAGCCCATGGCGTATCCGGAGCCGGTGAAGCTCGACCAGAGGAGGAGCAGGCTGCCGTCCCCGTGGCGGTGCAGGAAGGGGCCGTCGGTCACCCGGGAGCGGGGATCCATGCTGCCGTCCCGGCGCCTATGGGGCCGGGTCCAAGCAGCCTCGGAACCCCGGAAGAGCAGTACCGGATCCCCCTCCGGCCCGCTCAGGTCGGCCTTCAGGCGGCGGGCGCACACTTCCCCGTCCACGGTCTGCACCCACTCGTGGCAGAAGACGACCCAGGGGTCCCCGGCCTCGTCCACGTACAGGGTACCGTCCAGGCACTCCCAATCCGGCGGGGTCACGGGCTCCGCCGAGTGAACGAAGTACGGCCCCATGGGCGCGTCGGCGCGGAGTATCTGCGTCGCCCGCCGCCTGCCTTCGGCCGCGAAGCTCGCGAAGAGATAGAAGGAGCCGCGGTACTCGTGGACTTCGGGGGCCCAGAAATTCTCCTTGCCCCAGAAGTCCGCCTCCGGCCTGAAGGCCGGATAGGGCCCCTCCCAGGCTTCCAAATCGTTTCCCGCATACACGTCGAAACCGGTTCCTGGCCCCCGCCAGAGGTTTTCGTCGGTGGTGCCGAAGAGGTAATAGCGGCCTTCCTCGGGCCTCGCCAGCACATAGGGGTCCCGCATGCGTACGGCTTTGGATGTCTTCATCGTTGCTCCTTCGACCCTAGGTCCTGCGGTTCTTTTCCCGGTACTCCGAGGGCGAAAGTCCGAAGACCCGCTTGAAGGCCCTCCTGAAGGATGCGCCGTTGGAATACCCGCAGCCCGCAGCCACGGCGTCCACCGGTTCCCGGCTATCCTTGAGCAGGGCCGCCGCCTCGGTCATCCGCTTGCGCTGGATGTACTCGGATAGGCACTCCCCCGACTGTTCCTTGTAGAAGGAGGAGAGGTAATTCTCGGAAATGCGGAAGGTATCGGCGATGGAGGTCAGGGACAGGTTGAAGTCCCGGAAGCGGGAGTTCACGTGCTCCCGTATCTCCGCAGCCAGGGACTCGTTGTGGCTCCGCTTGCCCCGCTGCTTCTCCTCCGCCATGGCCGCGAGCGCCTTGGCGGCCGAGCGGAACTCGCCCTGGGGATGACCGTCCTCGGTCCCAGGATAGGTGCCCTGGAAGGAAGGGAACTCCGCCGAGAGGCGGAGTATGGTGCCCCGCAGCGCGGCGACCAGGTACCTGGATTCCTGGGCGGGCAGGGTCCGCTCGATGAAATTTTCCGTATAGATCCCCTGCAGCAGGGATTCCAGCAGCGCCGTGTTGGCGGAAAGCACCGCCCTGATCACCGCGGTCTCCACATCCAGGGGATAGCGGTAGG
>CAYUPG010000006.1:0-20519 GCA_964446515.1 uncultured Treponema sp.
CCCCTGGCGCTTATTTTCAACGAGCTCATCGTCAACTCCATACAGTACGCCTTTCCGGAGGGGCGCAAGGGGACGATACGGATAGGTCTGGAGAGGGTCGACGCAGGGTCGGCCACGCTCAGCTGCGGGGACGACGGCGTCGGCCTGCCCGAATCCATCGACCCGACGAAGCCGACCACCCTCGGCTTTCAGCTCATGCAGGTCCTGGCGGATCAGGTCGGGGCGGAGATTGCGGTCGAGCGGGGGGCGGGAACCACCTTCACCCTCACCGTTCCGCGCCGAATTCCCCCTCGCTGATGCGCCCCGCAGGCCGTGGAGCCGAGGCCGCTATTCCAACCTGCTCCTGAACACCGCCGTCAAAAGGCCGATGCCTGCGGAGGCGCCCAGGAAGGCGGCTCCGATGCTGAGAACGTACCCCGACGGAGGGAATGCGGCTTCCGGTACGGCAATGGCGGCCATACGGTAGGCTTCGGTTATCCAGTAGGGGGCCAGGGGCCAGGCCGCCGCCCGGAGTGGATAGGGCAGAAGGACCGCCAGGGGTATCAGGTTGACGAGCCCCAGGAGCTTACCCACCGCCAAGCCCTCTATCCGGTTTTCCGCGAAGCCCGCCATCAGCAGAGCATAGACCGGGGCCAGGAGCCCCGAGGCTGCCGCCGGTAGAATGAGGGCGGCGAAGCCGGGCCGGGGCAGGCCGACGAGGGGCAGCATAGCCAGGGAGGCGATTGCGGACAGCACCGAAGCGGCCCCGAGGCGCACCGCCAGGTAGCGGACCTTGCCGAAGGGGGTCACGGAAACCGCCTGCAGGACCCGTTCCTCCCGCTCCTCCAGGAGCATGAAGCCCGCGATCATCCCGTAGAACATCGGCGGGAATTGTACGAGGAAGGCGCCGATCAGCCAATGCCAGTCAGCCGAATTAAAGCCGAAGTACTTCTCCGCCGCACCCAGGACAACGGGCAGGATGAAGCGGAAGGCCGCCCCCGCCAAGAAGGGCGCCGCGGGAAGAACGGCGATCATGGGCTCCCTGAGCACCTTCGCTCCGTCGCTCCGCAGCACCGCCGCCGCGGCACCAAGGCCCCTGCGACCGGAGCGGCTCATCGTCCGCCCCCTATCCCGGCTATCACATGCTTCCGCAGCGCCGCGGCGGCCCAGGGAAAGCAGAGGGCCGTCAAGCCGGCCGAGACGATCCAGGCGTAGGCCGTCCGCCAAGGGCTTATGGGCGCAAAGGCCCCCTCGAAAAGCCAAAGGAAGGAAGTCCCCGGCACGGCAAGATAGAGGGGATCATCCGGGAACCCCAGCAGCGGCAGGGCCGGAAGGGCCGCCGGTACCATGAAGAGGGAGCCTATGCCGATGAAGGAAAAGAAATCCTTGAACCGGCTTCCCACGATGACCCCCGCCAGGGTCGAGAAGCAGGCGGTCGGCACCGCGGCGCCCAGCACGGCCGGTACGGGAGCCGCGGCCCCTCGGACGAAGACCGCGATGCCCAGGGCTCCGAAGGAGCCCAATACGGCCATGGAAGCCATTTTCGATGCTATGTAGCGTTCCGCCGACAGGGGGGTCACGAAGAGGGCGTCCAGGACGCCCTGCCGCCTCTCCATGAAGAGCATGGCTGCCGCGAAGTAGAAGCCGAACACCATGGGGTCGGAGAAGACCGCCAGGGCAAGGAGCCCATCCTGGTGGGGGGCCGGGATGAGGCGGAGGAGCAGGCCGTAGACCAGGATCACCGCCACGTATACGCCGTAGAAGCCGTGCCGGAATTGGAGCATCAGATCGGCGCGGAGGGACCTGAGGAAGCTCACAGCAGGGACCTCCCGGTGGTGCGGATGAAGATGGATTCCAGGTCCGCCTCCTCCGAATGTATGGTGCGGATCTTCGCGGCCTTAAGCAGGTCGGTGAAGGCTTCGTCCCGGCCGAGGGATTCGAGGTCGAAGGTCGCCGCCCCGGGGCACTCCGACGTCTCGTACTCGACCCGCACCGTGTTCTTCCCGTACCGCAGCTTGAGGCTGCGGGGATCGTCCAGAAGGACCAGGGTCCCGTTCACGATGAAGGCCAGGCGGTCGCAGAGCTCTTCCGCCAGGTGCATGTCGTGGGTGGTCAGGAAGACGGCCTTTCCCGCTCCCTTTGCCTCCAGGACCATGTCCTTGAGGATGCGGGCGTTCGCGGGGTCCAGGCCGGAAGTGGGCTCGTCCAGGAAGAGGACCGCCGGATCGTGCATCAGGGCGCGGCAGAAATTGAGGCGCATCTTCATGCCCTTGGAATAGTCCGAAACCTTCTTGCGCAGGTCGGGCAGAAGACCCAGTCGCTCCAGGATGGGGCGCGGATCGATGGGGCGCCGTCCGTCGTAGAGGGACGCGAAGAGGCGCAGGTTCTCCTCCGCCGTGAGCTTGGCGTAGAAGTTGGGAAACTCGAAGGCCACCCCGATGTCCTCGTACAGGTCCCGGCTTGCGGTCTTCAGCTCCCTGCCCAGGACCTTGGCGCTCCCCGCGTAGGATCGCAGAAGGCCGATGAGCACCTTCTGGGTCGTGCTCTTTCCGGCCCCCGAGGGTCCCAGAAAGCCGAATATCTCTCCGGATGAGACCGAGAATTCAAGGCCGTCCACCGCAGGCTTCTTTGCCCCCGGATAGGCGTAGCGCAGTCCCGAGACTTCGATCATAGCTGCTCCTCGCCGAATAGGGTTCGGCACAACATGCGGGTCAGCAGGTCCGTCGCCGCGCGGGTCTCCGCCGCACCGATCCGTTCCCGATTGACGAAGGCGTAGAAGTAGAGCTGCATCACCCCGGCGAGGGCCTCCTCGGAGATTTCGGGGGGCAGGCTGCCGGAAGGCAGGAGTCCTGCGAAGCTCTCCGCGAAAAAGGAAACGTCCCCCCTTATGTGGCTGCGCACCATCTCTTCGGGCAGGGAGGCGAAGAGGGTGCCCAGATCCTCCGAACTGAGGCGGGCCAGGAGGGGCGTCGATTCCAGGGCATCCATCATGGCCGAAAGGAAGAGCCTGAAGCGCTCCGGGGGGGTCAAGGTCGGGGCGGAAAGGACCGGGAGGAAGCGCGCCCTGAGGGACGCCTCCATGTGCTCCAGAACGCTCAGGAAGTATATCTCCTTTGAGGAAAAGAAGAGGTAGAAGGCGCCCTTGGAGATGCCGGCCCTATGCACGACCTCGTCGAGGCTCACCTTTTTGAACCCGTGAAGGCCGAAGAGCTCCAGGCCGAGCTCCATGAGCCGTATCCGTATCGCGGTCTTCTGTTCGTCGGTAAAAGCTCTTGGCATATTAACAAACCACCATATGACTATTATACACTTTATGGTCATATGGTCAATCAAACAGCCCACCTTTACCACACCCCGTAGCCGCCCCCTACCAGCCCAATCCAAGCGCCCGCTTTCCCAGGACCTGCAGGGACCGGACCGCGCGGGCGGGTCCCGCGCCCGCGGCGGCGCAGACGTGGAGGGGCAGCAGGTGCTCCTCCCGGGGGTGGCAGTATCGGGCATTGGGGAGCTCCTCCCAGCCGGACAGACCGGCCCAACGCCCTTCCTCCGATAGGGACGGATCGGAGCAGAGCTCCTCAAGGCGGGTCTGGAACGCGTCGTTCCGCCCGTCCTCCCCGGAGGCGCCGGGAAGAAAGAAGGCCCGCATGTTGTGGAAGGAGAAGCCGGATCCCAGCAGCAGCACGTCCTCCTCCGCAAGGGAGCGCAGGGCCGCGCCGATCCGCAGATGCAGCTTCGGATCCAGGCCGCGCACCAGGGAGAGCTGCACGCAGGGAATATCCGCATCGGGATACATGAGAGCCAGGGGAACGAACACCCCGTGGTCAAGCCCGCGGTCCGGGTCTATGCGGGGAGCCAGTCCTGCGGAATCAAGCAGGCCGGCGATGCGCTCTGCGAGGGCCGGTGCCCCGGGAGCGGGATAGCGTAGACTATACGCCTCTTCGGGGAAGCCGTAGTAGTCGTAGACCAGGGGAGGCTGCGCCGCGCCGGTCACGGTCGGCGCAGCCTCCTCCCAATGGGCGCTCACCACGACGACGGCCGCAGGCCGGCCGAGCAGGGACGGCGCTCCGGATAGGTAGGAAACGAGCTCCCGGTGGGCGGGATCACCCAGGAGAGGAAGGGGTCCCCCGCCGTGGGGTATATACAGGATGCGCAGGTCGCGGGCCACGGACGCCCCGCCCTACCAGCGCTGGTGCACGTGGCTCTTCACGAGCCGCTCATAGACGGAACGGACAGCCTCTATGGACTCGGGTCCGAGGTCCCGCAGGTCGGAGGCCGCGCAGTTGGCCGTGACCTGCTCGGCCCGCTTGCCCCCCGGAATGACGCAGGAGACCGCCTCGTGCATGAGTATCCATTTGAGGGCGAACTGGGCCAGGGTCGCTCCCGCAGGCAGGAGGGCGCGCAGCTCCTCCACGGCGTTCAGGGCGACCTCGTAGGGAACGCCCGAGAAGGTCTCCCCCACGTCGAAGGCTTCGCCGTGGCGGTTGAAATTGCGGTGATCCTCGGGATCGAAGGCCGAATCGGCGCTGAATTTTCCGGTAAGAAGGCCGCTGGCCAGGGGAACGCGGGCGATGATCCCCACCTTCCGCCTCTGGGCCATGGGGAAAAAGAGCTCGGCAGGACGCAGCCTGAACATGTTGAAGATGATCTGCACCGACTCCACGCCCTCGAACTCCAGGGCCTTCACCGCCTCCTCCACCTTCTCCACGCTCACGCCGTAGTGCTTGAGCAGCCCGTCTTTCTTCATGGCGTCGAGGGCGGCAAAGACTTCCGGCCGGTAGTATACCTGGGTGGGAGGACAGTGGAGCTGCAGGAGATCGAGGCTGTCGGTCTCCAGATTCTTGAGGCTCCGCTCCACGAAGCTCCGCAGGGCTTCGGCCGTATAGGCTTCCGCCGTATGGGGATTGAGCCGCCGTCCCGCCTTGGTGGCCACATGGAAGGCGGCTCCCGTCTCCTTCCTGAGCCTGGCTATGAGCCGCTCGCTCCTGCCGTCCCCGTATACGTCGGCGGTGTCGAAGAAATTGACGCCCCGCTCCAAAGCGGTCCGCAGGGCGTCCATGGCCTCCGCATCCGTCACCGTGCCCCAGCTGCCTCCGATCGCCCATGCGCCGAAGCCGATTTCCGAAACCCGCATGCCCGTAGATCCAAGGATTCTATAGTTCATGCCTATAGTATAGCCGCCTCGCCGGCAATTTGCATTGCGCGGGCGATGCACTTACCTTTATAGCAAAGGAGTTCAGAATATGCCTAAGCGATTCATTTTACTGGTGGACGATGAACAGAACATATTGAACGCCCTGCGCCGGGAGCTGGAAGAGTGGGCGGAATCGCACGACCTGGAGCTCTTGACGGCCCTCTCCGCAAAAGCGGGATTAGGGCTGCTGGAAACCCATGGGGCGGACACCGTGCTGGTGGTCTCCGACCTAAAGATGCCTGAAATGAAGGGATCGGACTTTCTGCAGCAGGTGCGGGACGCATATCCGGGAATCGTCACCCTCCTCCTGACCGGCTATTCGGAGACCGACGAGATCATCAAGGCCGTCCGCGCCGGCATATTCAGCTACATACTCAAGCCCTGGGATTCCGACTACCTTCTGTCGGAGCTGCAGAAGGCCTACGACCACGGAGAACTTAAAAGACAGAACGAACGCTATCTCCACACCATGCAGGAGGAACTCAAATGGGCGGGGGAAATGCAGAAAGCGATGCTGCGCCCGGCCCTGCCGAGCTCCGAGGGAGTGGAATTCCGGGTAAGCTACCGCCCGGTCCCGGCCCTCTACTGCGGCGGCGACTACTACGACGTCATTTCCCTCGCCGCCGATAGATACCTGCTCCTGCTCGGGGACGTGGCGGGCCACGGGGTTCGGGCGGCTATCGTCACGGGCATCCTCAAGGCGGTCATCTACCCCGAATACGTGCGCACGGCCTTGGCGAGGGATTTCTCGCCCGGGGAGTTCCTATCCTGGCTGAACGGCCGCCTCAACTTCGAGCTGCGCCGCACCTCGGGACTCATCGTCAGCTTCCTCGCCTGCGTCATGGACTTGAAGAGCGGTCTCCTGCGGTACGCGAATGCGGGCCAGTGCAAACCGGGCATAAGCCGCGCAGGAACATACCTGGAATTGCCGGTATCCGGCTCCGCCCTCGGTTTTTCCGCCAATGTCCTTTACATGGACCAGACGATACCGCTGCTGAAGAATGATGTGATAGCCCTGCATACGGACGGACTGGTGGAATTCGCCGGCAAGAAGGGACCTGTTTCCCTAAAGGCAGAATCCATATTCGGCGGAGCATCCTATGGGGCGGACTACCACAGGCAAGTGATGCAGTCGGCCTTGGAGCAAGCGGGTGCCGAGGATTTCACCGACGACGTCACCATCCTATCGGCCAGGGTACTGTAGGTGCCGATGGATATCCAGCGCACGGTCGAAGAGTTCAATGCCCGCCGCGAGCGTACCTCCATCGAGGAGGCGCGGCGTGAAAAAAACGTGCTCCGCATCGTCCTCGCGGGGGAGCTGGATCTGCCGGGCTCGGCCCACCTGGGACCGGCCCTGGAAATCATGATGGATACCCTAGAGAGCGGCGACAGGATAGTCCTTGACCTCTCGGGTATACGATACATCTCGTCCACCGGAGTCGGGGTACTCACGTCCGCCCTCATGCGGGCCAAGCGGAAGGAGATCCGGCTCGGTTTGGAACGGCTCCAGCCCAAGGTGGAGGGGATATTCCGACTGTTGGGCGTTCTGGAATTCTTCGACAAGGGGGACCGGCATGCATAGGATGCGGGATACCCTGGTAGAGCTCTGCATGCTCTACGCCCAGGACGATACGGAGCAGGCGGATCTGCGGGCGTCGGGAATACTCAAGCGGCAGTTCTCCGCCGATGCGGTGGCCCTCTTCTATCAGGGGGACAGCATGGGATACCGCTACTGCCTGGCGGGGGCCGATTTTCCTATAACCCTGCCCGAGGAGCGCTGGAAGGACAGTGTCCGGGAGTCGGAAAGGAACCCGGAAACCATACACTTCTTCGGACCTTGGTCGGTACCGGGCTTCGAGAAGTCCCTACGGCATTGGATGTCAGTCAGGCTCTACGCCTCCGGCAACGCACTGGGCTATCTTCTCTTGGGAAAGGACGAAGAAGCATGGACAGCGGTAGAGGCGGAGGGACTTGCGGCCCTGGTTCAGGCGATAAACCCCATCGTGGAAGTCCGCATGCAGCGGAACAAGGCGGAGGCTGAGCGGCGGAGTGCCGAGAAGAGCCTTGCCGAGAAGGAACGGCGGCTTAGAGCCCTCTTTGAAGGTTCCCCCGACATGATCTATACCGCCGATTCCCGTGACGTGCTCACCGGCATCAACCGCGCAGGTGCGTCCCTATTGGGATACGACGATTCATCGCAGCTTTTGGGGAGACCCATGGGTGACTTGGCCTTGAACGCGGATGATCGCCAGGTGCTCCTCAATAGGATACGGACGAACGGATACGCCGCGGATTACGAAATAATCTTCAAAGGGAGGGACGGCACACCCATATTCTGCACGGAATCCACCACGGCCATCAAGGACTCCGCCGGCCGGATTGTGGAGATCCAAGGCATAGTAAAGGATCTCAGCGAGCGTATCCGCAGCGAACGGGAACTTTGGCAGACCAACTTCGAGCTGTCCGAACTCACGGTGAAGCTGCGGAAAACCCAGGCAGTCATGGTCCAGCACGAAAAGCTCGCCTCCATAGGCCAACTGGCGGCGGGGGTTGCCCACGAGATCAACAATCCCCTCGGCTTTCTCAAGAGCAACCATACCATGGCGGTGCGATACCTGGAAAAGCTGCTGGCTACCCTTGAAGGAATAAATCCGGCCCAGGAAAAACTTGTCCGCAGCATAGAACAACTCCGGCAGGAGTCGGAGGAAGGCTTTTCCCGCATCATACGCATCGTGCAGGACCTCAAGAGCTTCTCGCGGGTGGATCAGGGAGACGCGAGGGAACTTTACGACCTCAATTCCGGCATAGAGAGCACCCTTGTGGTGGCCTGGAATGAGATCAAATACGTGGCGGAGGTGGAGAAGGATCTTGCCGAGCTTCCTAAAATTTCCGCAAGGGGCGGGGAAATCAACCAGGTGCTCTTGAACATCCTGGTCAACGCGGCCCAGGCCATAGGTTCACAAGGCAGGCCGTCCAAGGGCACCATCCGCATCCGAACCGGTTCGGAGAAAGGGTGGGTGCGTCTGGAGATAGGGGACGACGGACCCGGCATCCCGGAAAAGATACGCTCAAGGATATTCGACCCCTTCTTCACCACCAAGGCGCCGGGGGAAGGAACGGGATTGGGACTGTCCATATCCTACAACATCATCGTGAACAACCACGGCGGCAGGATACGCGTGGAGTCCCAGGAAGGGCGGGGAACGACCTTCATCATCGAGCTGCCCGCGGCGGCGGACTGAAGGCGCCCAGAGGTCGCCCTGGCCCCTTGCGGCGAAGCCGGCTGCCGTCTATACTAGCATAAACCCCGCGTTCCCATAGGGACGGCGGGGCTTATCATTTTCTGGGAGCCGCTTGTGGACATCCGGGTCCGGCCGAAGCCGGCGGAAGAACTGCTGGACACGCCCCTGCTTCAGCAGACGGATTTCTGGGGCCGGGTAAAAGGGCGCCTCGGCTGGAGGCCCGCGGCCTTCGACATCGAAACGGACCGCGGCGGCGCGGGGGATCTGCTCATCCTTACCCGGGAACTGGGCGGAGGACGGCTGCTGGCCTACGCCCCCTACGGACCGGAGCTTCTGCCGGATTCCGATCGCCGGGGCGAATACCTGGCCGCCCTCTCCGCCGAGCTGGTTCCCTTCCTCGGCGCCGGCTGCGCCCTCATCCGCTGGGACCTGCCCTGGGAATCCCCCTACGCAGACGACGAAGACCGCTACGACGGGGACGGCAATTGGCTGGGACCGCCTGAGCCCCGCCTGCGGGAGCTGCGCATGAACTGGGGGGTAGACGGGACGGGACTCCGGAAGGCGCCGGGGGATCTGCTGCCGCCGGACACGATTCTCGTCGACCTGGAAGGCTCGGAGGAGGAACTCCTTGCCCGCATGAAGCCGAAGACTCGGTACAATATCCGGCTGGCCGAACGGAAGGGCGTAAGCGTACGCCGCGGAGGCGCCCGGGACTTCGAACTCTGGAACCGCCTCTACCGGGAGACGGCCCGACGGAACCGCATACGGGCCCACGGGCCCGAGTACTTCGCCCCCCTCATGAAGGGCGAAGAGTCCACCGTCAGGATGCTCATCGCGGAGGCGGACGGAGTAGCCCTGGCGGCCATGTTCCTGTCCGTTTCGGCGGATCGGGCCTGCTACCTCTACGGAGCCTCCTCGGACGACGGGCGGGATCTCATGGCACCCTATGCCCTCCAATGGGAGGCCATGCGGACGGCCCGGGCCGCGCTATGCCGCTCCTACGACCTCTTCGGCGTCTCGCCGCGGCCCGATCCGGAACACCCCATGTACGGGCTCTACCGTTTCAAGATCGGATTCGGAGGGCGGCTGCTGCACCGGCAGGGCGTCTGGGATTATCCCTACGACGAAGCTGCCTACGGACCGTACCGGGCCGCCGAAACGGCATCCCAGGGCTTCAACATCTAGATTCCGAAAGCACCGTCCGGCTGATGTGGGCGGTGCCCGGCAGAAGCTGTATCCGGGCATCCATGCAATTGACCGACTCAAGGCACACGAAACGGTTCCAGGCGGCTCCGATCTCGTCGTTCTTCGCCCCCGCCTCGGGTCCCGGATTCCACACCACGGAGGAGCCGAAGCCCGATTGCCTGACCCGGAAGATCCTGCCGCTCCGGCGGTCATGCAGCTCCGCCGAGCCGGGGGAACGGATGAAGGTGTCGTTCACCAGGACGGGCGGAAAGGCGAGAGGCCCGCTCTGGATGCGGCTCCGGTCGGTGACCCTATCGAGGTAGACGCAGTCCTCCAGGCCGCGGATCTCGCAGTCCCCGGCTTCCTCCACGGCGAAGTACGTGTGCAGACAGTCGTCGTACCGGAAGGGATGGGTCCCGGTGTTCTCCGTCGTGAGGACCAGCTCGAGCTCCCGTCCCACGGTCACCGCCAGCTCAAGGGAGAAGGCATAGGGCCAGAGCCGGCGGGTTTCCTCATCGTCCCCCGTGCGGAAGGTCAGCCTGGTCTCTCCGCCGGACAGCTGAGCGGCGGAGGTGAGATCCCAAATACGGGTTCGGACGAAGCCGTGGGGCGGCAGGTCGCTGCGGCTCTCGTGGAAGCCGAACCAGGGGAAGCAGACCGGAATGCCTCCGCGGATGGGGATGCCCGCCTCGAAGCGGCTCGTGGGGCTCATCCAGAGCATATCCCGCCCCCCGGCGGGAACAAAGCGGGCAACGTGGGCGCCGTAGGTATAGATATCGCACTCGGCGAAGGCGTTGGTCACCCGGACCAGGGGAAGACCGCCCGAGCCTTCGACTATATCCACCGTTCCGGGAATCTTGAGGGAATCGAACTCTGCATAGGCCATGGTGCACTCCTAGGATGCGGGGGGAAATTCCTTCCCCGCGAATATGGGATCGCTGGTGGCGTTCAGCCCCAGGTTCCGGAGCCCCGCCTCGTCGCCGGGCCCGGGGAAGTGGGATAGATGGAGCTCGCAGCCGTCCAGCTGCTTCAGGGCCTCCAGGGCGGCGGCGGCGGCGGGGTTCATGGCGGCGGATACCGCGAGAGCGACCAGCGTCTCGTCCAGGTTGAGGCTCTCGCTCCTGCGGGAAAGGACGTCCAGCTTGAGGGAGCGGATGGAGGCGGTCACCACCGGGGGCAATAGGTGTATGCGGTCCGGTATGCCCGCCAGCAGCTTCGCGGCGTTGAGGACCACCGCCGCCGCCGCGTGGAAGAGGGATGAGTTCTTGCCCGTGACGATGCGTCCGTCCCGCAGCTCCAGGGCGGCGCCGCAGTAGATGCCGTCGTTGCCCTTGCGGGTCCGCCCCGCTTCCTTGGCCGCCTCCCGTGCGGGAGCGACGACCTTGCGGTCCTCGCTCTTGAGCTCTTGGGCTTCCATTATGGCATCCAGACGGCGCAGGGGCGCGGAGTCCGAGATGCCCAGGGCGTACTCCCCGGCTATGCGGAAGCGGCGGCGTATGATCTCCTGGAGCGCAGCCGCCCTGCAGACGCCGTCGTCCACTATGCCCGAGGCGATGCGGTTCACCCCCATGTCCGTGGGAGACCGGTAGAGCTCTCCGCCGCCCAGACGCTGGAGTATGCGGCTCAGAACGGGAAACACCTCCACGTCCCGGTTGTAGTTGATGGAGACGGCCCCGTAGGATTCAAGATGGAAGGGATCCACGCAGTTGAAGTCCCCCAGATCCGCGGTGGCGGCCTCGTAGGCCACGTTGACCGGATGCTTCAGGGGCAAATTCCAGACCGGGAAGGTCTCGAACTTGGAATACGCCGCGGGCCGTCCCGCCACCCGGTCGTGGTACAGGAGCGTCAGGGCGGTGGCCAACTTGCCGCTTCCCGGACCGGGTCCCGTGATGACCACGATGGGTTTGGAGGTGGGTATATAGGGGTTGGCGCCGTAGCCCTCGGCGCTGACGATGAGGTCCACGTCGTTGGGATAGCCCGCCGTGGACCGGTGGGTGACCACGGGGATGCCGAAGCGCTCCAGCTTGGTGCGGAACTGCACCGCCGCGGCCTGCTCGTCGAAGCGGGTGATCACCACGCCGGCCACGCCCACGCCCCACTCCCCCAGCTCGTCGATGATCTTCAGGGCGTCCGCGTCGTAGGTTATGCCGAAATCTCCCCGCAGCTTCTTCCGCTCGATGTCCCCGGCGTGGATGCAGAGCACTACCTCGGCCCTATCCTTGAGCTTGGAGAGGAGGCGCATCTTGACGTTGGGATCGTAGCCCGGCAAGACGCGGGCGGCGTGGTAATCCCAGAGGAGCTTTCCTCCGAATTCCAAGTACAGCTTCTCGTTCTTGTCCGCCCGCTCCACGATGTAGGCGGCCTGCTCGGCCAGGTACTTTTCGTTATCGAAGCCCACGATGTCGGTCATGGGTGGGTATGATAGCGCAAGGCCCGTATCGTGGCAATGGAAGGTGAAAAACTTCGTTCACCTTTTGACAAAGCGCCATTTTTCGTCGAATCTCTTCGTATGATCACAAGGCTGCGACGAATTTTCTCCCCCTCCTCCTCCGCCGTGCACATCGAGGAGTATTTCGACCTGCGCAGGCGCCAGGTCAGCCTCGGCTTCACCATGATCATCATACTGTCGGTGACGGCACTGGTGCCCATCAGCTTCCTGGTCATCGGCAACCCCATGGCGGGCATCGGAGCCGCGGTCATCGGCGTCATCGCCCTGGGAAGCGCAGCCCTGGTGCTCTTCGGGAAGGAGAAGGTAGGCAACGCCCTCCTGCTTTCCGTAATCGCACTGATCTTCGTGGGCATCCTCGTCAAGCCCGCCTTGGGCCGCGAGGGATCGTACCCCGCGGTGCTGACGTCCATAGTAGGCCTCGCCCTCATCGTCATGATGCCCTCCGGGCTGATGGTTTCCGGCTCCTACGGCGCGGGCTTGGGCGTCTTCTTTGCGGTTGCGATCAACCTCTGCACCACCCTGAGCGGAGACACCACGGTGCTCGGGCGGCGCGCCCTGATCGCGGTGGTGTTCCTGGTCGCGTCGGCGGTGGTGCTCTACGTCACCCGGCTGCAGAATCAGCTGCTTTCCCGGGCGGTCAAGGAGTGGGAGCGGAACACCGAATCCTTGGCTACAGTCACCCGCATCATGGAGAGCATAGGGTCCCTTAAGGGCAAGGCGGACGAAGGCCTGAACGCCGTAGCCCTCTCCTTCGACGCCGTGGCGGAGGTCGTGCATGCCTTCGTCGAGCGCAGCGAGTCCCTCAACGGCGCCTCCGCCAGGCTCGGGGAGGACGCCGAGGCGGCCCAGCGCAACCTGGCCGTCCTCTTGGAGTCCGTCACCGCCATCGCGGAAGCCGCCCGCAGGCAGAAGGAACTGACCGCCCTCCACTCCCGGTCACAAGAAGGGATGGTCCGGTCGGTGGAATCCATACGGGCGGATATCGGCTTGGCGGACGAGACCAACAGGAACCTCAACAGGCTGGCGGAAGAAGGGAAGGTAACCCTCGAAGAAACGATCGCAGGCGTCAAGGGCTTGGCGGACTACCAGGAGAAGACCCTGGAGATAGTCGGTACCCTGGCAAAGATATCCACCCAGACGAACCTGCTGGCCATGAACGCTGCCATCGAGGCCGCCCACGCAGGCGCAGCGGGGTCCGGCTTCGCCGTCGTGGCGGAGTCCGTCCGTGACCTGGCGGACACCTCGGGAATACGGACCAAGGAGATCGCGGGCATCATCCGCGCCATGAACGGAGAGATAGAGCGGAGCGCCGCCCATATCCAGGAAGTCGCGGCGTCCCTCTACAAGATGATCGAAGAGACCGCGAAGGCCTACGAGCTGAGCACCAAGATCAGCACGACCATGGACGAATTCCTCCGAGGCAACCGGGAGCTCCTGAGCGGCGTGCGGGACTTGGCCGAGCTGGCGGGCGCCGTCGACTCGGGAGCCGAAAAGGAGCGCATGGTCTCCGCCTCCTTCGCCGAGACCTTCGAATCCCTTCAGCGAAACATCCGCGTCATCGCCGAAGGCATCTCGGAACTGAAGCGCTACAATGCCAGATCCGCCGACATGGTGCGTCAGGCGGCGTCGGCCAAGGAGGAGAGCGCCTCGGTCAACCAGGCCATCGACGGACTGCTCTCCGGCGCCAGGACATGATCCTCACGCTCCTGCACGTGCTGGCGGCCCTGCTGGTGACGGTCCACGCGGCCCTGCACAAGAGGAACGTCCGCTCCGCCGCCGGCTGGATAGGCCTGGCGTGGTTCGCGCCCCTCGTGGGGCCGGCCCTGTATCCCCTGCTCGGCATCAACCGCATACGCAGGGCGGCCGCGGCCCGGGGCATGGGCGCGTGGAACGCCCGCCTGAGCCGGGAGCCCCAGGAGCAGGAGCACTTGGCCGGGGAGCTGCCCCATTCGGGCTTCATCGGCATGAACCGGCTTGCCCTGCGCATCAGCGGCAGGCCGCTGACCGCGGGCAACCGGGTTGAGCCCCTGGAGAACGGAGATGCGGCCTACCCTGCGATGCTGCGGGCGATAGGGTCGGCGGAGAAATCCGTGACCCTCTGCAGCTATATCTTCGACCACGACGAGGCCGGGCTCGCCTTCTTGGAAGCCCTGGGGGCCGCCGCCGCCCGGGGCGTGCAGGTCCGCGTGCTCGTCGACGCCCTCGGCGCCCGGTATAGCCGGAGGAGCATGGTCGAGGCCCTGCGGAGAGCGGGAGTGCGGGCGGAAGCTTTCCTGCCGCCCCGGTGGCGCCGCCTGTTCAGGTACGCCAACCTCCGCAACCACCGCAAGATCCTGGTGGTCGACGGAAAGACGGGTTTTACGGGGGGAATGAACATACGCTTCGGCCACCTGGTCGGCCGACGTCCCCCCTACCCCATCCGCTGCCTGCACTTTCGGGTATCCGGCCCCGTCGTGGCGGACCTGCAGCATGCCTTCGCGGCGGACTGGGCCCTGGCGACGGGAGAGATCCTCTCCGGTCCCGAATGGCACGGACCGCCGGAGCCCGCAGGCGCCGTCTATGCCCGGGGGATACCCGACGGCCCGGATTCGGACCTGGACGACATGCGCAACGTCATGCTTGGGGCCTTAACCGCCGCCCAGTATCGGATCAAGATCGTAACTCCTTACTTCCTGCCCGACGAGGCCCTGACGGCGGCCCTGAAGATCGCAGCCCTGCGGGGGGTAGCGGTGGACATAGTGCTCCCCGGACGGAGCAACATACCCGTCATCGATTGGGCGACCGCTCCCCAGCTGCCCGCCCTCGCCGCGGCCGGGTGCCGGGTGCACCTGACCCCGCCGCCCTTCGACCACGCCAAGATCTTCGCGGTGGACGGCATCTGGTCCCTCATCGGCTCCACGAACTGGGACCCCCGGAGCCTCAGGCTCAATTTCGAATACAACCTGGAATGCTACGACGGCGATCTGGCGGCGGCGCTGGAGCATTTTGCCGACCGGCGCATAGAGGCGGCAACGAGGTTCGACCCTTCGGGCTATGCGGAGCTGCCCTTCCCGCTTCGCCTGCGGAACGGACTCACCCGCCTGCTGACCCCCTACCTGTAGGGCTGCTCCCGGGAAGCGCCCGCACGCAGCAGGGGGAAGGAGAGGCTGAAGCGGGTGCCCCCCGCCGGAACTGCGCCCAGATCGAAGTGCCCCTCCAGCTGGGTCGCAAGGGATTCGACGATGGTCAGCCCGAGGCCGTCCCGCCGGGAAGCCGGGGGTGCTATGCCTATGCCGTCGTCCGCGATCTCCAGTTGGACGGTTCCGGCCTCCCCCTTTCCGGCGGAGATGCGTATGCTTCCGCCCCGGCCGCCGGGAAAGGCGTGCCGATAGGCGTTTGAGAGCACTTCGCTCAGTATGAGGCCCAGGGGAACCGCGCCGTCGATGTCCATGAAGAATTCCGCCTCCGGCAGCTCCAGCTGCAAGTCTATCGGGCCGGTCTCGCCGACGTTAGTCTCCATAGAGCCGAGGAAGCTCCTGATCAGATCCCCCAAATCGATGCGGGACAGGTCGGATCCGTCGTAGAGCTCGTTGTGGACCAGGGCCATCGCCATGACCCTGCGGCGCCCCTCCTGGAGAGCTGCGCGCACCGCTTCCGATTCGGAGCGGGACATCTGCAGGCTGCTCAGGCTGGCGATTATCTGAAGGTTGTTCTTCACCCGATGGTGTATTTCCCGGAGCATGGCTTCCCGCTCCCGGATGCGCAGGTGCAGGGCCTCGAGGGTCCGGTTCATGGCCTCGGCCATGGCTCCCACCTCATCGCCCCCGGGCACGGTCAGGCGGGCGTCCGGATAGGCGCCCGAGGCGATGCGGTTCAGCTGGGTACCTATGGAGCGGACGGACCGGAACACCAGGGCCTCCAGGATCAGGAAGGCCGCTAGGGCCACCGCGCCCATGGCCGCGGCAACCGTGCCGAGGTAATACACCAGGGATTCCGAACCGTAGCGGTAGATTCCGCGGGAAGCCGACACGGCCAAGGCCGCGACGGACGCTCCGCCGATATCCGGTAGGGGCCGCGTCACGGTGATGCGCTCCTCCGTGGTGCGCAGTTCCTCCGGCCCCTTCGCCGGACCGCCGCCCGCATCGAGGGAGACCGAAAGGCCCAAAAGCCGCCCGTAGCGATCCAGGCGCGCGCTGTTCAAGGGTCGGGCCATCATCAGAAGCCCGGCTCCGGGGCCGGAGCCGTCGCTGCGGAGCACCGGCCGGGCCACCGCAAGGTGCAGGCCGTCTCCCGCGCGCAGGAGACCTGAAATTCTATCCACCGGGAGTTCCCGCGAGAAAGGCTCCATGCGGGCCGCGAAATCATCCGCAGCGTGAACGCCATCCTCGGTCCAGGAGAAGATTCCGGCGCCCCGGACATCGAGGAAAACGATGGCCGAAAGGCCCAGGCTCTCGAAGGTATCTTCTCCCAGATTTGAAGCCGCATAGTCGGTCGTCCCCGACAGCAGAAATTCGTAGGTGTCGTCCCAGGAAGCCCAGTCCCGCACCAGGATGTTCAGCTGATCGAGATCGTCCTCGATCAGGGCCAGGGCCCGCAGCATGGATGAACGGGCCTCGAGCTCCTCCAGGTTTCCGTAGCCCCGAAGGTAGAAATGCCGGGAGATGCCTATGGCCGCGGTGGCCGAAATAGCTATGGTGGCGACGAAGATGAAGAGCGTACGCTTGCGCAGTCCCATGCCTCAGCTCCCCGTTCCGCCCGACGACCCGGAGCCGAGGTAGGCCCGCAGCAGCGCGGCCTCCCCCTCGTCGTAGGGGCTCCCGTCGGGGCGCAGAATATCGTGGTACCACGGCGAGCCTTCTGCGCCGGCGCCCGGGCGGTCCGTCCAGGTGAACTGGGTCTGGGTCTTCCCCGCCACGAGGCCCCAGTTGAAGCAGGGAATATCCGCGGCCCCGAAGACCGGCAGGGCGGTGCGGAAAAGGCTTCCCGTCGTGCGGGCCAGGTATTCGGTGCACAAAAGCGGCCTTCCGTAGGCCGAAAGCTCCCGAATATACCGCTCCAGGTCCGCGGCATCCCGGTAGTGGTGAAAGCTCACCACGTCGGACTCCTCCATGAGCGCCCGGTTGAGGGAGGGACTCTTGAACCAGAGCGGACTGGTGACCGGCTGCTCCGGATCCGCGGAGCGGGCCCATCGCGCGGCCATGCGGAAGAGGGTCAGGGTCGGGATGGGGAGGAGATAGTGTGAGAGTCCCCGGATAAGAAGGCGGAACTGCTTGATCGGCGCGGGAAGGGCCAGGAGGGGCAGGAAGAAGTTTCCGACCTCGTTGTAGAGGTCCCAGGCAAGGACGCGCCGGTCCCGGGCAAAGGCGCCCACCACGGCGCCGACGTAGGCGGCCAAACGCTCCGTCTGGGACTCATCCCGGGCGGCCCTCAGGCCGGGGCTCCGCACCCACCGGGAATTGTGGACGCCCGGCCGGGGCGCCGCCTGGGGCCCGGGGGCGGCACCCTCGTACCAGCAGTCGTCGAAGAGGACCGGCATGGTCCTGAGACCCCGCTCCGCGGCCCAAGCAAGAAAGCGTTCCAGGCGCCCAAGGAAACCCTCAGGATCGGCGGCGTAGGCCAGGTCGTGGAGGAAGACCCTCAGGGCGTTCATCCCCAGAGCCGCGGCCCAGTCCAATTCCCGCCGTATGGTCTCGGGATCGAAGCTTTCCGCCTGCCAGAATTCCAACTGATTCACGGCGGTGGAGGGGATGAAGTTGCACCCCAACAAACACCCCTGCTCCGCGCGCCAAGCCCAGGCCTTTTCGGCGCTCCAACGATCCCGCATTAGGTTACTCTACGGGAGTTTCCTTCACCGGTCAACACGTTTCTATGCCCCGTTCGCGGAAGGGACGGCGCAGGCGTTCCACCAGCTCCGGGTCCGGGGGGCGGACACCCTCCATGGGGTAGGGTATGCCGAGCGCCCGCCACTTGTCCCTTCCCAATTGGTGGAAGGGCAAGAGCTCCACCCGGCGCACCGTGGGGATTTCCGCAACGAAGTCCGCCAGGCGCTCCGCCACGTCCATCCGGTCCGTGGAGCCGGGAACCACCACGTGGCGTATCCAGAGGTCCACCCCCAGTTCGCCCAGGCGCCGGGCGGAACGCAGGGTCGGCTGCAGGGAGAAGCCGCCGGTCAGCTCCCGGTATGCATCCTCGTCTATGTGCTTGATGTCCAGGAGCGCCAGGTCCAGGGGCTCGAACCACTCGTCGCTCAGTCGCTCCGCCAGGTAGCCCTGGGTCTCCACGGCCGTGTGGAGGCCCCAGCGCTCCTTTACGCCCCGGAGCAGGGCGCCGGTGAAGGCCGCCTGCTGCAGGGGCTCCCCCCCGGATATGGTCACTCCCCCCACCCGCTTGAGCCAGGGGGCGTAGCGCCCTATCTCCTCCAACAGGTCCTCCACGCTCCGGCGCTGGGAGTCCTGGGCCTTCCAGGTGTCCGGGTTGTGGCAATAGACGCAGCGGAAGGCGCAGCCCGCCAGGAACACCAGGAAGCGCAAGCCCGGACCGTCCACGGCGCTGCCGGCCTCCGTGGAGTGGACGAAGCCCGGAATGCCGAGTTCACGGGGACCGCCGGCCAGGGCTGCCGAGGCGGCCGCGTCGGGGGCAGCGGTCATGCCTTTACGTGGAAGGTGCGGTTCACCACGTCCAGCTGCTGTTCCCGGGAGAGCTTTACGAAATTGACCGCGTAGCCGGAGACCCGCACCGTAAGCTGGGGATACTTCTCCGGGTGCTCCATGGCGTCCAGCAGGGTTTCCCGGGAGAGGACGTTCACGTTCATGTGGAAGCCGCTTTGGCAGCAGAAGCCGTCCAGGCAGTTTGAGAGGTTGCGGATCCGCTCCGAGGCGGTCTTGCCGAAGGCGTCGGGCACCATGGAGGCGGTCCAGCTGATGCCGTCCAGGGCGGCCTCGTAGGGGAGCTTGGCCACGGAGGAGCCGGCGGCCAGGAAGCCCGACCGGTCCCTGCCGTTCATGGGATTGGCCCCCGGGGCGAAGGGTTCCCCCGCCCGGCGGCCGTCGGGGGTGTTGCCCGTCTTCTTCCCGTACACCACGTTGGAGGTGATGGTGAGCACCGACTGGGTGGGCACGCTGTCCCGGTAGGTCCTGTGCTTCTGGATCTTTTCCATGAAGCTCTCAACCAGCTCCACGGCGATGGAATCCACCCGGTCGTCGTTGTTCCCGTAGGCGGGATAGTCCCCTTCGACCTGGAAGTCCGTCGCCAGGCCTCGCTCGTCCCGCAGCATCCTGACCCTGGCGTGCTTGACCGCCGAGAGTGAGTCGGCGGCCACCGAAAGGCCCGCTATGCCGCAGGCCATGGTGCGCAAAATCTTCCGGTCGTGGAGGGCCATCTCCAGGCGCTCGTAGTGGTACTTGTCGTGCATGTAGTGGATGGCGTTCAGGGCCTTGACGTAGGTGCCGGCCAGCCATTCCATCATGCCGTCGAAGCGGGAGCGGAGCTCCGCATAGTCCAGGTACTCCCCCGCGATGGGTTCGAAGCCCGGGGCCACCAGGGCGCCGGAAATCTCGTCCCGTCCGCCGTTGACGGCGTACAGCAAAGCCTTGGCTAGGTTGGCCCGGGCGCCGAAGAACTGCATCTGCTTTCCGATGCGCATGGCGGAGACGCAGCAGGCTATGGCGTAGTCGTCCCCCCAGTGGACCCGCATCAGATCGTCGGACTCGTATTGGATGGCTGAGGTGTCGATGGACGCCTTGGAGCAGAAGTCCTTGAAGGTCTGGGGCAGAGCTTCGGACCAGAGGACCGTCAGGTTCGGCTCCGGGGCGGGGCCCAGGTTGTAGAGGGTATGGATGAAGCGGAAGCTGGTGCGGGTGACCAGGGTGCGGCCGTCCTCCCCCATACCTCCGATCGCTTCCGTCACCCAGGTTGGATCCCCGGAGAAGAGCTGGTCGTAGTCGGGGGTGCGCAGGAAGCGCACGATGCGGAGCTTCATCACCAGCTGATCGATGAGCTCCTGGGCCTCCGCCTCGGTGAGGGCGCCGGCCTCGATGTCCCGTTCTATGTAGATATCCAGGAAGGTGGAGATGCGGCCGATGGACATGGCGGCCCCGTTCTGCTCCTTGACCGCCGCCAGATAGGCGAAGTAGAGCCACTGGACGGCCTCCCGGGCGTTCTCCGCGGGGCGGGAGATATCGAAGCCGTACTTGACTGCCATCTCCGTCAGCTCTCCCAGGGCGCGGATCTGCTCGGAAAGCTCCTCCCGTTCCCGCAGGACTTCCTCGGTGAACTCGGCTCCGTCGGTCTCGCCCTTTTCCTCGTTTTTCTGCTCAATGAGATACGCCGTGCCGTAGAGGGGAACGCGGCGGTAATCCCCGATGATGCGGCCCCGGCCGTAGGCGTCCGGAAGGCCCGTGATGATGCCCGACTTGCGGCAGGCCAGGATGTCCGGGGAGTAGGCGTCGAAGACCGCATCGTTGTGGCTCTTGCGGTAATGGGTGTAGATCTCTTT
>CAYUPG010000006.1:20529-30150 GCA_964446515.1 uncultured Treponema sp.
GGCAGGATCGAGCTTGAAGCCGTAGGCCTCGAGGCCCGCCTCCACCATGCGCAGGCCGCCGTTGGGCATGATGGCCCGCTTGAGGGGCGCGTCGGTCTGGAGACCCACCACCGCCTCCTTGTCCCGGTCGATGTACCCCGGCCCGTGGGCGGTGATGGAGGAGGGCCTGTCGGCGGACACGTCCAGCACCCCCGCGACGCGCTCCTTTTCCAGGAGCTCCGAGAGGGTCTTCCAGAGGGACAGAGTCCTCTCGGTGGGACCGGATAGAAAAGAGCCGTCCCCCTCATAGGGCCGGTAGCTGCGCTGTATGAAATCCCGTACGTCCACCCTCCGCTTGGAGGCGGGGCCGTCGAGGCTCGTATGTTCGGTCGCGTTCTTCATGGATCACTCCTTGCGCTTCGCCTAGTGTGGATTGCCCCTATTATACATGACTATTATGATAATGTATATAGCAGCGGCGGGTGGATTGACAGGCCGCCGTCCGGAGGCTTAACTGACGGGAACCGGGAGGTGAGTATGAAAGCAGCCGTGTACCGCAGTTTCGGAGGACCCATCGCCGTAGAGGAAGTCGCAGACCCCGCCGCGCCGGAAGGCGGGGTGGTCCTGAAGGTCGAAGCGACGGGTATCTGCCGTAGCGACTGGCACGGCTGGCAGGGCCACGACCCGGACATAGCCCTGCCCCATGTCCCGGGGCACGAGCTGGCGGGAACGATCGTTGAGCTCGGGACGGGCATCAGGAACTGGGCGGTGGGGGACCGGGTCACCCTTCCCTTCGTCTGCGGCTGCGGCAGCTGCCCCCCCTGCCGCGCGGGGGATCAGCAGGTTTGCGACCATCAGTTCCAACCGGGCTTCACCCACTGGGGTTCCTTCGCCCGATACGTGGCCGTCCATTACGCGGACATGAACCTGGTCCGCCTGCCGGATGCCCTGGATTCCGTTTCCGCCGCGGCCCTGGGCTGCCGCTTCGTCACGGCCTTCCGGGCCCTGGAAGCCCAGGCCAAGCTCCGGGCCGGGGACTGGCTGGCCATCCACGGCTGCGGCGGGGTGGGACTCTCGGCGGTGATGATAGGCAGGGCCATGGGGGCGCGCATCGTCGCCGTGGACATCAGCAAGGACAAGCTGGAGGCCGCCCGCGCGCTGGGCGCGGACCTGCTCCTGGACGCTTCGACCGCCTCGAATGTGGGGGCGGCCATACGGGAACTCACCTCAGGCGGCGCCCAGGTGTCCATGGACGCCCTGGGAAGCCGGGCCACCTGCTTCAACTCCGTCGCCTGCCTGGCCAAGCGGGGCCGCCACGTCCAGGTGGGGCTCATGCTGGGCGGCCACAGCCGGCCGGAGCTGCCCATGGACCTGGTGATAGCGCGGGAACTGGAGATATACGGCAGCCACGGCATCCAGGCCCACCGCTACGGGGCACTCCTGGGGATGGTGGAAGCAGGACTCCTGGAGCCCCAACGCCTGGTCTCCTCGCGCCTCACCCTGGAGGAAGGCATCGAGCACCTCACCCGGATGGACTCCTTCCCGGGTACGGGAATCGCCGTGATAGATCGGTTCTAAAAGCATGGAGGAAGGGCCCCGGATAACTGAACGGCCGGTCCGCAGGGCCCTCTCCCGGGCGGACCTTCCCGACCCCTTCACCCGCTCCCTCTATAAGCTCTCCCCCTACCGGGGCTGCGCCCACGGCTGCCGCTACTGCGACGGCCGCGCGGAGCGCTACTACGTGGAGGGGGACTTCGAGCGGGATCTGGAGCTGCGTACGGGTCTGCCTGAGCTCTTGGCCGCGGAGCTGAGCGGGCTCCGGGAGCGGGGCATGGTGGCCATAGGCTCCGGCACCACCGACCCCTACCAGCGGCTGGAGGCGGAGGCCCGCACGGTGGGCCGCTGCGCGCAGCTGCTGGCCGACAGCCAGGTTCCGACCTGCGTCATGACCAAGTCCGACTTGGTCATGCGGGACCTGGACGCCTGGGCCCGATTGGGCCGGGGCGCGGGCTTCCTGCTCATGGTATCCATAACCACCCTGGACGACGGGATCAGGCAAGTTTTCGAGCCCGGCGCGCCGAGTCCCGCGGCCCGCCTTGCGGCCCTGCGTACCTTCAAGGAGGCGGGCTGCGCGGTGGGCGCCCTGGTGATGCCCCTATTGCCGCTCATCAGCGACGACGAGGCCGGCCTCCGCGCCCTCTACGGGGCCCTATCGGACATAGGGGTGGACTTCGCCATGCCCGGAGGACTCACCCTGCGGCCCGGCCGCCAGAAGGAGCTGTACCGGGAGACCGTTCGGTCCTACCGACCCGAGCTGATGGAGCGCCTAGACCGAACCTACGACGAGGACCGTCCCTCGGGCATGCCCCGCCGGGAGGCCTCGGCGGCCCTGTTCAGAACCGTCGCCGCCGTGCGCGCCGACCACCCCATCCCTCCCCTCCTGCCCCACGGGGTGCACCGCCGCATCCTGCCGCCCCACGACTCCTTCCGCATACTCCTGCGGGACCTGGCGGAACTCTACGGGGAACGGGGCGTGGACACCCGGCCCCTCCTGCGCGGCGCCGACCGCTACGACGCCTGGCTCTTGGGCCTCCGCAGGCACTTCCGCCGCAGAAGAAGCCTTCCCGCCTCCTGGCTGGAGGACCGCTTCTCCGCGGCCCTCTCGGACGGCGAGCTGGCGGCCGTCCTGGACAACCGGAAGCTTTCGGATTTCGCCGTCCGCGTGCTCCGGGACGGCGAGACCGTGGACTACCGCACCCTGAAGACCGGATAGCCGAGGCCCTTGACGGCGCCCCGGCCGTAGGACGATCATGGACTATCATGGAGCTCTACCACGAGATCTTCGGTTCCGTTCTCGACAAGCGGGAGATGACTCCCTACCTGCTGCGGAACTGCGACGGGTATGAGAACGCCATGGCCAAGGCGACGGCCATGCTGGCGAACCGGGGCTTCGACGTTCTGGACGGCAGGCTGCCGGAGCGGGAACTCTCCCGGAGCAGGGTCTACGTCCGGCGGTCCTTGGACTACTTCCGCCGCTGGCTCTTTCCCTTCCTGGGCGCCCGGCTCGAGGAGCTCGCTCTCTTGGGTACACCCCGCGCGATCCTCTACCGCGAAGCCGCTTCGGCGCTGGAAGCGCTGGAGACCCTCTATTTCTCAGGCGGCCTTTCGGATTTCGCCCTGGAGGATCCCCGGCGCCTCTTCCTGCTGGTCTCCTCGGGCAAGTACCCCGACCTCTTCCGCGGCTATGCCGGCGGCCCCGTGGACCTGTCGCCCTCCCGCAGGATCGCCGCCTGCGCCCTCCTCAAGATGTGCCATCTCATCAAGTCCCTGGAGGAGGACAGCCAGGACATCCACGACTACGCGGAGCTCGGCCTCTTCCTGCAGTCCGAGGGGGTGGGCCTGACGGATCTCTACGGCCTGGATTGGAGGGCCCCGGAGCTCCTGCCGGAGGACGAGGGCGCCCGGAGGGCCTTCGTCAAGCTGTCCGCCTTCTTCCGCAAGCTCAACGATTCGGTCTACGCCGACGACGATAGGGGCTGCCTGGTCTTCGACAGCGGAGACGGCATACGGGTAGACATCCTGGAGCTGAAGGCCCGGCTCAAGAGCCCCGAAAGCATGTTCGCGAAGCTCGGAAAGGACTCCGAGGGGGAGGCCTACGACATTCGGGACATTCTGGCGGTCACCTTCCTGCTCAGGGAACGGGAAGATTCCCTGGCCCTCTTCCACGCCCTGCAGAAGCGGGGCGTCATACTCCAGGAGTACGCCGTCTCCACCTCCATAACCCAGACCCTCTTCGACGACCCGGAGGACATGGGGCAGGCGGTGCGGCGCCTTATGGAGAACCTCGAGCGGGCCCTGCCCTTCGCCGAAGCTCCGTCGGACCGCCAGGTACGGGAAAACTCGGAGGAGTTCTTCAGAGCCTTGAGCATGAACGCGGTGCGCAACCCCCACAGCTCCGACCGGCACCGCAAATTCCAGTGCAAGATCAACTTTCCCCTGCCGGTCCACCGGGACGCCGCCACCCGGCGCATCCTGATACCGGGTACGGCGGCCTACGACTACCGGAACGAAATAGAGATCACCACCCAGCAGCATACCCTGCCGGTGGAGCTGCGCATCTCCGACCGTCAAAGCTGGGAGCTTTCTGAAAAGCGCGGGGAAGCCCACCACGAGGCCTACAAGACCCGGCAGCTCCTGGCCCTGGCCTCGCGCCTCTTCGTTCCCCTCTTCGGCTTTCCCCCGGAGGCCTACGACGGCCTGCGGGAGGACCAGGAAAAGCAGTACTCCTGAGCCGCCGCCGGACAGGACCGTGAACTTATCCCTTGACCGCCCCGGCGGTGAGCCCCGCGACTATGTACTTCTGCATGAAGACATAGAAGAGGATCATGGGAAGTATCGCCACGGTTATGAAGGCCATGATCAGATTCCAGCCGGTGGTGAATTGGCCCTGGTACTGCATCACCCCCAGGGGAAGCGTGAAGGCCGCGGAATTGTCCAAGACCAGCAGGGGCAGCAGAAATTGGTTCCAGCTCTGGATCAGCGTGATGACCGTGACCGTGGATATCACCGGTGTGGAGAGGGGCAAAAGAACCCGTAGGCCGAAGGTGATGATGCCGCCCCCGTCTATGGACACCGCGTCCTGCAGCTCCTGGGGCACGTCCCGGAAGAAGCCCGAAAAGATGAAGACGCTCAGGGGCAGGCTGAAGGCAGCCTGGGACAGGATGACGCCCCAGCGGCTCCCCAGGAGGCCGAAATTGCGCAGCTGCAGGTAGAGAGGAAGGATGGCCACGGTGAGAGGAAAGAGCATGCCCATCACGAAGAAATTCAAGAAGGCCTTCCTGCCCTTGAAGGGGATGCGGGAGATGGCGAGGGCCGCCGCCATTGAAAACACCAGGGTCACCGCGATGGTTCCTGCCGCGATGCCGAGGGAGTTGTAGAAGAAGCGCCAGAAGGCGCCGGATTTGCCGAGTATGGTGACGTACGGGTCGGTCACCAGCGGGTTGGGCAGTCCGAAGGGGTCGGAGAAGAGCTGGCCGTTGCTCTTGACGCCCCCGATGATCGTCGTGTAGATCGGAAAAACCATCACCAGGGACAGGAGCGCCACAAGCCACGCCCGAACCGTCCTGGACAAAGTATCACCCCTCATGCTGTGTATCCCCCACGATATAGCGCTGGTACAGAAGGTTGAAGAGAAGGCAGATCAAGAAGATGATGACCGCCACCGCGCTCCCGTATCCGAAGGCGAAGCGCCGGAAGCCGAAGTTGTACAGGTAGGTGACCAGGGTCTCCGTGGAGTTGACCGGTCCGCCTTGGCCGAGGGCCCATACGATGTCGAAGACGTTGAAGGACCCGATCACGGAAAGGAATACCGAAATGATGAAGGTGTTCCGCAGGCTGGGTATTATTACGTTCCAGATGATCTGCAGCTTGTTCGCCCCATCCACCGTGGCCGCGTCCTCAAGCTCCCGGGGCACGCCTTGGAGGCCCGCGATGTAGAGGATCATGTGGAACCCGATATATTTCCAGACGATGACGACCAGCACCGCGCCGAAGGCACGGGAAGGATCGCCGAGAAGGCCGACCTCCTTTCCGGCGAGGATGGTGGGGAGTCCGAATTCCGGGTGGTAGATGAATTTCCAGATTATGCCGGTGACTATTTCAGCGAGTATGTAAGGAAAGAAGAAAATGCTGCGGAATACCGCCTCGCCCCGGAAGCTCTTGCGCCCGATAAGGAGGGCGAGGATGAAGGCCAGAGGCAATTGGATGAACAGGGATACGGCGACGATCTTGACGTTGTTCAGCAGGGCGGTTTGGAAGATGCGATCCTGGAATATGGCAAAAAAATTCCCGAAGCCCCTGAATTTGGCAAGGGGCCCCATGCCGTTCCAATTGTACAGGGAGTAATAGCCCGCCTGAACCACCGGGACTACCACGAAGAGGGAGAACAAGAGCAGGGCCGGGGCCATCAGGGTCAGGGCCAATAACAGGTTTCGGATTCCAGCGGCGTTCGTTCGATGGTTGTTCTTCATGCACCTATCCGATTAGAAAAGAACCGGGGACGACTTGAGCCCGCCCCCGGCCTCATAGACTGGACGAAGCCTACCGCTCCTGCTGCCAGGACTTATCGATCATGGCCGCACACTGGGTCGGATTCAGGGTGCCGGCAAGAAGGCCCGCCACCGCATCCTTGACCGCTTCCCCGACGGCGGGGGGCAGGAACTGATCGTAGTAGAGCTGGTAGTAGTCCGCCGCGGCGATGGCCTGGACTATGGACATGGAGTTCTTGTCCGCCGCCAGGACGGACTCGGCGCCCTTGACTACGGGGATGATGTTCTCCACCCGGACGAGCTCCTCATTATACTGCCGCTGCATGAAGAACTTGAAGAAATCCACCGCCTGATCGGAGGCGTTCTTGCCCAGGATGTAGCCGTTGCCGCCGCCCATGACGTCGGACAGCTTGCCCTTTCCGCCGGAAACCGCGGGGAAGGGGGCCCAGGCCAGATCCGCGCCGATGCCCTGGCCGCTCACGGAGTTGGCGTTCTGGACCGCAGGAGCCCACTGGCCCATCAGCTCCATGGCCGCCTTGCCGTTGCCCATGAGAGCCGACTGATCGTCGTAGGTGGCGCCCAGGAATCCGGTCTGGAAGGGCTGGAGGTCGCGGAGCTGCACCAAGAGTTCGCCGGCCTTGACGAAAGGAGCATCCTGGAAGGAGCCGCGGCCGCTGTACGCCAGGTCGAAGGCTTCCTTGCCGCCCAAACGCATGGCCAGGTAGACCCACCAGAAATGGGCGGGCCACTTGTCGCCGCCGCCCAGGGCGATGGGAACGATGCCCGCGGCCTTGAACTTGGGAACGGCGGCCAGGAGCTCATCCCAGGTCTTGGGGACGGACACGCCTACCTGCTTGAATATGGCGGTGTTGTACCAGAGGCCCACGGCGCCCATGTCGTAGGGCGCGCCGTAGTACTTGCCCTCGTGGCCGTAGACGCCCAGGGCGCCGATGCCTACGGTTTTAGACAGATCGTTCTTGACCGTGTCGGTGATGTCCCGGAGCATTCCGGCCTTGGCGTACTCGACCATGACGCCGCCGCCCCAGGAGTGGAAGATGTCCGGGGGAGTACCGGCCTGGATGGCTACCTGGACCTTCTGCTTGAAGGCCTCGTTCTCAAGGATCACCAGGTCTATCTTGACGTCGGGGTTCAGCTTCTGGTAATCCGCGATGATCTGCTTGCGCAGGGTCTCCCGGGGATTGTCGGCTCCGCCGCCTCCGGACAGGGCCCACCACGTGATGGTCTTGGACCCCGTCGCGGGTCCCTTGGCCTGCTGCCCGGCGGAGAACGCGGTTGCGGCCACAGCCGCCAGACAGAGCGCCGATAAAATCGATCGCTTCGAAATCTTCATTCGAAACCTCCTTTCAGATAGTACTTTGTGAAAGGATTGTAGGGTCGAATCCGCCGTCCCGAAAGCGGAGAAATGACCGAAAAATGCATCGGTAATTTTACCTATTGCGCCTTGGCCAGCCACCGGACCAGTTGCGCCCAGAGCCTTCCATAGTGCGGCCATGCCATGAAATCCGGAGATCCCCAATGGGGCGCGCAGTCGGAAGCGAAGGCTGCGGTGCGGCCGGCGCCGTAGTCGCGGACCGAAAGGAAGGGGTCATCCCCGGCAAGAGCCAACACCTGGGCCTCAGGGCGGGCCCGCAGCCGGTTGTAGCCCAGGAAGTACGGCCAGGGGCCCGAGATGCCCCGCAGGATCGGGTGGTCGGGAAGTACGACCTCCGGCACCACTCCTTCGGGCTTTTCCGCGCGGTCGTCCCCATCCATGAGCTCGGTGGGAAGCGTTTGCTCGACCGCGGTGCCCTTCCAGCAGCCCTTGCCCTCTATCCCCATGAACGTGAGATAGCCGCCTATCATGCAGAGGCCACCGCCTTCGGCCACGTAGCGCTTGAGGAGCTCCAGCCGGTTGGGCGTCCGCTCGTATGCCGCGAAGGTCCGGGGATTGAGCAGCAGGGTGTTGGCCCCGATATCGCTCAGCAAAACCGCCGAATATTCCTTCAGGGCCTCCATGGTCACCGGGAATTGGGTCCCCGCCAGATGGTTCGGCAGGTAGTCCACCCGGATGCCGTCCTTTTCAAGGGCATCCCGCAAGGGGCCGACTCCCTCCTCGTAGGTGGAGTTGGAAAAATGGTCGAAGCCCTTCATGTGGATGTGCAGCGTAATCCAGGACTCTCCGGCTATCAGGACTTTCATACGGGACTCCTTTTGAGGTCATCTAGGTGTACCGAGTACACTGTAGGTCGAAAAGAGGTTCTGGTCAAAGGAAAAAACCCGCCCCCAGGGAAAGGAGCACCAGGACGGTCGGGGGGATCTTGGAGAAATGGAGGACCGCCGCGGTCAGGGCCACGGCGGCAAGGGCGTCGGGCCTGAAACCCGTGGCGGGAAGCAGCCGGAATACCGCCGCCGCCAGCATGCCCGCCGCCGCGGCGTTGATGCCCGAGAGGGAGACCCGAACCGCCGCTATTCCCTTGAGCCCCTCCCATACGGGATAGACGAAGAAGATGAGCAGGACGCCGGGCAGAAAGATCCCGATGCCCCCCAGGGCCGCCCCCAGGATTTGCCCAAAAGTCCCCTGGTCCCGGGCGGCCAGGCCCCCCGCGTAGGCGGCGAAGCTGAACATGGGTCCGGGAAGCCCCTGCACCAGGCCGTAGCCTGCCAGGAACTCGGAACCGGTCATGTAGCCCCGGAGCTCCACCAATTCCCCCTGCATGATGGGCACCACCACCTGCCCTCCGCCGTAGACCAGGTAGCCGTAGCGGTAGAAGCTCTCGAAGAGGACCGCGAAGCGGTTGCCCGTCAGGAACTCGGCGGCCAAGGCCCCCGCGGCAAAGAGGATGAAGGCGGCCAGGTAGGGCCAGGGCGGGGACAGGCGGACAGGGTTGAGCAGCGGCCGCTCCCGGCAGGCCGCGACGGCGGCAAAGCCTCCCGCCAGGAGCACGAGGGGAAAGACCCAGGGATAGGGAAAGAAGTAGGTGCACAGGGCGCTCAAGGTGAGGACCGCCGCGGTCAGGGGCCCGCGGAGCACCTTGCGCCCTATCCGCAGGGCGGCGACGATGATGAAGCCGATCGCCATGGGACCGAGGTAGCGCAGGATGTCCCGGGAGGCCCCGCGGTCGGGTAAGAGTCCCGGAAGGAAGGAGAAGGCCCCCATGACGGCCACCGCGGGAAGGGCCCACACCAGCAGGGTGAGCAGGGCGAGCAGGGGACCGCCGCGGCGGTGCCCCACGGCGACTATGGTCTGGGTGCTCGTGGGCCCCGGCAGCACGCTGCAGAGGGCCACAAGCTCTATCAGCTCGTCCTCCGTAAGGTAGCGTCCCTTCTGGACCAGGCGGTTCAGGAATACCCCCGTGTGCGCCTCCGGGCCCCCGTAGGCGCCGAGGGAACAGAGGAAGACATCCACGAGGAAGGGTGATGCGCGCATCCGGTCTCTCATGGGGAAATTATACAAAAAAAACACCACCCCGTCGTCCTTCGGGTCTATACTCTTTTTATGAAAACGATGAAGCGTTCCTGCCTTTTGTGCGCGGTCGCCCTCGGCGCCGTTCTCGTCGCCGGACATGCCCAGGATGCCGGTCGGCCTAAGGACATC
>CAYUPG010000007.1:0-22472 GCA_964446515.1 uncultured Treponema sp.
AGTGCAGGTAGTGCACGGTCCCGTCCTCGTCCACCTGCACCACGATGCCCGCGTGGGTGATGCCGTCGTTGTAGGGCACCCCGTCCTCGTTGCGGTCGTAGGTATTGGACCAGACGACAATATCCCCGGGCTTGGGTATACGTTGATCGTGCAGGGCGCCCCACTCCACGAGGCTGCGGTAGAGCCGCGTCACTCCGTTGCCCTGGTGCCGATGGAAATCGCGCTGGATGTCGTAGCCCGCGCCCCACCAGGCGGCGCTCACCGTACCTATGCAGTCCAACAGGAAGGCGCGGTCCCGGACCACCACCTTGGCGTTGGGCTTCTCTCCCAGAAGGGTCCGGGCCGAATCCACCACCGCGGCCCGCACCGGATGGTCCTCCTCCGCCGAGGGCGGCGGCGCGGGCGCTTCCGGTTCGACGCGCTCCACGGGCGCCGCGGCGGCGGGCGGGGCGGATGCGCAGGCGAGACCTAGGGCCGGCGCGGCCAGGGCGAGGCCGAGCGCCCCGAGCTTATGAAGAATACGTTTCATGATAGGAAATATGCTAAGGCACGATGCCGCGCCGCGCAAGGGCCGGAGCGCGGCCGCCGCAGTCCGCCGTTGCATTCGGGCCGGCGCTGCTTTAGCCTTCAAGCATGGAAGAGCTGAATCGATGTTCCCTCAACGCGGTCCCCTTCGTGGCGCCCCTCGAGCCCGTGCCCTTTCCTCTGGGATTCCTGCTCCGCCGGGCGGAACGGGCCGCGGGCGGCCGGCTCGAGGGCCTTCGCGTCCTTGCGCGCTATCCCAAGGCGCTCCTCGGGGCGGGGCTGCTTGAAGCCTTCGTGGCCCACGACGAGGCGGATGCGCCCCGCCGTCTCTTGGCGCTGGTCCGGCTGCGGGTTTCCTACGCCGTGTCCTGCCCCTTCTGCATCGACATGAACGGCCAAGACTATGCCGCTCTTGGTATCGGCGGGCCGGAGCTTGAGGTGCTCAAGGGAGATCGGGACGGCGAGACCCTTCCGTCCTTGTCGGAGGCGGAGCGGGCCGCCGTCGCCTACGCGACGCTCCTCTGCGGAACGCCGGTCCGGCCGAGCGACGAGGCTGCGTCGCGCCTTGCCGCAGCCCTGGGCGAGCGGGGCTTCGTCATAGTCGTCGCCACCATAGCCCAGGTCAACTTCTGGGCGCGCCTTTTCCAGGGCCTCGGGGCTCCTCCTTCCGGCATCGCCGCGGATCCTGAGACCCTGGCGCTCGAGCGCTTCGCAAATCCCCTGCGGGACGGCGCGGGGAACCCGCGGCCGCCGCGCTTACGGAAGGGCGGGCGCGGCCAGGCGCAGGCCGATCAGGAATAGGGTCCAGAGGACCGTGGCGGCGGCCATGAGGCGGACCGCCCGGGAGATATCGGCGGGAACGCAGGGCCGCCCGCGCAGCTCCGCCGCCGTGCCGCCCAGGTAGGGCTTCTCCGCTGCAATGCCGCCGTAGACGGTCGGGCCCCCCAGGACCAGGCCCAGGGCTCCGGCGAAGGCCGCCTCGCCGTGGGCGGAATTGGGGCTCTCGTGCTTGAGCCGGTCGCGCAGGAAGATGCGGAAGCTTCTGCCGATGGAGCCGCCGACGACGGGGGCGGCCGCGCAGGCCAGGACTGCGGCGAGCCGCGCGGGGATGCAGCCTGCCGCGTCGTCCAGGCGCGCGGCCGCCCGGCCGAAGCGCAGGTAGCGCTCGTTCTTGTGGCCGAAGATGGAATCCATGGTGTTCACCGCCCGGTAGCCCAGGGCCCCCAGGGGCCCGAGGAGCGCCGCCCAGAAGAGGGGCGCCGCGATTCCGTCCACGAAGCTTTCCGCCACGCTCTCCACCGCGGCCCGTGCGACTGCTCCCTCGTCCAGGATCGCCGTGTCTCTGCCCACCAGCATTCCAACCCGCCTGCGGGCCTCCGCAAGGTCGCCCTGTTCCAAGGCGGCGCGGACCCGGCCCGCGTGGACCGCCAGATCCCGGGCGGCCACCGATGCCCAGACCAGCACGGCTCCCCCTATCGCCCTGCCCGGACCGCCCGCGGCGGCGCCGGCCGCGGCCAGGAACAGGACCCCGGCGCCCAGAGTTCCGGCCATGACTGCGGCCCATGCCGAGACTCCCGCGGCCCCCGCCTGAAGCCGCGGCCGGAAGAACGCTTCCGCCCGGTGGGCGAGGGCTCCCATGAGCCGCACGGGGTGGCAGGGGAATTCCGGGTCTCCCAGGATCAGATCCAACAGGAGTCCGCCCGCGATGGCGACGAGCGCGCCGTACGTCCCGGCGTCGGTCATAGGAGCTCCTCCAGGGCGGCCCTCAGGGCCGAAACGAGGCGGGCGTTGTCATTCCGGCTCCGCACCGCCGTCCGTATCCATCCGGAGCGCCTGCCGCCGCCGAGCGCGCCGCGCTCTCCCGCAAGGCCCGCGAAGTTGCCGCAGTCCCGCACCGCCACGCCGCGTTTGAGGACCGCGGCCTCCAGGTCCGCCGAGGCGGTCCCCTCGACCTCGACGAGAAGGTAGTTCGCGGACGCGCCGCCCAGGGGGCGCAGGCACCCGAGTTCGGCCAATGCGGCGGATAATTCACCCCTGAGCCGGACCAGATCGGCCCGGCAGGAGTCGAAATCCCGGTCCCTTAGAGCTCGAGCTCCGACCCGTTCGGCCAGGACGTTCACCGGCCACTGGGACAATTCCCGGCGCAGGCGGCGGGCAAGGTCCGCCGGGCAGAGGGCGAGGCCTACCCGAAGTCCCGGAATGGTCCAGTATTTGGTCAGGGACCGGGTGGCGGCGAGGTTGGGCGGACCGTCCGAGGCCAGGCTTCCGTCGTCCAGGAAGTCCCGGAAGGCCTCGTCCGCCACGATCCAGCATCCGCTGTTGCGCAGCGCCAGGTCGCGCAGGGCCTCCTGGTCCGGAAAGCTCCCCGTTGGATTGTTGGGGCTCCCCAGGAAGAGGAGGGTGCCCGGACCGGCACGCTTCAATAGGGCGTCCAGAAAGGCAAAATCGGGCCGAAAGCCCTTTTCCGCGTCCAAGAGGGGCGTTTCGGCGGGGAGCCGGCAGTCGGCGTAGGACGCGTAGCAGGGGCCGGGGGCAAGAACCCGGGAGGCTCCCGTAGCCGCGGCCAGGGCGCGGAAGAGCTCGTCGGAGCCGTTGGAGCACACCACGCACTCCCCGTCCACGCCGTAGCGCTCCGCCGCCGCGGCCCGCAGCCGGGAGGCCTCGGGGTCGGGGTAACGCTCGACTTCGCCCAAGGCCGCGGAGATCTCCTCGGCCAGCCAGGAGGGCGGCCCGAAGGGATTGAGGTTGGCCGAGAAGTCCAGGATTTCGGAAGGCTCCCTGCCGGAACGGGCGGCCAGGACGCGCAGGTCGCCGCCGTGGCCGTTCACGGCCGCAGGCCCGGCAGGTCCCACCGGGGCGGTATCTTCGTGGGACTCCCCTTGGAGTCCACGAAGGCCCAGGTCACCATCGCTTCCGCGAGCAGGTCCTCGCCCCGCAGCACCCTTTGGGCCATGGTGCCGCTCACGGCGCCCTTTTTGACCGGCCAGGTCTTGACCGTGAGCCGGTCGTCGATGAAGGCGGGGCGCTTGTAGTCTATCTCTATCCTGGCCACGTAGAGCCCGTAGCCCGCGCCCACCACCGCGAGGTAGTCGAAGCCCACGGCCCGCAGATACTCGTGGCGGGCGTACTCCAGGTAGTTGAGGTATACCGCGTTGTTCACATGCCCATAGGCGTCGCACTCGTAGGTGCGCACCCGCAGCTCGCATTCGTGCATCATAGGGGTCAGTATAGGGAAGCGGCGCCGTTCCGGCAACGCGGCCGGCACAAAGGGGCGCCGGAACGGGCAAGATTTCCGGCATGGAGCCGACGTGGCTTTTTCGGAAATTTTTTAGTATCCTTAAAATCAAACATCCCAGGAGTCCCCCATGTTGTTGCTCTTTTCCCTCTTGATCGTGGCGGCCGTTTTTTCAACGAAGATCAGCGCCCGGTTCGGTATTCCCGTCCTCCTCGCATTCCTGGGAATGGGAATCATAGTGGGAAGCGATGTGCTGAACCTTATCTACTTCGACGACGCGGCATTGACCAAAAGGATAGCGGATATACTATTGATATTCATCCTCTTCGACGGAGGATTCAGGACGACCAAGGCGCAGCTCCGCTCGGTTTCCGGCCCTTCGCTGACTCTGGCAACCCTCGGGGTGGGAATCACGGCCCTCGTTCTCGGTTTCTTCATTCACAAGATACTCCGTTTCGACTTTGTCGTTTCCATGATGATCGCATCGATCATTTCATCCACCGATGCTGCGGCGGTCTTCATGATAACCAAGCAGAACCCCATCAAGGAGCGGATAGCCGCAACGCTGAACGTCGAATCGGCGGCGAACGATCCCATGGCCATCCTGCTCACCGTGGGCTTCGTGCAGGTACTCGCCGGGGAGTCGGGCACCCCCCTGGAGTTTGCTGCTAAGCTCTTGTGGCAATTCTCCGGCGGCGTTCTGATCGGTTTTGCCTTGAGCCATGTTTCCCGGTTTCTTTTTGATCGGCTGGAGTCCGAGAACCGCGGGTACTATTACGTGCTGATCGTCGGCGCCATACTCCTCACCTACGGCATCGCGGATCTTGCGGGCGCAAACGGCATCATAGCGGTGTTCTTCATGGGATACTGGCTGGGGAATTCCGACTTTGTCGGAAAGCGCGGGGTCAGCAATTTTCTGGACGGGATATCCACCTTCGGCAACGTCGCCCTCTTCCTCATGCTGGGTTTGCTGGCCTTCCCGAGGGAATTCGCGCAAATCTGGAAGGAGGGGCTCCTTATCGCAGCCCTCATGATCTTCATAGCCCGGCCCATTGCGGTGCTCGTCTCCACCCTTCCTTTCAAATATACGGTCCTTGAGCGGTTGTTCCTTATGTGGGGCGGCATAAAGGGCGCCGTTCCGATCGTGCTGGCGACCTATCCGGCGGCCTACGGCCTCCAGTCCGCGGGCGCGGTCTTCAACATCATTTTCTTTGCGGTCCTGATCTCCTGTCTGCTCCAGGGGCCGACTCTCGGCGCCCTCGCACGGCTTTGGAAGCTCACCGTGCCAAAACGGCCGTCTTCTCCCTATTCCGTAGAGCTCCACACCGTCAAGAAGAGCGACGTGGATATGTTCGAAATAGCGCTGTCCTCCTCTTCTCCCGCCGCGGGAAAGAAGGTATCGGAGCTTTCACTGGGCAAGGATGCTCTGATCAGCTCGATGGTGCGGGACGGAAAAATCCTGCTCCCCAAGGGTGGGACCGAGCTTCATGGGGGTGACATACTGTTCATACTCGCTCCGGTGAAATCGATCGACGACATTTGCCGGGAGCTGGGCTAG
Organism: uncultured Treponema sp.; assembly: GCA_964446515.1. Lineage (GTDB taxonomy): Bacteria > Spirochaetota > Spirochaetia > Treponematales > Breznakiellaceae > CAYUPG01. The sequence continues at coordinate 5,319 of CAYUPG010000007.1, forward strand.
GAGCCTGGGGCGCCTGGCCCGGCTCCCTTTGCCGGCCGCAGTGGCGGCCGAAAGCCCGTCTTCCTTTTTTTCTCTCCCTCGCTTGACGGCCGGGACGTATGCATATACATTCACAAAAATCGCATGAATATACGGAGGAGCCTGTGACATCTCACATGCTGAGCATTATCGCGGCCTTTGCGCTGTACCTGGGTGCAATGGTGGTTATCGGCCTGTTCTATTACCGGAAGACCAAGAGCGCTTCCGACTTCTTCCTGGGCGGAAGGACCATCGGCCCGGTGGCTGCCGCCATCAGCGCCGAGGCTTCGGATATGTCCAGCTGGCTCCTCATGGGCTTGCCGGGGGTGGCCTACCTCTTCGGCATCCAGGAGGCCCTATGGACCGCCGTAGGACTAGCGGTGGGTACCTACCTCAACTGGCGCTTCGTGGCCGGCCGCCTCAGGCGCTACACGATCCGCTCCGGGGACGCCATCACCATTCCCGAATACCTCAAGAACCGCTTCCGGGACAATTCCAACGTCCTGTCCATCGTCTCCGCGGTGTTCATCCTCATCTTCTTCGGCATCTACACGGCCTCGGGCTTCGTGGCCTGCGGCAAGCTCTTCTCTTCGGTCTTCGGCATGCCCTACGCCGGCGCCGTGGCCCTGGGCGTCGTGGTCATCCTGGCCTATACCCTCATGGGAGGCTTCCTGGCGGACAGCACCACCGACGAGGTCCAGGGCGTTCAAATGTACGTCGCCCTGGTCGCCGCTCCCATCGCGGCGGTCTTCGCCGCGGGAGGCCTGGACGTGGTGGCCGAGCGCATCGCCGCCGCCGGTCCCACCTTCATGGACCCCTTCGCCGCCAATTCCGGCGGCCCCCTCTCCGCCATGACCCTCGTCTCCACCTTGGCATGGGGCCTCGGCTACTTCGGCATGCCCCACATCCTGGTGCGCTTCATGGCCGTGCGGTCGGACAAGGACATGGGCACCTCCCGGCGCATCGCCGTGGTGTGGGTGCTCATCGCCATGGCTGCGGCGGTCCTGGTGGGTCTCGTGGGCCGGGCCTACGTGAGCCCCGCCCTTGAGGGCTCCGCCTCCGAGACGGTGTTCATCAAGGTGGTGGAGGGAGTCTTCCCCTCCTTCATCGCCGGCATCTTCCTTTGCGGCATCCTGGCCGCCACCATGAGCACCGCGGACTCCCAGCTCCTGGTCACCGCGTCGGCCATCTCCAAGGACTTCTACAAGGCCCTGATCCGCAAGACCGCCTCGGACAAAGAGGTGGTGCTGGTCAGCCGCATAACCATCTTCGCCGTGGCGCTCGTGGGCTTCTTCATGGCCCTGAACCCCTCCCTCTCCATCTTCCGCCTGGTGAGCTACGCCTGGGCGGGCTTCGGAGCCACCTTCGGACCCATCGTGCTCCTGTCCCTGTTCTGGAAGCGCACCACCCGCAACGGCGCCCTGGCGGGACTCGTGGTGGGCGGCATCACCACCATCATCTGGAAGCAGCTCTCCGGGGGCATCTTCAACCTCTACGAGATCGTTCCCGGCTTCGTCGCCGGGACTGCGGCCATCGTGATCGCCAGCCTCCTGGACGCCGAGCCCTCCGCGGAGATAGCCGCGGAGTTCGAAGCGGTCTCCAAGGGCTAGACCGCTACGGCGGACCTGCTCTTCCTCCGGTGTCCCTCCTGCGGGGCGCCGGAACCCCGCTTCGTAGGGGACCACCGCCTTTCCTGCGGCGCCTGCGGCCTGGAGTACTTCCACAACGTAGCAGCCGCCGTGGGCTGCCTGATCCTTGCGGAAGGCGACCGGCTGGTCCTCCTGGTCCGGGCCAAGGAACCCTCGGCGGGCCGTCTTGCCCTCCCCGGGGGCTTCGTGGACCCGGGGGAGGGGGCCCCGGACGCCCTCCGCAGGGAATGCCGGGAGGAGATAAGCTGGGATCCCGGCGGCCGGCCCGAGTTCCTGGCCTCCTTTCCCAACCGCTACGAGTATAGGGGCTTCGTCTACAACACCTGCGACCTCTTCTTCCTCCTCCGCGCGCCGGAACTTCGCCGTTCCGCCCTGCGTTGCGATCCGGCGGAGGCTCGGGAGCTCCGCTTCCTGCGGCCGGAGGACGTAGATCCCGCCGAGCTCGCCTTCGACTCTACCCGCCGTGCCGTCCATGCGCTCCGGGAATACTTGACAAAATAAGTAATCTATAGTATCTGCTATCCACGTACCGTCCGTCCTTCGCGGCTACGAGGCATTCCCCGGGCGATACGAATCCATATTTCCCTTGGAGGAAGCATGTCCCGATTTCTCGGCGCGAAGGGCAAGGTAGTGCGGCGTTTCGGCGTGAATATCTTCGGCAACCCAAAATACGATCGTCTTCTTGAGAAGAAGCCCAACAAGCCCGGCAAGGACCCGAAAGTCCGTAGCCGCTTAAAGATGGGCGACTACGCCCTGCAGCTGACGGAGAAGCAGAAGCTCCGCTTGACCTACGGCATCACCGAGCGGCGCCTGCGGAATCTCTACCGTCTGGCTTCCAAGGGTAGGGGCTCCACGGGGGAGGCCCTCTACGGGCTGCTTGAAAGGTCTCTCTCCAACGTGGTGTACTGCGCAGGCCTGGCGAGAAGCCGCATGCAGGCCCGTCAGTTCGTGTCCCACGGCCACATCCTGGTGAACGGCCGCAAGCTCGATATTTCGAGCGCGGTCCTTTCGCCGGGAGACCTGGTGGCCCTCGACCCCGCGGCCCCCGCCGCCCTCGCGGCGGCCGCCGCGGACTCGTCCTCCGCCGCGGATTATTCATCCGCGCGGCCCCTGCCGGTCTGGCTTTCCCGGGAGGAGGGGGGCGTGCGCCTGGGGCACCTTCCCTCCGGCGCGGCTGCGCAGGCGCCCGCGACGTCAAAGGCGGCGGCGGCCGGGGCGGACCTGCAACGGGTGGTGGAGTGGTACGCCCGGCGCTAGCAGGTTGTTGATCAACACCCTGATAGGGCGAGCGGCCGAGGATAATCCGGGGGCGCTTGCGCGCCGCCGCGGCGGCGGCGTAGACTGAGGGGATGCCGGCAGCGGAGCTCCCCGAATGAAAAAATTCCTCGTCCTGGCCGGAAACATCGGCGCGGGAAAATCGACCCTCGTCTCCCTGCTTGCCGAGCGGCTGGGGTTCAGGCCGTACTACGAGCCGGTGGCTGAGAACCCCTACCTGGCGGATTTCTACGCCGATATGGGACGCTGGGCCTTCCACTCCCAGACCTTCTTCCTGACCCACCGGCTCCGCTCCCACCGCCTGCTCATGGACGATCCCTGGTCGGTGGTCCAGGACCGGTCCCTCTACGAGGACGCGGAGGTCTTCGCCCGAAACCTCCACGAGCGGGGCGCCCTGAGCGGCCGGGAGTGGGAGACCTACGAGGGACTCTACCGCACCCTGACGACCCTGCTGCCGCCCCCGGACCTGGTGGTGTACCTGCGGGCCTCCGTTCCGACCCTGCGCGCCCGCATCGCCAAGCGGGGCAGGGGCTTCGAGTCGGCCATACCGGATTCCTACCTGGCCGACCTGAACCGCCTGTACGAGCGCTGGATCGACGGCTTCTCCCTGGCGCCGGTGCTGGTGGTGCCGGCGGACACCCTGGACTTCGTGGCGGAGGACCGGGACCTGGATGCGGTGGTGCGGAGCGTGGAGGCGCGCCTGCGGGAAAAGCAGGGCCTGCTCTTCCCCGCGCCCATGTAGCGGCCCCGGCGCGCTTTCCCTTGTGCCGGCGGGAAAGGGAAGGTATACTTTGCCGGTGAAGACTCTCGTGCGCGTCGGCATCGTCCTGTTCGCCCTCCTCTCCGCCCTGGCCCTTTCCATGTCCCTTACCCTGGTGCGCCGCCTCTACGTGCGGGGCTCCGAGCCGGCGGGCCCGGGACCCAAGTACCACTTTTCCCTCTACCTTCCCGACAATAGGGATTCCTTTTTCCTCCGGATCATAGAGGGGGCGGAGCGGGCGGCGGAGGAATCGGGGGCCGTCCTTTCCTTCCACTCCATCGACCCCGACAAGAACGACCTGGCCATGGCGTCCTACACCGGCGTGGACGGCGTGGTGGTCTGTCCCTACATCGACGACCGCCTCGCCCGGAGCCGGCTGGAGAAGCTGACCGCCAAGAAGATTCCCGTGGTGCTCATCAACCACAACGTGCCCAACGACCAGCCCTGGCCCTACATCGGCACCAACAACTTCGACATCGGCCGGCGCATGGGCGCCATCGTCTCCCGCATCGCTCCGGATCCCCTGCGCCTGGCGGTGGTGTACAGCGACAAGGCCCCGGGCATACTCGGGGAGAAGGAGCTGGTGGAGATGGGCATAACCGCCGTCCTGGACGGGAGCCTGGCGGCACCCATCGCGGGCCTCCGCACGGGGCGCAATCCCCTGGATGCCGAGGAGCTCATCTACCGCCTCTTCCGCACGGACACCCGCATCAACACCATCGTCTTTACGGACTCCGCGGACACCATCGCCGCGGCCCAGGCCCTCATCGACATGAACCTGGTGGGCCGCGTCCAGCTCATCGGCTTCGGCAACGAGCCGGCCATTCTGGAGTACATACGCAAGGGGATACTGGCGGGGAGCGTCGCGGTGAATCCCGAGCGCATAGGCTACGAGGCGGTCAAGTCCCTGACGGAGCTGCGCGCCACGGGCTATACCTCCACCTCCGTGGATACGGGCGTGGAGATCGTGGACAGGAGCGGCCTGTGAGATCCGGCTTCGGCAACTCCTTCCGGGTGCAGATGGTCTCGAGCGTCTTCGGGGTCTTCATCATCCTGGTGCTCTCCACCACCTACATACTCTTCTCCACCATCAAGATGCAGGAGCTTACGGACAACAGCTTCCAGCAGGAGCGCTACCTCAAGTCCATCCAGGAATCCCTCCTTTCCTATCAGGAGCCCCTGCTGGAGTACCTGTCCACCCGGTCCTCCAACGCCATGGCCAGGCTCCTCATCGATTCCCAGACCCTGCGCAACCGCATACCCGCGGGCATGCCCTTATCCCGGGACCCCGCGCTGCTCAAGGAGCGGGAGGTCTACGCCCTCATCAGGTCCTTCCTGGATCTGGCGGACACCGCGGCGGAGGAGAAGCGGGGACGCAACATCGGCGGCTACATACGCCTCTACGACGAGATGACCGTCCTGCTCAACTACATCAACGCGGAGATCGACACCCTGAGCACCGAGCGCTTCCGCAACCAGCTGGACCGCTACGGGGAATTCATAGCCGACTCCCGGAGCATCCTATTCTGGAACCTCCTGTTCATCGTCTTCGTCTCCCTCTTCTCCATCTCATTGCTCCTGCGCTCGGTGGAGAAGATGACCGACCCCATGGTGCGCCTCTCGTCCATGGCCACGGAAATCTCCGCGGGGAATTTCGGCATAGAGGACATCAAGATGAGCTCGGTCTACGAGATAGACCACGTGGTGGAGGCCTTCGACCGGATGAAGCACGAGATCCGGCGCTACATCGAGGAGATACGCTGGCAGGAGAACATCAAGCAGGAGTACATGCAGGAGCGCATGCGCAACCTCAAGATGGAAGACCTGGTGCGGCGCATGGAGATCTACACCCTCCAGGCCCAGATGAATCCCCACTTCCTCTTCAATACCCTGAACACGGGCATGCAGCTGGCCATCGTGGAGGAGGCGGACCGGACGGGGGAATACATGGAATATCTGGCCCTCCTGTTCCGGCACAACATCCGCAACAAGGACATCATCGTACCCCTGCGGCACGAGATCGAGGGCCTCAAGTACTACTTCTACATCCTGAAGGTGCGCTTTCCCAAGAACCTGGACCTTACCCTGGACTGCGCCGAGGAGCTCCTGGATGCCTGCAGGGTGCCGGTCTCCATACTGCAGCCCCTGGTGGAGAACTGCGTGGTCCACGCCTTCAGGGACCGGGAGGGTCAGGGGGCCATCGTCGTGCGGGCGGAGATGCAGCGGGCGGACCTGGTCCTGACGGTGTCGGACAACGGCCGGGGCATGGACGAGCAGACCATCAAGAAGCTCCTGCACCCCCTGCCCATAGACGAGTCGTCCTCCCGGGTCATGGGGCTGGAGAACGTCATACAGCGCCTGTACTTCTTCTACCCCGACGACCCCGAGGTGATCCGCATCCGCAGCGAGGTGGGCCAGGGCACCACCATCGTCATACGCATAGACACGGAGAAGGAACCATGTACCGCGTTCTGATAGTGGACGACGAGGAGCCGGTCCTGGACAGCTACGCCTTTCTCCTGGAGTCCGCGGGCTCGGACTTCGCCCTGGCGGGAAAGGCCCGCACGGGCTACGAGGCCATCAAGGCCATCCACGAGCTCAAGCCCGACGTGGTCTTCATGGACATCAACATGCCGGGCATGGACGGCATCGCCGTGATCGCGGAGGTCCACGACAGCGTTCCGGGCACGGTCTTCATACTCTCCACCGCCTACGAGCGCTTCGACCTGGCCCAGCGGGCCATGCCCCTGGGCATCTTTTCCTACCTCGTGAAGCCGGTGTCCAAGAAGACCTTCCTGGCCACCCTGGACTCCGTCCGCTCGACCTTGGAGAAGCGCAGGCCCGCTCCCCCGGCCGGCTCCACGGCCCTCGCCGAGCGCCAGTTCCTCAAGGAGACGATATGGCGGGAAATGACCGGGGAGGAGTGGGACCGCTTCAGGGAGCTCTTCTCCCTCCATTCCGACAAGGGCATCGTGTGCCTGGTGGAGGTGGAGGAGTCGGCGGAGCGCTGGTGCCGGGAAATCGCGGCCAAGCTGTCCTTCCGCCACCGCTGCCTCTTCGCCATGCACCTGAACCGCGGCCTCTACCTGGTGCCCGAGGACGTGGACCGCGCCGTCCTGCTCTCCCGGCTGGGCGATGCGGTGGCCTCCACGGTGCCGGAGGCCCTCTTCCGCTCCTACGCCGCCGGGCAGGTGCACCGGGGGCCGGAGCTCCACCGCTCCTGCAGCGAGGCCCTGGAGGAGCTGCACAACAAGAAGAGCTACGCCGACGTGCGCCTGCGGGAGCGGATGCGCATGGTGCAGATCAGGCGAAGGATAGGCGTAGCGCCCCAGGAGGAGGTGCGGGGCATCTTTACGGCCCTCTGGGAAGAGCTCTTCGCCTCCTACGATTTCTCCGTGGCCAAGGGGAAGATGGCCGCCTTCTTCACCCTGCTGGTGGACGACTGCACGGGCTGCTTCAGCTCCCACACCGACGAGGAGCCGCCCCTGTCCCCCGCGGAGGAGATCATGCCCATAGCGGATCTGGCCGAGTGGGGCGCCTGGAGCCTGCAGGCCTTCGATAAGATGCACGGAGCCTTCGCCCGCTGCCGCTCGGGAAACTTTCCCCCTCCCCTGGCCAAGGCCCTGGATTTCCTCAACGAGCACTACGCGGACCAGCTGCAGCTGTCCACCGCGGCCGAGGCCGCCCAGGTTTCCGGCGCCTACCTGAGCAGGCTCTTCTCCGAGCACCTGCACACCACCTTCATCGATTACCTGACGGAGCTGCGGGTGGAGAAGGCGGAGCGGCTTATACGCGAATCCCGGATGAACGTAAAGGAGGTAGCCTACGCCGTGGGCTACCAGGATCCCAACTATTTCAGCAAAATTTTCAGGAAGGCCACCGGCATGCCGCCCTCGGCGTATGCGGCGGAACGGCGGCCCGAAAAGGGTGGATTATGAAACGATACGCGCTCGTCCTCCTCGTCCTCGCCGCGTCGCTCCTGCCCCTTTCCTGCGCCCGTAAGAAGGGGGCCGAGGGCGTGCGGGGAGAGAAGCCCGCGGTGACCATCGGCTTCTCCATCGCCACGGATACCTTCGTCACCGAGCGGTGGAACAAGGACATGAAGATATTTTCCGGCGCCGCCAAGGAGCTGGGGGCGGACGTCCTGGTCCAGCTTTCGGCGGGGGGCACCAAGGAGCAGATAGCCCAGATCAACTTCCTGGTGAACCGCAAGATAGACGTGCTGGTGGTCATAGCCCACGATACGGAGATGATCGCCGGGGCGATAAAGCAGGTTAAGGATTCGGGCATCCCGGTGGTGGCCTACGACCGCATGATCATGGGCGTGCCCATAGACGCGTACATCTCCTTCGACAACGTGGAGGTGGGGCGCCTGTTCGGCCGGGCCCTCACCACGGCGGTGCCCCGGGGCCGCTACCTGGTGGTGAACGGCTCGGTGCGGGACACCAACAGCTACCAGGTGAACGCCGGACTCCACGAGATCCTGGACCCCCTCGTCAGGGAGGGGCGGATCCAGGTCGCCGAGGAGATATGGCTGGACGAGTGGAGCTTCGACGAAGCCCTGGACAAGATCGGGGCGGTGTTCGAGAAATCCGCGGACTTCGACGCCATCTCCTGCGGCAACGACCAGATAGCCAACGCGGCCATCCAGCTGCTCTCCGAGCGCCGCCTGGCGGGCAAGGTGGCGGTGGTGGGCCAGGACGCGGACCTCATCACCTGCCAGCGGGTGGTGGAGGGAACCCAGCTCATGACGGTGTACAAGCCCCTCGCGAAGCTGGCGACCCGGGCGGCGAAGCTGGCCATAGCCATCGCGACCAAGACGCCCTTTCCCTACGACGTACTCCAGGAGAACAAGAGCGGCGCCATGATCCCCTCGTACATCGAGGCGCCCCTGGCGGTGGGCAAGGACAACATGGACGAGACCATCATTCGGGACGGCTTCCACTCCGCGGAGGATGTGTATCGGAATATCCTGCACCGGGTAGAAAAATGACGTCGGATTTTTACCCGTCCGGCGGCGGGCCCGGGCAGGCGGCGGCGGCGATTACCCGTTTTTGTCAAAAGTTTACGATTTCAAAGAGCGGGACCCTCGGGTGATAATGGTGAAACATTTCCACCAAATGGAGGTAAGGGAATTATGAAGAAAATCATCGTCTCTCTGATGGTCCTTTCCATCGCCGCGTCTTTCGCCTTCGCGTCCGGCGCCCAGCAGCAGGGCGGCACCGCCGCCAAGGGCCAGACCCTCATCGGCATCGCCATGCCCGAGACCACCGTGCAGCGCTGGGTGAAGGACGGCAATCAGCTCAAGGCCGAGGCCGAGAAGCGCGGCTACAAGGCCGAGCTCCAGTTCGCCGACGGCCAGCAGCCCCTGCAGAACCAGCAGATCCAGAGCTTCCTGACCCAGGGCGCCAAGGTCCTGGTGGTCGGCTGCCTCAACGACGGCGTCGCCTCGGTAGTCGCCGAAGCCGCCCGGGACAAGGTTGCGGTTATCGCCTACGACCGGATCATCCAGAATTCCGATCAGTACGACTACTACATCACCTTCAACAACTACAAGGTCGGCGTGCTCCAGGGCCAGGGCCTCGAGACCGCTCTTGATCTCAAGAACGCCACCGCCGCCGCCCCCAAGAACATCACCCTGTTCGCCGGTTCTCCCACCGACGGCAACGCGTTCTTCTTCTTCGACGGCGCCATGAGCGTCCTCAATCCCTACGTCGAGAAGGGCGTGCTCAAGGTAGTGGGTCCCTATCCCAAGACCTCCAAGGACACCGCCAACTTCACCCGCATCGCCACGGAAGGCTGGCTGGCTCCCAACGCCAAGACCCGCATGGAGAACCTCCTGGCCAACGACGCCCGGAACGTGGTTCTTGACGCGGTTCTGGCCCCCAACGACACCCTGGCCCGGGCCATCATCGAAGCCTGCAAGGCCGATGCCAAGTACCGGACCAAGCTGCCCGTGGTTTCCGGCCAGGACGCCGAGATCGACTCCCTCGTGGCCATCCGGAACGGCGAGCAGTACATGACCGTCTTCAAGGACACCAACAAGCTCGCCGAAGCGGCGATCATCCTTGCCGACGCCATCGCCAAGGGCCAGACCCCCAACATCCCCGGCGCGGTCCTCGCTTCCGGCGACCTCCGCGAGATCGGCAACACCGGCAAGAAGTACGTGAACGCCTACCTGCTGGACCCCATCGCCGTCACCAAGGCGAACGCCAATGTCCCCGTGGACGCGGGCTTCTACACCGCGGAAGAAATGGCGAAGCTGAAGTAATACTTCACCGAGCATCCTAGCGAAGGGCCACGGACGAAAGGAGCCATCCGATCGTCCGTGGCGTTCCTATATCCAGCGAGAGGTGGTCTTCGTGGACGAGTACATTCTTGAAATCAAGAGCCTGACCAAGGATTTCCCCGGCGTCAGGGCCCTAGACAGCGTTGACCTTAAGGTCAAGCGCGGTGAAATCCATTCCATCTGCGGCGAGAACGGCGCGGGAAAATCCACCCTCATGAGCGTCATAAGCGGCGTGTATCCCAAGGGCAGCTACGAGGGGACGGTGTTCTTCAAGGGACACGAGACCGCATACCACAGCGTCAAGGACAGCGAGAAGGAAGGCCTGGCCATCATCCACCAGGAATTGGCCCTGAGCCCCTATCTTTCAATATACGAAAACATCTTCCTGGGACATATGCAGACGAAGTTCGGCATCATCAACTGGGATCACTATATCAAGGAATCCAATAAGTACCTGAAGATCGTCGGGCTCAACGAGCCTCCCGAGACCGTGGTGAGCAAGCTGGGAGTGGGCAAGCAGCAGCTGGTGGAGATCGCCAGGGCCCTGTCCAAGAAGGTGGAGCTCCTCATCCTGGACGAGCCGACCTCATCCCTGAACGACGACGAGAGCGAGAAGCTCCTGGACCTTATCCTGGAGTTCAAGAAGCAGGGGATCACCAGCGTGATGATCTCCCACAAGCTCAACGAGGTCCTGAAGGTCGCCGATACGGTGACGGTGCTGCGGGACGGCAAGTCCGTGGCATCCTACGACGTGAGGGCGGACAAGCTGACCGAATCCATGATCATCAAGGACATGGTCGGCCGGGACCTGACCCACCGCTTCCCGGAGCGGAAGTCCCTTCCCGGGGATACGGTGATGGAGGTCAAGAATTGGACCGTCTACCATCCCGACTACCACAACATAAAGGTGGTGGACGACGTATCCTTCAATCTGCGCCGGGGCGAGATACTGGCCTTCTGCGGCCCCATGGGCGCCGGACGCACCGAGCTGATGATGAGCATCTTCGGCAAGTCCTACGGCTCCCGGAGCGAGGGCGAGGTGCTCATCAACGGAAAGAAGGTGAACCTTACTTCCAGCCGCGCGGCGATGAAGGCGGGACTGGGCTACATCTCCGAGGACCGCAAAAGCCTCGGGCTCATACTGCTCCAGGACATCAAGACCAACATCTCCAACTCCAGCCTTGAGAAAATTTCCCGTTCGGGCCTCGTGGACAAGCACAAGGAGATCCAGATCGCGGAAAAGTACCGCAAGGAGCTCAACATCCGCACGCCCTCGGTGCACCAGGTTACCCGTAACCTTTCCGGCGGAAACCAGCAGAAGGTGGTGGTGAGCCGCAGCCTCATGGCGGACCCGGATATCTTCATCGTCGACGAGCCCACCAGGGGCATCGACGTGGGGGCCAAGTCGGAGATCTATTCCATCCTCAACGATATGGTCGCCCAGGGAAAGAGCGTGATCATGGTCAGCTCGGAACTGCCGGAGGCCCTAGGGATGGCGGATAGGATCTACGTGATGAACGAAGGAAAGATCAAGGGGGTGCTCTCCCGCGAGGAAGCGACCCAGGAAAAAATCATGCACCTTGCGCTGGTCGGCTGAGGGCCGCGGCGATACACAAGACGGGGGAACCATGGGCGAAAAAACGATACGGACGACAAAATTCATGACCATCTTCAGGAACAATATCAGGAATTATTCCATGTTCCTGATATTGGCGCTGATCATGCTGATCTTCGCGCCTATGGTCGGCTGGAGGAATTTCGGAGCCCGCAACCTTACGAATATCTTCTTCCAGTACAGCTACGTGCTGATCCTGGCGGTGGGCATGGTGCAGTGCATCATCATACTGGGCATCGACCTTTCGGTCGGCTCGGTCTGCGCCTTCATCGGCGCCCTGACGGCAATGATCTACAACGCAGGCGCGGGCATGCCGCTGACCGTGTTGTCGGGGCTTGTGATAGGCCTTTCCATCGGCGCCTTCCAGGGCCTCTGGGTCGCCTACGCCAAGATTCCGGCCTTCATCGTCACCCTGGCGGGCATGATGATGTTCCGGGGCCTCACCTACTTCGTCACCAACATCAACCCGATCTCCCTTAGGGACACGGGCTACTCCTACCTCGCCACCGGCACGGTGGACGAGGTGTTCAAGCTGAACCCCATCGTGGATACGGGAAGCTTCAGGCTCTATCCCGCGGCATTGGTGGTGGGGGTCGTCCTGGTCCTGCTGTTCATCGTGTCCGAAACGATGGCCCGGAACAAGAAGATCGCCAACGACTTCGAGGTGAGCTCCACGCCCATCTTCGTAGGCAAGCTCGCCGCCATAAGCATCCTGGTGCTGGCCCTGGCCGAGCGCTTCGCCGAGTACCGGGGCCTCCCCATCGCCGTCCTCGTGGTGGGCGCGACGGTGTTCGTGTTCCAGTTCATCCTGAACAACACCGTGCTGGGCCGCTACATCTACGCCGTCGGCGGCAACTCCCGGTCGGCGAAGCTGTCGGGCATCAACTCCGAGTTCATCACCTTCATCGTGTTCTGCTTCATGGGGATGCTCTCCGGGCTCGCCGCGGTGATCTCCACGGGATACATGAACACGGCCTTGCCTCAGGCGGGCCTGAACTTCGAGATGGACGCCATCGCGGCCTGCTACATCGGCGGCGTTTCCGCGGCGGGCGGCATCGGCACGGTTATCGGGGTCATCGTCGGAGGCCTGGTGATGAGCGCCATCAACAACGGCATGTCCCTCATGAACCTGGGCCAGCACTACCAGTACGTGGTCAAGGCCGCGGTCGTGCTGCTGGCGGTCTTCTACGACGTGTACACCCGCCGCAAGGCCGGCTTGGGCTGATGCTTCGAGGCGCCGCACCGGGATACCGGAACGCGGCGCCGTCGCTGTTGGTACGGGCGGTCTCCCGCGTGGCGGGGCCGCCTTTTTTTATGCTACACTGTCCGCATGAGGATGCTGATAGCCGATGCACGGCTGGCCATGGATGCCGCCCTGGTTTCCGGGAGCCTATTGGTGGAGGACGGCCGCATCGCGGAGCTTCTGGGGCCGGGAGCGCGGGCGGAGGCGGACGAGCGGGTGGATGCCCGCGGCATGATCCTGGCCCCGGGCTTCATAGACCTGCACTGCCACGGGGGCGCGGGGGCGGACGTGAACGACGGGACCGACGATGCCCTGGCGACCCTGCGCGCCCACCACCGGAGCAGGGGGACCACGTCCTTCACCCCCAGCCTCTCGGTCGATCCCCTGCCGGTGCTGGAGGCGGCCTTCGACGCGGTGCGCCGCGCGGCGGCCGCCGAAGCTCCGGGCGAGGCGGAGATCCTGGGGGCCCACTTCGAGAGCCCCTACATAAGCCTGAAGTACAAGGGCTGCCAGGCGGCGGAGCGGCTGCTGCCCTTCGACGGGGAAGCCCGGGCCCTGATCGAGCGCAACGCCGACGCGATAGGGCGCATCACCGTGGCCCCGGAGCTGCCGGGGGTGCTCGAGGCCATACCGCGCCTGCGGGAACTGGGCATGGCCGTATCCCTGGGCCACAGCGACGCGGATGCGGAGACCTTCGCCGCCGCCGTGGACCGCGGCGCGACCATGGTCACCCACCTGTTCAACGCCATGTCCTCGGTCCGCAAGGAGGGGCCCTTCAGGGTGCCCGGCGTGCTGGAGGCCGCCCTAACCGACGATAGGGTGTTCGCCGAAGTGATCGCCGACGGAAAGCACGTGCCGGCCAGGCTCATGGAGATCGCTTGGCGCTGCAAGGGGCGGGACCGCTTTATGGTGTGCTCGGACGCGAACCGCGGCGCGGGGATGGCCCCAGGCCGGACCCTCTACACCTGCGGCCAGGAGGCCGTGGTGGTGGACGGGGTCGCCATGCTCAAGGACCGCTCAAGCCTGGCGTCCTCGGTGTCTTCCCTGGACGACATGGTTCGCGTCCTCGTGCGGCAGCTGGGGCTTCCGATCCACGAGGCCCTGCGGGCCGCCTCGGCGGTGCCCGCGGCGGCGATAGGCGTTGCGGACAGGAAAGGACGACTCGCCGCGGGGTGCGACGCGGACCTGGTCCTGCTGGACGATGGGCTGCAGGTCGCGCGGGTCTGGTGCCGGGGTGTGGAGGCAGGGCGCCGGGCCTGAGGGCGCGGGGACTCACGGCCGAGCACTGCCGCCTCCCTCGAGCCTTCCGATCAGATCCTGGAAGGTGCGCTTGAGCTCGGCGTACTCTTCCTCCCCGGCGAGTAGGCAGGATGCCAGTGCTCCGGGGACGGAGCGGGCCTGGGCTTCCAGTTCAGCCCCCCGGGCCGTGAGGCTTACGGAGACCGCCCGCTCGTCCTCCGCCCTGCGGCGCCGCTCCACGAGGCCCGATGCTTCCAGGCGCTTGACCAGGGGCGATACGGTTCCCGTGTCCAGGCCCAGGAGGGTGCAGAGCTCACCTATGCCCAGCTCCCGGTGTTCCCAAAGCGCCAGCATGGCAAGGTACTGGGGATAGGTCAGGCCCAGATCCTCCAATACCGGCCGATAGCGCGAGCCGATGGCCCGGTCGAGGCGGTGCACCAGAAAGCAGAGCTGGTTGGAAAGGAGCAGTTCGGGGTAGCTCATGACCCCAATGCCGCTTCTATATCCGCCTCCAGGGCCTCCGGTTCCACCGTCGGGGCGTAGCGCACCACCGTCCGTCCGTCCCGGGATACCAGGAACTTGGTGAAATTCCACTTTATGGAGTCCCCGATCATGCCGGGTGCGTTCTTCTTTAGGTGCCTGAAGACCGGGTGGGTACCTGGGCCGTTGACCTCCACCTTGGCCATCAGGGGAAAGGTGACGCCGAAATTGCGCTCGCAGAACTGGGCTATCTCCTCGTCGCTTCCCGGTTCCTGGTGGGCGAACTGATCGCAGGGAAAGCCCAGCACCGCAAGGCCCCGATCCTTGTACTTTTTATACAGGGCTTCAAGACCCTTGTACTGGGGGGTGAATCCGCACTTGCTCGCGGTGTTCACCACGAGCATCACTTTCCCCTCGAAATCCTTCAGGCAAACCTCCCTGCCGTCGTTCCCTTTGGCCGCGAGGCCGTAGATGGTGTCGCCCATGGCGCCCCTCCTTTGTATTGTTTATAATAATATTGCGTACAATATAAAAAGTCAAGATCGTATTGCGCCGGAGCATCCCAAGACTTAGTATTGAGAATCATGATGAAAAAGTATTCCCGCAGGCTCCTCTACGCGGGCCTTGCGGTCTTCTCGGCGCTTACGGCCTGCGCCTGCGCAATCGCCGCGGCGGCGGCTCTTCTAACGGGGGCTCTTCCCGCCATGCCCTTCCTCCTGACCTCCGCCGTCGCGGGGGCTTGCGCGGCGGCGATGGGCGCAGTACTCGCCGTTCCCCTGAAGCGCCTGGTTCTGAGCCTCCAAGCCTACGGCCCGTCGGACCGCGACGGCGGCACGGTGGACGTCGGTTCCCTCGCTTCGTCCTCTTTTCTGCACCGGGACGTGGATTCCCTGCGCAACCTGGACTGCCTGATAGAGGAGTTGAACGACGACCTGGCGCTGCTCCAGCGCTCCGCGACCAAGTTCGACCTCTTCTCTTCGGATATCCAATTCTCCGCCCAGAATCTGGCCGGTCTTGCGTCGGGCCAGCTGGACGGGCTGGCCCGCCTGAGGGCGGAGGTGGTGGATTTCTTCGACGCCCAGACCAGGACGAACGAGGCGCTGCGGGACATAGCCGCCAGGGTGGCCGATACCGCGTCCCGGACCGGCTTCTTGGCCCGGCGGGCCCTGGAGTCCCGGGAACAGCTGTCCACGCTCCTCTCGGAGACTCGCGCGGCGTCGGAGGCGGCGGAGGCGGGGAAGCGGGAGGTCGGCGCCATGGACGCGGCGGCGGCGAACCTGGGGAAGGGACTCGTGAGCCTGCGGGACACCGCCCGCAAGGAGTCGGAGGACGCGGCCCGCATCGCCGAAAGCCTGCGGGGCATCGAAGACATCGTGGAGCGGACCCACGTGCTGGCCACCAACGCGTCCATAGAGGCGGCACGGGCGGGAAGCAGGGGCACGGGCTTCGCGGTCATAGCCGCGGAGGTCCGGAACCTCGCGGCGGCGAGCCGGGATGCCCTGCGGGACATCGACGGCGTGCTGAGATCGGTGGTCCGGGGCATCGCCCAATCGGACGATCTGACCACGGAGGTCACCCGTTCCGCGGAAATCTTCGACGGCGCGCTCAAGAGCACCCGGAGGGCCTTCGAGGGCATAGGCGCGGGGGTGCAGGAAATCGCCGCGCGCATGGAGGGTTTCGACGGGGTGTTCTCCGAGCAGATAGGGAGCGCGACCGCCTCAGCCGATTCCGCCTCCGAGGCGGCGAAGCTCCTGGACGGATTCGCCGATTCCTTCCGCAGCGGTACGGAAAAGTACCGGGCCATAGTGCGGGGAACGGAAGAATCGGAGCGGCTTTCGGAGGACGCAAAGCGCTCGGCCCGGGTGCTGGCCCAGCTTTCCGGATACCTCAAGGCGGGGGGTGCGGACCGGAACCGGGTGCTGCGCAGGTACCGGACCGACCACTGCGCGGCGGACCAGAAGTTCGGCAGGAAGGAACGGCGGGAGGAGCTGCTCTACAATCTTGAAGTATTCGACGAGCGCGGCGGTCTCGCGGGCTACCTGGGGGACCTTTCCCGGTCGGGACTGCTCCTGGTGTCTCCTCGGCCGCTGCGGCCCGGAGAGCGCCGGCGGCTCAGGGTGGCCCTGCCCATCACCGCGGAAGGGGAGGCGCACGTCGTGCTGGAAGCGACGGTCCGCCGATCGGAGCAGGACCACGACCAGCACCGGATAGGGTTCTCCATCGACGGCGGCGACGTGGAGGAGATACTGCGCAGCCTATCCCTGGGGAGCATTGCGGCGGGGGGTATACTGGGCGGTCCCCAGCCCCGCTCCTGCGAGGATAGCCCCGGAAGCACGGCGCCCGAGGAGGCCGAAGCCGTCGAGCTTGAGGCCCTGGAGGAGTTGTAGCGATACTCTAGTCGTTTCTGCCCCGGCGGACATCAGCAGAATCCGCGGCGATAGATTCCCGGACTAACTCCTCGGTAGCGTCGGAAAAGACGGCCGAAAAGCGATGCGTCCTTGATACCGCACTCCTCGGCAACGCGGTCCAGTCGAAGATCCGTGGTACGGAGCAGGACGCAAGCATGGTCCATACGGCGGCGGCGGA
>CAYUPG010000007.1:22482-28232 GCA_964446515.1 uncultured Treponema sp.
GGAAACGGTGGTTCTCGCGGTCATGCCTTTCCGGTCCGTGGGCGAATCGGCGGCCTTGAACCTGGGGGAGTCCTTCTCCGAAACCCTGACCACCAAGCTGGTGGGCCTGCGGGGCCTCAAGGTCTACGAGCGCTCCCAATTCCAGAAGGTGGCGGGGGAGCTGCAGGTGCAGCGGGATTCCGCCGAGCTATTCGACCGGGCAGGCCTTGCCCGGGCGGGGGCGGTGGTGAGCATGGACTACCTGGTGGTGGGGTCGGTGACCCTCGCCGCGGGAAAGCTTGCCTGCCAGATCCGGGTGGTCCGGGTTAAGGACGGGCAGGCGGTCCTGGCCCGGCAGCTGGACGGGCCCTACCCCGACCATATATTCGAGATGCAGGACAGCCTGGCACTGCAGGTGGCTAATTCCCTGCGCCTGAGCTTGGACGAGCTGGACAAGCGGCGGCTCTCCAAGCGGCCGAGCAGCAGCTTCGCCTCCTGGGAGCTCTACAACCAGTCCCTGGGACGGGCGGCCCTGGAAGAGCGCATACTCCTGCTGGAAAAGGCCCTGGAAGGGGACCCCTCCTTTACCCAGGCTGCCCACCTGCTGGCGGACCTGCGCCTTGAGCAGGGGGATGCGGAAAAAGCCCGCTCAGTCTATGCCTCCATCCTGGCAACCGATCCCGCGGATTATCGGGCCCTCTACAACAGCGCCCTCTTGGCCTACGACGCGGGGGACATGGCGGCCGCCCGCTCCCGCATGGGGGAGTGCCTGGCCCACAAGGGCGGAGATCCCGACGTGCTCTACCACCTGGGCCTTTTCTCCGAGTTCGGACCTTCGGGCTCCCGCCTGGGAGCGGATGCGGACGTCTCGGGCGCCCGGGAGCACTACCGCAGGGCCCTGGCCGCCGACCCGCTGCACCGGGACTCCCTTCTGGGCGCGGGCATGCTGGACGTGGTGATGAGCCAGGAAACGGAAGATCCTGCGGTCCAGCTTTCATTGCTGACTTCCGCCCGGGATCAGCTGGGCCGCTTTCTTGAGCTCTGCCCCGACGCCCTGGAGGCCCCCGAGGTGGAGAACGCCCTGCTGCAGATAGACGGCATCGTACCGCAGCTGCGGGATTACCTTAAAGGCAGGAATTAAACATGCTCAGATACCTCCTCCTTGCGTCCCTCCTTCCCCTCTTGGCGTCGGCCTGCGCCGGCGGACCTCCGGCTCCTGCGGCGGCACCGGAGGCCCCCGCCGAGAAGGCCGTGCCCCTTTCCGAGCGGCCCGGGGCGGTGGTCTTCGACTTCGAGGTGAAATCGGCGGAGACTGCCGCCGCGTCCATGGGTGGCGACGTCGCCCAGGCGGTGATAGAGGCCCTCCTGCGGGGAGGGCGCCTGCGTCCCGTGGAGCGCAAGGAGCTGGCGAAGATCCTGGAGGAGCAAGAGCTCGCCGCCTCGGGGCTGCTGCGGGAAGAGGACGCCGTAAAGGTCGGGCGCCTGGCGGGGGCCCGGTACATACTGCTGGGGAGCGTTTCGGTGGTGGAGAGCCGCCTGCGCCTGAACGCCCGGCTCCTGGACGTGGAGACCGCGGAGATCCTCATGGCCGAGAGCGTCTACGGGGAAAAGGACCGGGTCTTTGAGCTGGAGGAGGCTCTGGCCCTGAAGCTCCAGGCAGGCCTGCGCTGACGAGGTCCCATGCAGAAGCTCGCCGTCGTCGTCCTGCTGCTGCTCTTGTCCGGAATGCGCCTCTACTACAAGATCCGCTTCAAGACCCTCCTTGGGGTAAAGGCCTTCCGCTACGAGCCTGCGGGGATCGTCCTGCTCCGCTACGTTCTCGGCACGGCGACGGCGGCGACCCTGGCGCGCTACCTGTTGACCGGGGCGCGTATAGGGGAGGCGAGCTTCGCCGACCTTTCGGCATCGGCCTGGGCGGGGCTCGTCCTCGCGGCGGCGGGCCTCGCCCTGCTGCTCGCCTCCCATAGGGCTCTGGACGGCAACTTCTCCACCACCATCTACGTCGGGGAAGGCCGCCGCCTGGTCACCACGGGCCCCTACGCCCGCATACGGCACCCCATGTACGTGGCCTATCTCCTCTTTTTCCTGGGTCTGATCCTGCTCTCCGGGGACCCCTCCTTCGGAGGTCTCGGCATGCTCATCATCCTGTCCCTCATGGTGCTCCGCATCCGCTACGAGGAGCGCATCCTCGCGGACCATTTCGGGGAGGCCTACGAAGCCTACCGTAGCCGGGTCGGCGCCTTCCTTCCCCGGCCTCCCTCTCCCTGAACGCCGCGCCTTAACACCCGGCCGTCCGGGGTGTATACTTTTCCCATGGCATTCAAGGATTTGCAGGATTTTATTGCGGCTCTGGAAGCGCGGGGCGAGCTCAGGCGCATTTCGGTGGAAGTGGATGCGGAGCTGGAGATCACGGAGATCGCCGACCGGGTGATGCGCATGGAGGGGGGCGGCCCCGCCCTGCTCTTCGAGAAGGTGAAGGGCTCCGAGTATCCCCTGCTCATCAACGCCATGGGGAGCGAAGGGCGCATGGCCCTGGCCTTCGGCGCGGAGAGCCTGGACGCCAAGGCGGCGGAGATAGAGGACCTCATCTGTTGGGCCTGGGGCCAGGTCAGGAATTTCAGCTTTTTGCGCTCCGGCCTCTCCGCCCTGCCCAAGGTGCCCACGGCCCTGAGCCTTCTGCCCAAGCGGGTCGCCAGGCCCAAGTGCCAGGAAATCCTGGACGACGAGGCGGGCTTCGGCACCCTGCCCATACTGAAGTGCTGGCCCGAGGACGGGGGGCGCTTCTTGACCCTGCCCCTGGTGTGCACCCGGGACCCGGAGACGGGAACCCAGAATATGGGCATGTACCGCATGCAGATCTACGACGACCGCACCGCGGGCATGCACTGGCATCTGCACAAGGACGGGGCCCACTTCTTCCAGAAATATAAGGAACGGGGGGAGCGGATGCCCGTGGCGGTAGCCCTGGGCTGCGACCCGGCGGTCACCTACGCCTCCACGGCTCCCCTCCCCGAGGGCATCTGGGAAATGTTCTTCGCGGGCTTCCTCCGGGGCAGGAGCGCCGAGATCGCGGTGGCTACCTTGAGCGACCTGGACGTGCCGGCGGACGCGGAGTTCATCCTGGAGGGCTACGTGGACCCCGGAGAGCTGCGGACCGAGGGTCCCTTCGGGGACCACACGGGCTTCTATTCCCTGGAGGACGAGTATCCGGTCTTCCACCTGCAGCGCATCACGCGGCGGAAGAAGCCTGTGTACCCCGCCACCATCGTGGGCATACCCCCCAAGGAGGACTGCTGGATGGCCAAGGCCACGGAGCGGCTCTTCCTGCCCCTTTTAAAGCAGATATGCCCGGAGATCGTGGACCTCTCCATGCCCCTGGAGGGGGTCTTCCACAACTGCGTCATCGTGTCCATCAAGAAGCGCTTTCCCGGCCAGGCTCGGAAGGTGATGAACTTCCTCTGGGGCATGGGGCAGATGATGTACACCAAGCTCATCGTGGTGGTGGACGAGGACGTGGATCCCTCCGACGTCTCCACCGTGGCCTGGCGGGCCTTCAACAACATAGACGCCAAGCGGGACCTGGTCTTCTCCGACGGACCGCTCGACGCCCTGGACCACTCCTCCCCCCTGCCGCGCTACGGCACGAGGCTCGGCGTAGACGCCACCCGCAAGGGACCCGAGGAGGGCCACACTCGCCCCTGGCCCTCCCCCCTGGCCATGGACGAAGCCGTGGTGAACCTGGTGGACCGGCGCTGGGAGGAGTACGGGTTCAATAAGGGATAGGCAGGACCGGCCCGTCCATGCGGAAGGCGCGGCATAGGACTTCCGTGCCCGCCAGTTCGGCGCTCCGCTTGTCCGGCTGCCTGCCCCCGACGTAGAGCTCGTAGCTCCCCGGTACAAGCACTCGGCGGCCGGCCTCGTCTATGAGGGAGAGCCGCCGTCGGTCCACCGCAAAGCTCAGCTCCGCCGAAGCGCCGCGCTCCAGGAAGACCGAGCGTATGCCGATGAGCTGGAAGTTCGGGGTGCGGAAGGGGCAGTCCCGGGCCCGCAGGTAGATCTGGACCTTCTCCGAGCCCGCGGCGGGTCCTGAGTTCCTCACGGTCACCCGCGCCGCAAGGCCCTCCCCAGTCTCAAGGACGTCACTGTCCAGCAGGAAGTCCGAGAACTCGAAGCGCGTGTAGGACAGCCCGTAGCCGAAGGGGAACAGGGGCGCCTCCGTCATGTAGCGGTAGGTCCGGTCCCGCATGTCGTAGTCCTCGAAGGGCGGCAGGAGGTTCTTCTCCGAGGGGAAGGTGACCGGGAGCTTGCCCGAGGGGGAATAGGCGCCGAAGAGGAGCTCCGCGACGGCCCGCCCGCCCTCGCCGCCGGGGTACCAGGCCTGGATGAGGGCGTCCGCAGCCTCGAAGGCCTCGTCCAGGTAGACGGGGTTGCCCGACAGGTTGAGGTGGACGATGGGTTTCCCCAGCTCCTTGAGGCTCCGCAGCAGCCGCATCTGCACCTCCGGAAGGCGGAGGCTCGCGGACTCCAGGTCCGTCCCGTCTATCGCAAGGCCGTCGGCGTTGCCCTCGTCCATGGCCTCCCCTTCGATGGACTTGTCCTTCCCCGTGACCAGGACGACCAGGTCCGCGTGCTTCGCGGCGACCACCGCTTCGGTCAGCCGGTCGCCGGATCGCGCCAGGGACTCGGTGCGGTCCGCCGAAAGCTCGCAGCCCCGGGCGTAGAGGATGCGGATCCGGTCGGCGCAGCGCTCCCGCAGGCCCCGAAGGACGGTGACGTTCTCCGAGGAGGTGCCGTTGTAGTTTCCCATGAGGGCGTCGATGCTGTCCGCGTTGGGACCCACCACGGCGATGGTGCGGATCTTCTCCGCGTCCAGGGGCAGGATGCCGCCGCGGTTCTTGAGGAGGACCAGGGAGGCGCGGGAGACCTCCAGGGCGAAGTCCTTGTGGGCGCGGCAATCGTTGAGCTCGAAGGGGATGCCCGCGTAGACCTGCTCCTCCGGGGGATCGAACATGCCCAGGCGCATGCGGCAGGCCATGAGCCGTTCGACGGACTCCCGTATCCTGTCCTCCGACAGGAGCCCCTCCCGCACGGCCTGGAGCAGGTAGCCGTAGGTGTGGCCGCAGTTGAGGTCGCAGCCCGCTTCGACCGCCAGGGCCGCGGACTCCTGGGGCGTCGCGGTGACCCGGTGGTGCAGGTGGAAGTCGGCGACGGCCCAGCAGTCCGAAACGAAGTGGCCCTTGAAGCCGAACTCCTCCCGCAGGATGCCGGAAATGAGCCTTCTGCTGCCGCAGCAGGGCTCGCCGTCCACGCGGTTGTAGGCGCCCATGACGGCTTCGACTCCGCCCTCGACCACGCAGTCCCGGAAGGCGCTCAGGTAGGTTTCCCGGAAGTCCTTGGCCGACACCCGGACGTCGAATTCGTGGCGCTTGGCCTCGGGCCCGCTGTGGACCACGTAGTGCTTGGCGCAGGCGGCGGTCTTCAGGCGCCCGCCCTCCGGCCCCTGGAGGCCCCGGATGAAGGCGACGGCGAGCCGGCCGGTCAGGTAGGGATCCTCGCCGTAGGTTTCCTGGCCCCGGCCCCAGCGGGGATCCCGGAAGATGTTGACGTTGGGCGACCAGAAGGTCAGGCCTTTATAGATGTCCCGGTCCCCCTCCTCGCTGAAGCGGTGGTGCCGGGCGCGGGCTTCGTCGGCGATGATGCTCCCCGCCCTCTCCAGCATCCCCTCGTCGAAGGTGGCCGCCATGCCTATGGCCTGGGGAAAGACCGTCGCG
>CAYUPG010000008.1:0-10962 GCA_964446515.1 uncultured Treponema sp.
GGGGGTCGACGGCTCGCTCCTGGCCGATCCTTCGGGTTTCGGCGTCACGGAGCTTCCGGGGGGGCAGATCTTCTGCGCCTGCGTGGCTCCGGCCTTCCTGGCCGCCCTGGAGCGGCTTTCCGCCCTGGACCTGGACTACATCCTGGTGGAGACCTCGGGGTTGGCCAAGCCCGCGACCGTTTCGGTCCTTGCGGCGGAGGCGGTGCGGCGCTCTTCGGGGCGCCTGGAGTACAGGGGCCTGATCTGCGTCGCCGACGCGTCCCGCTTCGCCCTCCTGGCCGCCGCCGCCGCCGCCACGGCGGAGCAGGCGAGCTACGCCGACCGCTTCGTAGTGACCAAGGCCGATCTGGCCGACGGCGCGGCCGTCGCAGCGGTCCTGGAAGCCCTTGAGGCCCTGAACCCCGGGACTCCCGCGGCCCTGCGCCGTGGCCTTCCCCTGGGGGCTCGGGAAATCCTGGGCGACCTGGAAACCGCTCCGCCCCGGTCCGCCGCCCTGGCGCCGGAAGATAAGTGGAAGGGCTGGCCGGGAGGCCGGCCCAAGTCCGTCACCCTGGTGCCCGCCGGCCCCGTTGCCCGCTCCGCCCTGGAGGCCTTCCTTGCCGCCGCGGGCGCGGCCAGCTTCAGGATCAAGGGCTTCCTCCGCCTCGCCGACGGCTCTGCCGACGGCGAGGCCGTCCTGGCGGACTGCGTGGAGGAGACGGCAGCCATCGCTCCCGCGGCCGACCGCGCCGACGCCGCCGACCCCGCCCTCACGATCATTTTAAAGAACCCGCCCTTAAGCGCCGAGGCGCTCCTTGAGCTCTGGCGGGAAAAGACCGACACGCAGGCCGCCCTCGAGGCGTAGCGGCGAGGGCCGATGAGCGAAAGCCGCCCCCTCAGTCCACCTTCCTGCCCCGCTGGGGGCGGGGCTCGCCGGGGTGGAAGGCGTCGGCGCTCGTCCAGCGCAGCCCCGCCCCGGCGCGGCCGAACTCGGACTCCAGGACCGATCGGACCGCGGCTTCCAAGTCACGGGCGCCGGTCTCCACACGGGCGTTCAAGAGCAGCCTGACCGATCCGGTGCAGGGCGGAACGGAGGGCGTCGAGGGCGACCGGAGAGCGACGGCGCTCCATTTGTAGGACGTTCCGTCCTCCCCCTCCACCGCCGCCTTCAGGTGCCCTATGCCCCAGCCGCGGCGGCGCAGCTCTTCCTGCAGGGCTTCCAAGGCCTCCGCGACGGCGCCGCCCTTCCCCGCCGGGACGGAGATCTCCGCGGTTCCGTCGAACCAGGCCAATAGGGCCTCCCCCGCCCCGTAGCGTCGGTAGTCTATCTCCTCAAGCGGCTTTCCCGACAGGTCGGATCCCGACTCCAGGGCGGAAAGCCAAGCCTCCGCGCCGGCCGGTTCCCGGCACGCGGCCGCAAGGGTCGGCAGGGGTCCGTAGTCCTCCGCCAGGCGGGTGCGCAGCGCCCCCAGGGCGTCGTCGGGCAGCAGGTCCGTCTTGTTGAGCACCAGAAGTCCCGCCTCCGCTATCTGGCGGCCGTAGACGTAGCACACGTCGTCGGAGAAGGGGAGCCGCTGCCCCGACAGGAACGCGGACAGGAGACGCACGTCGGCGAATACTGAAAAATCCGTCCTGCCGCCGTCCAGGCCCGTCGCCGCGGCTATGGCTTCCCGCAGGGGCCCCACCACGGTCACCACCACGTCCGCGCAGGATCCCACCGACTCGGCGAAGACCACGTCGGGCCTGAGCTCGTCCCGCAGGCGGGCGAGGACGGCCTCGAAATCGTCGTAGCGGCAGCAGAAGCAGCCGCCGGTCACCTCCACGGAGGGGACCTCCGAGAGCCGGGAGAAGGCGCTGTCCACCAGGTAGCGGCCCTGATCGTTGGTGACCACGGCCACCCGTTTACCCCGGGCCATGAGGGCCTTGGAGGCGTTGATGACCGCGGTGGTCTTGCCCGCCCCCAAAAAGCCCCCCACTATGTGGATATCCACGGTTTCCTCCTACAGCCGGGGCGCGCGCCGGTCCGGGCAGTCCAGCCGGTCGCAGTAGGCGCAGCTCTCGAAGTCCTCCACCCCGAAGAAGAAGACCCCGGATACGCTCTTGTTGGGATGCATGAGCCGGCTCTCGTCGCAGCGGACGGAGGTCCACTCAGGTATTTCCGGCCCCAGCAGTCGGAAGAGGGGTTCCTGCTCGGAAAGCGGCCAGAGCGTCGCGTTGCCCGAGCCGGGATTCATGGAGTTGAGCTTGAGGTCCGGGCCCGCCTCCAGCACGGAGCCGCGGAGGGCGTCGAAGGCGGCGTCCAGGGCAAGGGCCTTGAGGCAGTCCAGCTGGTACTCCGCGAAGGGATCGTCCAGGTCCGCAGCCAGGGCGTCCAGCTCGACCCCGCAGGTGGCCAGGTAGGGGTAGGCGGGGCCCGTGGCGGCGGCCAGGTTGCGGGCCAGCATGGGGCTGCGGAAGGCGATGCCCCCCAGAAGCACGGAGTCGCCCGCGACCTCGCCGATCTCCGCGGAGATGCAGGCAGCCCGGGGCCGGGCCACCTTTTCCGCGGCGTCGCAGAGGGCCTCCAGGTCGTCGGCGCAATCCGGGCAGAGGTCCAAGCGCACCATGGCGCGCAGCCGTTCCCTGGGCACCCGCCACCCCTCGACGGCTACCCTCATCCAATCGTCCTGATCCATCCGCTCCTCCTTCCGGGATCATACGTCCCGGGGAGCCGGCGGTATTGTAGAATCGTAGGATTTAATGGCGTATTTTTTGAAGCCTCCGGCGCTCGATCGGATCAGCGCCCTTCAGCTCATAGCCCCGTCTCGCACTCGTACTTCAGGCCCCACTGGGCCCGGATGCGGTCCATCACCTCCATGAGCTCCCGCGTCTCCGCCGTCGGCATCACCGGGCTTTCCCGCAGGCCCGAGCCGAGGCAGCGGTGCACTTCCCGCACCTGGTAGACGAAGCCGTTGGCCTCGTGCTCCAGCCGGACCTCCTCCGCGGAGCGGACCTCGTTGGTTCCCCCGTGGCGGTGCAGGATGAAGCGGTCCCCCGCCGGGAAGGAGGGGAATTCCACGTAGCCCTCGGTGCCGTAGATCATCGCCCGGTTCTCCATCTTCAGCGCAAAGGACGTGGCTATTTGGGCCAGGGCGCCTCCGGGAAAGCGGAACTGGTAGGAGGCCAGCTCGTCCACCCCCCTGTCGGTCATGATGCAGGAGGCCCGTACGTCCGAAGGCCGCTCTCCCAGGACGTGGCAGACGAAGGAGATCGGGTAGATGCCCATATCCAGGGTGACGCCCCCCGCCAGCGCGGGGTCCCGCAGGCGCCCCTCGTACATGGGCAGGGCGAAGTTGCCGAAGCTCAGGTCCAGGCAGCGGATCCGCCCTATGGCGCCCTCGGACAAGAGGGAGCGCAATTTGACCGTGGCGGGCAGGAAGCGGGTCCACATGGCCTCCATCAGGAACAGGCCCTTGGAGGCCGCCAAGTCGATAAGGTCCCCTGCCTCCGCGGCGTTTACCGTAAAGGGCTTTTCCATCAGGACGGGCTTGCCCCGCTCCAGGGCCAGCCGCGCGTTCCCGCGGTGGAAGTTGTGGGTCGTCGCCACGTAGACCACGTCCACGTCCCCCCGGTCGAAGAGCTCCTCGTAGGAGCCCCAGCCCTCCGCCCCGTAACGGCGGGCGAAGTTCTCCGCCCGCTCGGGATCCCGGGACCCCACGAAGGCGAGCTTGCCCTCCCCGCTCAAGCCCAGGGCTTCCGCCAGCTTCCCGGCGATGATACCCGCCCCCATGATGCCCCACCGGTACGTCTTTCCCATGCTCCCGCCTCCTCTGCTGGGACAAGCATAGCGGAGCTCGGCGCAGGGCACAAGACGAGAGGTTTCCTCATTTTTGAGAGCGTCGTGTTGACTCCCGAAAGAATTGACCTAACCTTAAGATATCCCAATGCGGGAGGTTCTCTATGACAATAAAGACTTCCATAACCGCAAAGTTCGTGGCGCCCGTCGCGGTATTGTTCCTGCTGGTCATGACGATGAGCTCGGGGGTGCTCTTCATCTCCTTCCGCTCCGCCCTGGACGGGGAGCTGGAACAGCGTTCCTATGCCACGACCTCCCTCCTGCGGGAGGAGTTCAACTCCTGGCTCGGTCCCAAGTACGGGATACTCCGCGCCCAGGTGGGGGAGGTTCAGGAAACCTACCCCGACGGGGACCGCCTGCAGCGCACCTTCGCGCGCTTCCTGGAGGGCGACAGGGAGATCATGGAGGTCTATTTCGGAGACACGGTCCCTTACTCCCGGGGAGGCATGATGCGCTTGGCCACGGGAACGATACTTCCGTCGAGCTACGACCAGACCGGCAGGGGCTGGTACCGCGACGCGGCGGCCGGCAACGACATCGTCGCCACGGCCCCCTACGTGGACGCAGGCACCGGAAAGCTGGTGATCTCCCTGGCCCTGAAGGCGGTGCGGGACGGCGAACTCCTGGGAGTCGCCGGCGTGGACATTGAAGCCACCAGGCTGACCGAGATCGCGGCCTCCAAGAAGCTCTCCGAGGGCGGCGTGACCTACCTCGTGGATGGTGAAGGGAAGTACATGACCCACGCCGATCAGGCGATGATCGGCACGGGGACGCCCTTCGAAGGACCGCTCGCCGGCCTGGGGGCGGAACTCCTGTCCCAGGACAGGTACTTCCGCATCCATAGAGCCGCGGGCCTGTACACGGCGGGCATCCAGGTGCCGGCCCTCAAGGGGACGCTGATCACCTACGGCCCCCTGGCGGACATCTACGGCTCCCTCTACGCCTTCCTTTGGCGCCTCGCCGTGGTATCCCTTTTGGGAATAGCCCTGGCGGCGGCGATGCTCGTCCCCATAGCCCGCAGCCTCACCAAGCCCATCATGAGCCTGGCGGGAATCGCCAAGGCCATGGCCGCCGGGGATCTATCCCTCCATGTGGAGGGGTCCCTGGCGTCCCGGCGGGACGAGTTGGGCGAGCTGGCGGCCTCCTTCGCCGTCATGCAGGACAAGGTCTCCGCCGTGGTGGAGGAAGTGAAGACCTCCGTCGCGGTCCTGACGGACAATTCATCCCGCCTGAGCGATGCGGGAACCGCCCTGTCCCAGGGCGCTGGCGAGCAGGCGGCCGGCACCGAGGAGGTATCCGCATCCCTGGAGCAGATGAGCGGCAATATACGCAACAGCGCGGACAACGCCAAGCAGACCGAGAGCATATCCCTGCAGGCAGCGGCGGACACGGAAAAGGGAGCCGAGGCGGTGGGAGAAACCGTAGAGGCCATGAAGGACATCTCCTCCCGCATCCTGATCATAGAGGAGATCGCCCGCCAGACCAATCTCCTTGCCCTCAATGCGGCCATCGAGGCCGCCCGGGCGGGAGAAAGCGGCAAGGGCTTCGCCGTGGTCGCCGGGGAAGTGCGCAAGCTGGCGGAACGCTCCCAAAAGGCGGCCACCGAGATATCCGAGCTGTCCGCCAGAAGCTACACCATTGCGGAGACCGCGGGGCGCCGGCTGGAGCGCATAGTACCCGACATACGGAAGACCGCGGAGCTGGTGCAGGAGATATCCGCATCCTCCAACGAGCAGTCCCTGGGGGCGGACCAGATAACCAAGGCCATCATGCAGCTCGACACGGTCGTCCAGGCGAACGCCGCGGCCAGCGAGAAGGTGGCCGCCATGACGGAGGATATCGCGTCCCTCGCCAGGAACCTGGAGGAGACCATCTCCTTCTTCAGGTGATGACCGCGCGCACCCCCGGGCGCGGCGCCCTAGCCACGGGAACCCTTTTTTCCCTATAGTCCTTCCGATGCGGCCCTATGACCTACTGTCCCTCGGCTACGAGGATTTCCTGCGCAAGCTCAAGCTCGTCGCTCCCCGCGCGTCCTTCGCCGCCGGGAAGATCTACGCCCGCGCCTACGAGACGGGCCTGGTGGACCCGGAAGCCGAGGAGGTAGCCGCGGAGGATGCCGCGCGGCTGCGGGAACGCTTCGCCGTCGGCCGCCTCCCTCTGGTCAGGAGCGCCGAGGAGCCGGGCGAGGCCGGACGGACGGTCAAGTACGTCTTCCGCCTGGAGGACGGGCAGGAGATCGAGGCGGTCGCCATCCCCATGCTCGGCGGCACCTACACCCTCTGCGTATCCTCCCAGGTCGGCTGCGCCCGCGCCTGCGCCTTCTGCGAGACCGGGCGGTCGGGCCTCCTCCGCAACCTATCCGCCGGGGAGATCGTGGCCCAGGTATTCTCCGCCGCCGCGGAGTTCGGCAGCCGCTTCCGCAACATCGTGTACATGGGGATGGGCGAACCCCTGGACAATCTTGAGAACGTCCTCGAGTCCATCGACCTGCTCAGGGAGCAGCGCGGCTTCTCCTATTCTATGGAGCGGATCACGGTCTGCACCTCCGGCAACGCCGCCGCCCTGCGCGCCCTGGCCGAGCAGGTCTCGGGCGGCCGGAAGAACGGAAGCCTCGGGCGGCTGAACATATCCATAAGCCTCAACGCCGCCCGCAACGAGCTCCGGGACGTCCTGATGCCCATCAACCGGGCCTACCCCCTGGAGGTCCTGGGAGAAACCCTGGCGGCCTTTCCGCGGCGCAAGAACTTCGCCTTCGGCATCAACTACTGCCTCATCCCCGGCCTCAACGACGCGCCCGCAGACCTGGACGCCGTCGCGGCCTTCGTCTCCCGCATCGGCCGGGCCATGGTGAACGTCATTCCCTACAACCCCGGCAGCACCCCCATAGGAAGCGCCCCCACGGACGCCGAGGTCTCCGACTTCATCGCAGGCCTCCACGGGCGCGGCGTCCTCGCCCGGCGTCGTCAGGAGAAGGGCCGCTCCCTCATGGCCGCCTGCGGCCAGCTCGGCGGCAGACGGGCTCCAGACGGGACAGCAGTATGAATCCATAGGGGGAACACCCCTCCCGCGTAATGCCGGGAAGCGGTTTCTCCGTAGTGTCCGGTACGGGGCCCCGCCCCCCACCGGACGATCGCAGGCCGCGCTTCCCGGAAGCCCCGGGCCAAGTGGTGCCCCCTGCCGCGCTTGCGCGGTATGGCGCCCAAGGATGGGCGCACGCAAGGGCTGCGGAGAATCGCGTGCGATTCTCCGGCGGCAGGGACGCCGCCGGTTCCCCCTCGCTCCGGCCTCCTCGGGCGCGGCGGGCGCCCTGCGGGGTCCTCCGCTACCCCCTGGGCCGGGGGGAAGACTTTATTTTTTCCCCTGCTACCGACTGACCACAAGCCACGGGTTTCTAAAAGAGTCTTTCTATTTCGATCATATAACCGATACCAAATTATTGCACTATGGTCGGTCACGATAGTAATGAAACTCCTTATCGAGTACGCGGTCAAACCGTAAGGGGCGTAAAGTAATCCGCGGCGGATATTCAAGGCCATTCTGCACAATCCCGATTCGGACGCTCTTAATCGTCCCTATAGAATGCCATGAATTGTCATCTACAGGGACTGTAATAAACTTAGCGTCTGGTGGGAATCGAAAACCTAAAACGTCTTCTTCGGCATCCCTGTCGCTGATTCGGTAGGAAACGATCTTCACCTGGATTTCATCTCCTTCAATACGCCACTCACCGTCGGTGTACCAATATCGTTCCTCAAGAGCTTCACGACTGAAATCTACATACCGATAAACACCATTTTCACGAAAACGGTGCCCCCAATTACCTGCGGGAGTAGGGTAAAAAAGATCCCAGACACCTGTCAAATAGCTACTCCTCTCCTCATCATTCAATACTGCGACATCCATTAGTGAACCATCCAGACTTCCCGTTGCAGGCACCGGTGTATTATCCTTCTGCGTTTCAGTGGATGCAATTAATTCAGGCTGATTAATCTGTTTAGACTCTACCCAACCCGAATCTGGAGTGGACTCTTTATTTTTTTCCCTCACTCTGCAACCAAAAATCGTCAATACTCCAAGAACCAACAAAAAAGATCTTTTTATTGCATTCATTTTCGCCCCCTTTCAGTTCCGCCACCACCAATTATCATACTGAAGAGATTTCAAAAAATTATCCTGCATCACCCAGTAATACTTCACGTCGGGCAACCTTGCTACGCCAAAACCCTGGGATGTCCACATCTCACCATTGCGGAGTCCCGCCTGCGATATTCGCGGACCGAGACGAGGATCGAAGATTCCATAATTCGCTACTACGCTGGCCACATGACCGGACGGAGCATCGGCGGCTCCGACCTGATATGTTTGCGGATCTATCCATGCAGCCCGGACTTGCAAGCCCATATTGGCAAAATGCTGAGCCATGGTCATACTAAGCTCCGGGTAATTTGCGGCTAGATTAAGTCCCAGATGATTGGCCTTCGTAGAGCCTACTCCTGAAGGTTCCAACATCGATTTATAGCTTTCGGGTCCGAGAGTTGCGTTGTTGTCGTAGAACACTTTAAGGTTACACCAAGTAGAAAGATTCCCGAAAGCATCTTTTACGCCCGGCTGTACATTCGGCAGCGTTGCATTACCATTTGCCAAGCTGCGGAATGCTTCTGCTGCCGTCTGTTGGTCCCTCCCATACTGATCCTTAGCCAAATTCGCAAGGCCAAAGGTATTGCGGTTGTTTTCTGACAATACGGCGTATGCATAAGCTGCAGGCAAGGCATCAAACAGCAAGCGATCATATGCATTCCCAAAATCATTGAATAGCGCACTAATACGCAGTGCTTTCCCCTCGTTCAAGGCCCCAACATCTACCTTGATTGGTATTCTCGCACCCCCGACAGAATCCATGTACGATCCTTCACCGTTCCACATCCATTTTGTTCGATTAGCAGGATTATTCAGATCGACAGTATTCATCAAACCCGAAGCGCTCATAAGATCTTGAACATCCCGCTTTTGCTGCTCGGTAAACGACTCGTATCCAAAATTGCTCGTCATACCGTTGAGAATATTCAACAACCCCGTCTCAACACCCGCAGCTCCTATCGTATTGGCACCTGGCTTATCTGAACGACTTCCATCTTTGTTGATATACTTTCCAGCTCCATCCTTCAGGTACCCTTGGCCGTCATAGACCAGCTTGCCGTCATTTGTAAGCTTCCAATGGTCAATATTCTCCATATTCGCCTGGTAGCTATCGGGATTCATAAGCGCCGCCACCATGCCCAAAGCAAAGTCTTGGTCCCCCTGGAGTCCGAAGGTGCTCAGGAGGCTCCCATAGATCAAAAGGCCCTGCTTGTGCGCTTCCGACTCATATCGGTTCCCGGCCACATGGGTACCCTCGTGGGCCATCACCGTCGCCAGCTTCGCCGCCGCTTCTCGACCCCCTCCCAGCAAGTCTTTCGAGAACATAACCACATCTGCGTTATTTGAATCATAGTAGCCGAGGTCGTCCCCCGTATCCCCATACTTGACCTTGAGCCTATTGGACCAAATATTCCTTCCAAGGGCGAAATTGTTCGTATCCTGGCTATACCCCAACATATTCACCGCATTCAGCGTGGATACGCCCGTGAGTCCTCCGAATAGGGCCGCAGTCTTAGCGCTTCCTATCTTCAGCGTGTCCCGCAGTCCGCTCATGCTCGCCGCTATCGTCCCAAAGCTTGCGTCCGCCCCGCCCATGCCCATGTTCATGCTCACGCCGCCGCGGCCCAGGTGCAGTTCCAGGAGTCCACCTTTCAGCTTCCCGCCGCTCAGGTCCGATGCGTTCAACAGGTTCAACGTAAAATCTCCGCCCAAGGCAAAGTTCATCCCCTGCCCGGCTAGACTCCCCGCAAAACTGTTGAAATTAGCGATGCTTGCGGTGTTGAAGACCTTATCGGTCAGGGGATTCCGGATTCCGTCGAAGAGGTTCATCTGCCCCAGCGATCCGGCCGTGAACGTACTCGTCATCCCAACCGCGGCGTTCACTAGGCCCGCCTGCATGCCGGCGTTGAAGGCGTCGCTCGACCAGAGGAGCCCCTTGCCGTCCCACTGTATCGCGTTGATCGCGCTCGTCACCGTGCTCGTGGCGAGGCTCTGCATGCCCGTCATCGTGGTCTTCGCTATAACCCCGGGCATTCCGGACAACGATGAGAAGCCGGCATTGAGGCCTCCGGCCTTGAAGATGCCTTCGCCGACTCCATCAAATCCGTTGAACACGCCGCCCATCGCGGCGCTCGCCGCGCTCGAGAGGGCTTTCTTCCCGAACTCGGTTCCGGCGGCTTCCCAGCTCCTGTAGCCCCCGGACACGTCCAGCATCGTGAACACCGCGTCGTCCGCGAGGTTGATCGTAGCCGCCGCCGCCATCGCGGCCAGGCCGCCGCCGGGAACCAGGGCCGTCGCCGCTATCGCGACGCCCACGTCCGCCACGGTCCGCAGGGTCGGGGCCTTGAACCAGCTGCCCCGGTCGTCCCACAGGCTCTTGTCCCACGAGGGCTTCCCGAGCTCCGCCAGTCCCTTCCCCTCAACCATCGACCAGTAGATGTATTCCCTCATCAGCCGGCCGAGTTCGCCCGTTCCGGCGTCCCGCCACAGGGTTTCGACTCCGTCCTCAGGATCGGCGCCCTCCTTCACCACGGGGTCGTATCCGATGTGTGCACCGAAGGCTCCGGCTCCCCAGGTCTTCGTTATCCTCGCGTCCGTATCCTCGTAGCGCTCGTAGCCGTAGACCGGCACCTCCACCTCGTAGCTGTTGCCGTCCTTGTCCCAACGCCGTTCCTTCTTGGTGCCCATCTCTACCCGGCGCGTTCGCCAGGTCTCCACTATCTTCGTGCGGCGCTTAAGTTCCTCATCATCGTCCCGGTTTGTCCCGCCGAAGATCTCTTCGCTCCTCTTTTCCACTTCCTTCTGGGCCTGGGCTATCAGCAGCTCCACGGCAAGGGCGGTAAGGTTCTCCAGGCTCCCGTCGCTCAGGTCCGTCTCCAACTTCCAGGGAGACATCACATAGGCTATGTAGCCTCGTACGTGGGCGCTCTCGTAGATCATGGGGTCGAAAAAGGTGGAATGGGAGGCGACGTCCTTGGAGTAGTTGTTTCCGTTCCGCCGCCAGTGGCCG
This sequence comes from uncultured Treponema sp., assembly GCA_964446515.1. GTDB lineage: Bacteria > Spirochaetota > Spirochaetia > Treponematales > Breznakiellaceae > CAYUPG01. Next base: position 10,962 of record CAYUPG010000008.1, read on the forward strand.
C
>CAYUPG010000008.1:10972-28016 GCA_964446515.1 uncultured Treponema sp.
AAGCCCTGGTTGGCGCCGGCGAGGTTTTCTTCAAGGCCCCGGACGGCCGCTTCGGCGGCATCCCGGGCCCGGGAGGCGAGGATGCGGGCCTGGCGTGCGGCGAGTTCTTCATTGGTTTTTCCGGCGAAGGCGCCTGCGGCGACCTGGGCTTGGGCGGCATTCCACAGACCGAGGCCGCCTACGCCCCTGCGCACCATGGACGCCGCGGTCGAGGCGCTTCCCGATGCGGAGCCGAAGGCATCCGCCATGAAGCTTATGCCCGAAGAGGCAAGGACCTCTCGCACCGCATCCGCCGCGCCGGCCTTTCCCGCATCGAAGTCGCTCAAGGGACCCAGGGTATCGAATTTCCTAGCCATGGCCTCGGCGTCGGAACCGACCAGCGCGAGTATCGCGGCGCCTGCGGCTTCGTCGGCGGCTTCGGTCGCCCGAAGCACCCATCGGTGCTTATCATCGAGGCCCTCAAGGTAGAAGGCGGTCCAGGCGGCATCGGTCTCCCGGTACTTCTCAGAAAACTCACGGGACCAGGTGGAATAGCGTTCCCTGAACAGTTGGAAGCCCCTGAACCAATCTTCCCGGCCTCGATCGAGAATGAGCCCGGCGGCGCTGCGCCAGGAGGAACGTTTTTGCGCAAGGTCCCTGCGCTGATGTTCCCATTCCGCTTCCCTGGCGGCAAGCTCGGCCTCCAAGCGTGCCCGGTAAGCCCTTCCTATAAGGCCTGCGTAGTCATGGGCGGATTCGACGTATTCCCGGGTGTAGGCGCTTTCGGTTCCCAATAGGCCGAAGACGGTACCCCGAAGGGCCTCATCCAGGTGTTCCAGGTGGTTTTTCCTAGCCGCGGCAACGGCACCGTAGGCGTCCTGCGCGGCGGCGGCGAATTCGGCGGAACCGGTGCCCGTTTCGATGTATCGGGCCTGCAGGGCCCGATATTCGGTCTCGGCGAGTTTCCGTTCCCCTTCATCCTCCGCCCAGCACTGCTCCAGCTCCCGCTGCAGGTCGTCCCGTTCCGTCCGCGACCAGGAGGCCAGGGCGTCGAGGGCGGCGCTTACGCTTTCGTACTTGGCGGAGCGTGCACCCAATAGTTCCTCCCATCGGCGGCTCAGGACAGCCAGCTCATGTCCTTCAACCGCTCCGGATTCGACTAAAGATACGCGTATGGTTTCCCAGTCTATGCCGGCACCATCCTTGGACTTGCCCTCGATGCGGGCAATCCTATCGCAGGAGCGCCGATACTCCGTCAGCGCCGCGGCAAGGCTCGAAGCCGCGGACCGGAGATTCGTTGCAGCGCTGCTCACCATGGAACGGAGTCCATACAACTCGGTGCAATTTTTGTCGTAGACCTCGGCGACCCTGGCATAATCTTCTTTATACATCCAGCCGCTCAATAAATCATTCTTCTTTTTTCGGTAATAGCGATATCTCCTGTCCAGGACGACATCGTTCCGCTCCAGCTCAACGAGGGCGGAAAGCCGGGAAAGGGCGCTTGCCCCCGCACCGCCGCTGCCGGTCAGGGTAAGGATAACATAGAATTCCAGATCCGCCCGCTCTTGGGCGCCCATGCCTTCCCAGGCGCCCCGCTGCAGGCCCGGAAGACCGGTTTCGTAGGTCAAGCCGCTGAAAGGGTTTAAGCCCACCACCAGCTCGTTGTTCCGGAAGGGTCCCATGAACTCGTGCAGGCGGTTGTCGGGAATCTTCGACATGCCGTGGCTGTCGAAGATGCTCGCAAGATTGTACTGGGCGCCTGAGGATGCCGTCCAAGGATTCGCCTGCCGCAGGCGGCGCACCAGGTAGTCTCGGGCAAGGCCCCAGGTCCTGTACCTGCCGGTATCGAAGTTGTACCCGTTCATGCGGGTATTCCACTCCCGCACAGCCCGCTCGAAGGCCGTGGATTCCTGGGTATCGGAGCCCGCTACGCCGGGGTCTTCAAAATAGGACTTCAGCGCCGCCATACCCGCCTCATCGACAGCCGCGAGGGAATAATTGCCGTCATAGGCTAGGGAAAGCCGTCCGTCCGCAACACGGAGAATATCCTTGAAGCCCAGAGCATCGGTGTTCACGGCATACTCATCCGGGTAGGAAAGGGGCGCCGCATAGCGGGAAGTTCCGCCGAACATCGCTTGAGAATACGTTTGATGAAGGGTCCCGTTTTTCCGGTATTCCGATAGGAGGGACCCGGCGACGGCGTCCCGGGCTTTGACGGCGAGCATCATGAGGCCGAAGCTTTCCCTGTATCGTTCATAGAGGGCGGCGTAAGCAGCGTCCGCGTAGGGGCGCCGCTCCACGCTTCCGGAATAGAGGTCCGTCAGGGCGTCCAAGGCGGCGCGCGAACGGGAGAGGCGTTCCTTGGAATAGGCCGATTCCGCCGCGGGGCTTCTATAATCGCCCGAAGGAACCGAATCCCCGGAGGATTCCAGATAGGAACTTGAAGCCCAGCGGCGTATGGCGTCCTCCTGCTCATAGGCGCACCGGGCAGCTTCGAGCTCGGCATATCGGATCTTTGCCTCGGCATACGCGGCTTCATAGGAAACACCGGCATCGCGGAACAGATCGGCCTGTTCCGCATAGGCATCGACGGCGGAAAGGTGCGCCGCCCGCTGGGCCGTTATTGCGGCGGACAGGGCATCCAATTCCGTCTGCAGGGAGCTCTGGTCCTGGGCGGCGCAATAGGCGGAGCCCAGACGCTTAAGTTCCCGGCGCAGGGACTGTTCCCGGGTCGATCTATCCGCCTCCCGGGCGGCCTCGGACCGCAGGGCTTCGACCAGAGCCGCGGGTACGTTTGGAATACTGCTTCCGTCCCAAGCGGCGGCGGGATCGTTCAGGAAAAGGGCTACGGAGTTTCGGAACTCGGCCGAGCGGGAGTCGGCTTCCGCCTCGGGATCGGCGGCCGTCCAAAGATCTAGGGCCGCGGCGAAATTCGCCGATTCCTTTTCCGCGGCTTCCGCCTCGTCCGCCACGAGTCCTTCGCTCCAAGAGGCGGCCCCGCGGACCAATTGGCCGTCGTCTTCCGGTGCGCCGGGGGGGGCCAAAGGCTCAAGGTCGGCGGCGACCACGCGCCTATCCTTGGAGAAGAGATCGGCATCCATGTACATGCGCCAATGGGTCTCCGTCTCCTGCGCCGCGAAGCCTTCATAGAGGGCGGTGTAGCTTCTGAGGTATGCGAGGCCGGCCGTCTGATACTCTAAATTGCGGCATTCCTCCCCAAGGGCCCAGGCGGCGGCTTCCGTCACGGGATCCCCGGGCAGCGGCGCGCCCAGGCCCCTTCCCAGATGCATCAGGAGAGGATCATCGGCGCAGCCGGAAAGGACATACCGGGCGAGCGCGTAAGCCGCTTCAGCATCTCCGGGATGCCGGTCCAGGGCCCATTGGAGCAGGGGCCCGGAAAGATCGGGGCCCTCGTAAAGAGAAGCATCCCTCACGAGGCTGCGGAACCGGTCGGCCTCGGCGATGAGCGCGGCGGAGGCAGGCCCGTTCAGCGCTATGAAACGTTCCCGTTCCGCGTCGTAGGCGGCGCCTGAATCCGTGAGGCAGATGGACTTCAGCCGATACAGGGCCGCGTCCGCGGCATAGGGGCCTGATCCTTCCAGGCGAAGAAACACGTCCCCTAGGGCGTCGAAACCCTCTTCCCTCGTCAGATTGAAGAGCTCCTCCGCGTTTCCCGGCCAGGTCGGGTCAAGGATATCCAGAACCGCCCGAAGGTACGCCGCATCGGCCGCACGGGAGGCGATATGCAGGGCAAACAGGCGTTCGGCCATGGGGGCTGCGCCGCCCAGGGTGCTTCTAAGGGTGTCCCGATAGGCCGCCAGGGGCGCCAGGGCGGAGCGGAAACGGGCGTCCAATTCTTCCAGGATGTAATTCAGCGGAAGGGGCTCTTCGTTCTCCAGAAGGTCCGCGAGCAGTCCTTCAAGGGTGGAACCAAAATCCTCCCCCCGGGCATCGTAGATGGAGCGTATCCAGGGGTACTCTTCCGCTTCACCCGTGCCGAACAGGGCCTCGATGAGTTCCTCCCGTGTGGTATCGGCGGAAAAGCCGGCCGAAAGGGTGGTCTTGAGGAAATGGATCGTCCTGGGCTGTAGGTCCACCGGTCCCGGATTGGAGCCTGAGCCGAAGGCATCGAAAAGCTCGTACAGCCGCAGGGTCCGGGCAGGGCCGGTCAGGTGGTCGGGGTCGGAAGGGACCGAAAGTGCCGCCCTGAGCCGCAATTCCTCCAAAGCCGTATCCACAGCCCTATCCAGGAGATCCTGCGGGGCATAGCCGTGGGCCGAACGGGCATCAGCGGAGAGCCCTTCGCGGGCCGCCGTCTCATCGGTCAACTCCTGGGGCCCGTAGGCCGCAAGGAGAGAGAAGGCTATGCGTCGGACGACTTCAGACTCGACCAAGGACCGGGGCAGGGATTCGGGGAAATCCGAGATCCCCTGAAGCGCGAGCACCAGGGATAGTGGGGCCTGGGGCTCGGAGAGGATGGCGCCGTAAGCTCCCTGGGCGGCTTCCCATCGGGAGCGGAGGGCGGCGAGAATCTCGTCCTGGGCCGAAAGGGGTTCGACGGGAGGACGGCGGGCATGGAAACTCCGGGCCGCGGTATAAGAAAGTAGAGCTCCTTTCCATCCTTCAAGGACATCTTGAATCCAAGAGGGAGCGGAAGCAAGGGCGGCGTCCAGATCGACGAGGAAACGGGGCAAGGAAGATTCCACCCCCTCGTCTTGGGAATACAAGACATCCGCCAAAAGCCGCATGGAAGGCAGAGAGCCGGGAGGAACTTCCAGGCCCAAACCGAAAAAGACCGCGGAGAGGGATGCGAGGGAGGCGCTTCGGCGTTCGACGCCCAGGGCCGCTGAGGCCGTGCGACGGTATGCTGAAGCCATCCCCAGGGTCCGAGCCGCCGCGGCGTTCTTTTCAGAGGAAAAGAGGCGGCCCAAAATCGACTCCTCCGCCCTTCCGCCCATGCGGAGGAAGGCGGCGAGCAAGGATGCCTCCGGGGAGACCTCGGCGTCCCCATCTGCCGGCAAGGTTCGAGCTTCGGCCTTTAGGCGTTCCCAATCGGCGGAAGCCGCTATGCGTTCGTGCCTGGCCCTATCTTCGAGATAGGCGGCCCAGCCCTGGAACGCGATGCGCAGACGATCCTCTTCCTCCAGGGGGGAAGCCGAGCGCTCGGCGTACCAGCTTTCCGAAGAAGAAGCCGCAAGAAGGGATAGGGCATCCATCCGCAACAGGAGCTCCGTCTCGGCCCTTCTTTTTTCGTCCCGGACCGCCAGCAGCAGGAGGGCTCCGTAGGTCTCCCGTATCCGGCTCCGTTCTTCGGCATCCGCCGCCGCATCGAGCAGCCTATTCCGGTCGGCGGCCAGAGTCAGGAAGATGCCGTAGGACTCATCCCCCTCGATAAGTCCGAAGGCCTCGGGAGCGACGGCATCCTCCGCCGAAGAGGGAACTACGAGGCGGTCGAAGCGCCGCCGAAGGGTGTCGAGGGAGGGTTCTCCCCCTGCTCCGCGGACAAGGTCCTGGAGCTCTAGACCCGCTTCCTGCAGTTCCCTCGCAAGACCCAGTTCCCTCGCCTTCTCGAGATACCGGATTCGGGCCTCGGCCCCCTCCTCGTCGTAGGACAGGCGTCGGAGCTCCAGCAGTTCGCGGTAGCGGTCGACCAGGGCGGCAAGGATGAAATCGTTGTTCTTGGTCATGTAGGAGGCCATCTTCAATGCGTAATCGGCATTGAGGGCCTCGAGCCGGCGGTCCGCTTCCGAGAGGGCCGCGGCGGCCTGGGCCACGGAGTTCCTGACCGCCGCGACTTCGTTTCCCGCGTCGCTCAGGGCCCTCTGAGCTTCCGCGTAGGCTGCCAGGGCTCCGTCGTAGGCAGTCTTGGCCCGTTTCCAGGCCTCCACGCTCTCCGCGTCGGTCACCCGACCCGCGGTGAGGTCCCGGGCATAGGCGTCCACCGCCTCGGCTATCTCCACGCGGCGGCTCCAATAGCCCGCAACGGCCTTGGCCCTCAGGAGTTCTATCTGGTATTCGTCCAGATGGAAGTCCTCGCCCGAGGCGGCGGGATCAAGGGCGTCGGCAAGGGCGCCGGAACCTATGGCCAGGGCGAAGTCCTCCGCCAGGGCATCCCGCGCCTGCAGGGCCTTAACTATGTAGTCCCCGTGGAGGGCCATCCAGCGCTTGGCCTCCCTGGCCGCGGCCAGGGGCTCCTGGTCGAAGGAATTTCCCAGGGCGGCCAGGATGCGGCCGGCCATCAGGGCGGACTCATCCTCCGAAAGGCTCGTCCGGGAAGCGGCCTCCAGGTCGAACCAGAGGGCGTGGTTGCGCGGATAGGCCTCCTCGGCGGCTTCCCAGGCTGCGACGGCCGACGCGTGGGCGCTCTCATAGGAAGTCACGAAGGGCAGCATGGAAGCCAAGTGTGCTTCCGCGGCGTCCCAGGCGGCCTTCAACGCAGGCTTCGCGGCCGCCCACCACGTATTCTGGTATTTCTTCTTCGCCTGATTTCGCTCGTAAAGGGCCCGATCATATGCTTGCTCCGCCTCTTCCCTGGTCCAGAGAGCCCTCTTCTTGAGTTCCGCCAGGGCCGCCGTATCGGCGAGGAAATCCCCGCGCTTGCCGTAGACTTCCCGCGCTTCGGCCCATTTTTCCCGACGCCTGCCGTCTATCCACTCGTCCAGGCCCTCGGAGCCGAACTCGGGGGCCGTTGTGCCCGGGGGGGCGAGTTTGGAGAGCCAGTAGTTCACGCTTTCCCGGGCGCCCACCACCACGGAGCCGCAGGTGAGGTAGGAGTCCACCCAGGCGCGGGCGCGGTCGGCGCCGGCCTGGGCGCGCAGGTCCGCGTCCCTCTGGAACTCGGCCTTGGCTTCGGCGATGGCCAGCTCCAGGGTCTCGGAGGCGCGGCGGAAGATTTCCTCGCCCTGCTCGAAGAGGGCCTTGGCCTTCGTTTCCCAGACCCTGCGTTCGGCTTCCAGCTTCGCGAAGGCGGAGGCCCAGGCCTCCTCCCCTGAGGCGAAGGCCTTTCCGGCTTCCCGCTCCCACTCTATGCGCCTGAGCATGAAGCGCTCTTCCGCCTTGGTCCAGGCGTCCAGGCCCCGCTGGAACTGCTCGCGGTAGGCCTCCAGCCATTGGGAACCCGCCAGGGCCAGGTCCCCCGCGCCTCCGGCGGCGGCCTCGATCCGCGTCTGCAGGGAGGCGATGCCCTGGTCGCAGGCGGCTTGGGTGTCACGCACGAGAGCGGCGGCTATGGCGGCGGCGGCTTCGCTCTCACTCTTCTTGCGGAGACTCCACACGTCGCCGGTGCGGCGGGCGATGAACAGGCGCTCTTCCCGGCGTATCAGGGCGTCAAGCTCCCGCCGACCCCGTTCGGCCGCCGCCGCGGCGGCGGAGGACAGCAGAGTCGAGAAGGATTCCCGCCGTTCTTCGGAGATATAGGCTAAAAGTTCCGGAAAGGCGGAGGCGAGGGAAGCGCGGTAGTCGGAGACGAGGGCGTCGGCCAGGCCGTCCGCACCTCGGCGCCACGTTTCCCGGTCCGCTTCCAAATTCGCCAGGCCGCCGTCCTCCGGGCGCACCACCAGGGGATCCGCGCCGGCTTCGTCGTAGAGCATGCGCCCTGAAGCGTCGGTTTTGTACAGGTAGGCCCGGTTGGCCGCGTCCACCTGGGCGGCGACGGGGGCGAACAGGAAGGCCGTTCCGGGGGCGAAGAACCTGGCCTGTAGCCAGGCGGCGAAGCGCAGCTCCAGCTCTTCCTCGGTCCAGCGTCCCACCTGCTCCGACGCGGCGCTCAGCTCCGCCGCGTCGCCGTACAGGGCGGTCGCCATGCGTTCCCAGGCGACCCGGGCGGCGCCGAGGCCCCTGCGGGCCTCTTCCATCCACGTATCCGCCGAAAGTTCCCTATCCGCCCTGGAAAAGGAGTGTTCGAAGGCGGCTCCGTCGAAGCCGCGGACATCGGGTTTCCGCTGGGCCTGGAGGGCGGGCGGCAGGGCAAGGATGAGGACGCAGAGGAGAACGGCATGTTTTGAGTTCATGGTTTCTTTCCTTCATCGGTGGTTTCGGATCCCGCGCAGGCGGAACCGGAGAAGGTTCGGAAGAGGGAGGGTTGGAGCACAGCCAGGGAGGGCAGCAGGGTGAGGGAGCAGAAGAAGGACGCGCCGACCCCCAGGGCGGTCACCAGGGCCAGAGAGCGGACCACGGCGTTGGCGGCGCCGCCGAGGGCCAGGAACGGGAGGGCGCCGGCCACGGTGGTGGCGCTGGTGGCGAAGAGGGCTCCGAGCCGCCGACGCAGGGCGCGGTAGAGTGTGGGGAAACCGGCCACGGATGCACGGAACAGGGCCCGCCTGAGTTCCTCCGCCGTAAGAACCGAGGCGTTAACCGCCATGCCCGCCACGGCGACGAAGGCGCAGGCCAGGGATGCGTCCACGGGATAGCCCGCAGCAGTCACGAAGAGGGCCGGAACGGCCAGGGAGGGGGGGAGCACGGAGAGGACCGCCAGGGGAATGGTGAAGGATTCGGACGCCGCGGCGACGGCCATGTAGCACAGGAGGACGGCCAGGAGGAAGCGCAGCGCTATGCCGGAGAGGGCCTCCGCCCGGCGCAGGGCTTCCCGGTCGAATTCCACCGAATAGCCCTGCGGCAGCTTCGCCGTGAGGGCGGGCATGAGCTCGTCCCGCAGTCGCCGGGGATCGAGGGGCGCCGTGCGGACCGAGAAGGAGGCCACCCGGCGGCGGTCTTCCCGCCTGAGGCCGGAAATTTCCCGCTCGGCGGAGAAGTTCATCACGGCATCGGCGCGCACCGTGCCCTCGGCGACGGGAAGCGGGAAGGAACGGAGCTCCCGGGGACCGGAGACGGCTTTCCGCAGGCCCCGTATCCGCACGTCCGTTTCGCCCCGGGAGGAGAGCCGCTTGTAGGCGGGGGGGCCGTGCACCGCCCTGCGCAGCAGATCGGCGGACCGGGAGAAGAGATGACCGACCTGGGCGGACTTTTCCCGGTCGCTTTTCAACAGCAGCCGCTCGCTCCCGTCCTTGAAATGGAGCACCGCCTCCCGGACCCTCCTGTTGTCCGCTGCGCGCCCCGCCAGCTCCTCCGCCAGGGTCCGGCAGAGGCGGTCGTCCTCCCCCGCCACGGTGATGGTCCACACACGCTCCCGTCCGGGAGCTTCGCTCAGGTAGACGAAGGCCCCGGGAATTTTCTGGTTCCGGGCCGCGGCGGCGACCTCCGGCGCGCTCAGACGCTTAGGGGCGAAGGATATGAGGATGGAGCCCGAACCCACTCGGGCGCCGGTCTGCACGCCCCGTATGCCCTCCATGCGGCGTAGGGCGGCAGCGTACTCCGCCAGGGCCGCGTCCACCGCCTCCGAGCGGAGTCCCCCGGGGAATTCCGCCTGGGCGTAGACCGTATCCTCCGAGGATAGGGTCGAGACGTCCGCCCCCGCGGCAAGCAGGGCAAGGATGCCCGCGAAGGAAAGGAGGAAGGCCGAAAGGGGAAAGATCCAAGGACGGCGCACGCCCGCGGCGCAGGGTAGGGCCGTGAGCCGGGCGAGGGCCTCAAGGCGCCGCCGCCGCCGGCTCCGCTTCGGGCGGCTTGGAGACGCGGCGCCCGCGGCGGCGCCGGACAGGAGCAGGGGGGGCAGCAGGACGAGGGCGGCGAAGAGGGAGACGACGGAACAGGCCCCCACCGCCGAGGCGACGGAGTTGACCGAACCGGAGAGGCCGTCCAGGGCGGCCAGGGGCAAGAGGACCACCACCGTGGTGGCGGTGCCGGAGAGGAGGGAGGGCGCGAGGGACGCCAGGGCGGCGCGGGCCTGGGCGGCAGTCCGGCAGGGCAAGAGGCGTTCCGTGCCGAGTATGGCGGCGTCCACTGCGGCGCCCAGGCCCGCGGCAAGGCCAGCCAGCACCATGCGGTCGATCGGGAAGCCGGAGGCCGCCAGGAGGGCGGCGGACAGCAGGGCTATGCAGGGGACGGCGGCTGCGCCGACCAGGGCCGACGTCAGGCGGCGCCGCCTGGAGCCGGCTCCGGCCCGGTAGGAGAGGAGGGCGCCCACCAGGGCCACCGCCAAGGCGCCCTGAAGGGCCGCCGAAAATACCGAATTTGCCGCCGCCGCCTCTTCGGCCCCCCGGTCCGATAGGACCAGGAATTCCAGGGGCAGATGGGAGAGGGCGTCCAACTCCCTTCGTATGGCATCGGAGAGGGCGCGCATATCCGCGCCGGAGGCGCCCATGACGGAAACCACCGCCGCCGGATTGCCGTCCAGGCGGGCACGTATGTCGGGCTCCCGCTCCCCCTCCGAGAGCGCCGCGACGTCCGAAAGAGACGCCGAGCCGCCTGAGCGCAGGGGTATGCGGGCGGCGGCCAGATCGCGCAGGTCGGCGTAGCGGCCGTCGACGCTTATCAGGAGCTCCCCTTCGCCTTCGCGGAGCGCGCCGCCGGGCAGCAGGAGGTCGTCGGAGGCCAGGGCGGCGGCCACCGACGCGGCATCCAGGGAGCGGGCGGCGGCGGCCTCCCCATCCAGGGCCACGGTGATTTCCACAAGGCCCGTTCCCGAAATTTCCACCTCCCCCGCCCCGTCTATCCGTTCCAGCGCGGGCTTCACCCGCCGCTCCAAGAGGAGTCCCGCGGACTCGCCTTCCTGAGTTCCGGCGCGGGCGAACACCGCGGCGGACCAGAGGGGTATGCGGGAATCGTCGGAGGAGGAGAATTCGGGACGCTGGACCGACCGGGGCAGGGTCCCGTACACCCGTTCCGCCGCGTCCCGGACCGCCTCGTAGGCCCCCGCGGTCGGAGCCCTGAACCGGACGAGGGCCCTGACCTTGCCGTTCTCGCTGACCATGGACACGCTTGAGACGCCCCGTATGCCGTAGAGCGCGTCTTCCAGGGGTATGCCGACGGCCCGCTCCATTTCCCGGCCCTCCACCCCGTAGTGCCGTATCGTCACGGCGTAGGAGGGTCCCCCTATCGAACGCTTCTTTCCCGACCTATCGGAGGAGAGGAGCGCCGCGGCCAGGGCCGAAAGGGCCAGAAGAAGACAGAGGGCCGCCACGGGCCTCTCCAGCCAGGAGCGGCCGCTCATCGCCGCCCCCTAAGGAAGCGGGCGAAAATGGGAGGAAGAACGAAGAGGGCAAGCAGCGTCGAGGCGGCGACGCCTCCCAGCATGGCGGCGGCCATGGAGCGCTGGCCCGCTCCCAGGGGCGCGAAGACCACAGGTATAAGGGCGAAGACGGTGGTGCAGGCGGTGGCAAGCACCGGCCGCAGGCGGTCGGAAGCCCCCCGGTAGGCGGCGGCGACGGCGCCGAGCCCGCCGGCCCTTCCGTCCCTGCTGATCTCGTAGAGGACTATGCCGTTGTTCACCGCCAGGCCGAAGAGGACCACAAGGCCGATGACCGAACCGGAGTCCAGTCCCCCCGAGGCGGCCCGTATGGCAGGACCGGAGCCGGATAGGGCCAGGGGTATGCAGGCCATGAGCAGCAGGGGCAAGGAAAAGGACTCGAACTGGGCGCCCAGGGTAAGGTAGAGGAGTATGAGCACCAGGACGACCGTAAGGGTCAGGGAAGAGCCGTAGCGCCTGAACACCGATTCGTCCGCCCGGCCTATGCCCGGCACGGTCTTCGCCGCCGAGTCGAGGGCGGCGGAAAGCTCCCGTCCCTTTCCCGCCCCGGGACGGACCTCCAGATAGACGGCGTCGGAACGGTCCAAACGGGCCAGGGCCGCCCGGGCGGTCCTCCGCTCCACCGCCGCGACGGAGCCGAGAAAGACCGGCGCCGAAGAGGACGCCTGCAGGGGATGGGAGGCGATGTAGTCCTCGGAACGGAGCGCGGCGGGGGGCGCCGTTCCGGCGACGCGCACGTCCAGCGGCCTGCCCTCCAGCTCCAACCGGGCGGCCACCTGTCCTTCCGTGGCGGTCCGCAGGGACTCGGCCATCGCGGCGGTGGAAATGCCCGTCGCCGCGGCCGCCTCGCGCCGGGGGGTCAAGCGCAGTTCGGTCCGCTCCCCCGCGGGGAGACGGGTCACCGCGGCCGCCCCTCCGCCCGTCCGCAGCAGCGCCGCGGCCCGGGACCACCGCTCTTCAGCCTCCTCAAGGCCCGACCCGCGGGCTACCAGGGTATGGGCGGAAGACAGGCCCAGCAGGCGCTCCAAGCGGTCCTGGGGGAGGGATAGGAGGATCCCGGCTCCCAGGGTATTCCGCAGGGCGGAGAGGACCGTCTCCGGATCAGCCCCTTTTGCAAGGATGCAGCGGAGCAGGAGCCGTTCCCTGCGGTAGTCCAGGGAGGACCGTCTGAGCAGGTCCTCCGCCTCCGCCCCGGCGCGGCCGAAGACCGCGGCCACGCCGTCCTGTTCCGCCGCCAAGCGGCTCAGTCGCCGGCCCTCCCGTTCCAGGGCGTCCAGGTCCGTTCCGGAGGGAAAATCCACGGCGATCGCAAGCTCCGCCGCGTCCTCCGGGGGGACGAAGCGGAGGGGAGCCGTGAGGAGTGCCGCGGCGCCGAGGAGGGTCAGGACTGCCGAGACCGCGATGGGCGCAAGGGGATTGCGGAAGCAGGCGCGCAGGAGGCGGCGGTAGCGGGCTTCCAGGAAGAAGCGCCGGACTCCGGACCGGGAGGAACGCTTCGACGGAAGGGTCAGTCGGTAGAGGGCCGGAAGGGCGAGCTGGGAATAGAGCCAGGAGGCGGCGATGGAGCTCACCAGGGACAGGGACAGGTCTCCGTAGAGGGCTCCCAAGGGGCCGGGCAGAAAGACCACCGGAAGAAAGACCACCGCGGTGGTGGCGGTGCTCCCAAAGCTTGAGGCCGAAAGAGTCGCCGCCGCCGCGGCCATATCAGTCGGCGCCGGCCGCGTCCTTCCGCCGCCGAAACGCCGGACCAGGGTATCCAGGACCACCACGGCGGTATCCGACACCAGGCCGACACCCAGGGCGAGTCCCCCGAGGCTCATGGCGTTGAGGGATCGTCCGCCCAGGGCCAGGGCGCAGAGGGCGGCGGCCGCTGAGACGGGTATGGAGAGGGCCGCCAGGAGGCTTCCCCGGAAGCTCCGGATAAAGACCGCCAGGGTCAGGACCACCGCCGCCGCAGCGAGCAGGGCGGACCGCGCCAGGTCTCCCAAGCCCGAGCGTATCTCCGCCGATCCGTCGTAGAGGAGCGTCAGCTCGAAATCCCGGGAAAAGTCGGAGACCGCTCCCGCCAGGACCGAATCTATGGACCGGGAAAGGGCCAGGGGGTCCGAACCGGGCTTGCGGAACAGCTCCAGCGCCGTGACGGCCTCCCCGTCGGCCACAAAGACGCTCCTCCGCTTGGCGTTCCGCAGAATCAGCTCCCCATCCTCGCCGGGGACGAAGGGTCCCCCGGGGGCGGGCAGTACGGAACGGGAAAGGGCCTCCACCGATTCGGGCCTGCCGGCGGCCACCACCACCAACTCCATATCCCCCTCGCGGGCGTTGCCCGCAGGCACGTTGACCCATTCGGAGGCTATGGTTCTGGCCAGCTCCAAGGGGCCGAGGCCCCGGGCATGGACGCGCCGGGGGTCCACGAGCAGCGCCGCCTCCCGCTCGACGCCCCCGGAGAGCACCACCGCGGCTACCCCGTCTATCCTGCGGAAGCGCGAGCGCAGCTCGTATTCCGCAAGCACCCTGGCGGATGCGGCATCGCCGGAACGGGACCGAACGCCCACCACCGCCAAGGGCTCCCCCTCCCCCTCTCCGGGCAGGACTATGGGCTTTTCCGCCCCCTCGGGAAGGCGGGTATAGACCGAGTCTATGGCCTCCCTGACCAGGACCGACGCGGCGGAGGGGTCGGTGCCCCAGGCGAAGTCCAGGACTATCACCGCGGAGGAGGGGCGGGAAACGCTCCGCAGGCGCTCAAGGCCCCTGACGGAGGACAGGGCATCCTCCACGGGCAGGGTGAGCACCGACCGTATGTCCTCCGCCGAAAGTCCCGGGTAGGAGCATTCCACCGCCACCCGGGGTACGGAAAGATCGGGCAGCTTCTCCACCGGCAGCTCGGCGGCGGAGCGCAGAGCGGCCAGAAGCAGGGCCGAGAGGGCCATGACCACCGCCACCGGACGTCCGACGCACCCTTCGATCATGCCGCGCATGGGTCCGTCCTACTTCAGCAGGGGAAGCCGCATCGCTTCCTCCGCGCGGTTGCCCGCGGTGTCGGTCAATCCCGATCCTATCGCTATGGTCACGATGCCCGAATCGGTCCGATTGGTGAGCCTTCCCCGCAGCTCCAGGCGCTGCAGGGAAGCCCAGGGGGCGTGGGGCGCCGGCAGGGAGAAGTCCGCGGAGAGCACCCTGAGGGGGGAAAAGGAAAGGGCGCCGTTGGTCGCCTCAAGGCGGAACAGACCCATGAGGGAGAAGGGATCCACCTCCGCACCCAGGGCGGTATGGAAATACAGCTCTATCCAGGTCTCCACCGGCACGTCGAAGGGATAGCGTTCCGCCCCCGCAGCCAAGGGAAGATCCTCGAAGGGTTCTTCCGCGCCGTAGGCCCTGGGTTCCCGATCCGAGGGGTCCGCGGCCTGGGGAGCCAGGGGGAGCCGTATGCCCGCCAAGGCCGGAGGGGCCGAACGGGGACCGTCGAAGCGCACGAAGAAGCGATGGGATGAGCGGTCGGCGTTGCCGAAGGCGTCCTCCGCTCCCTCCTTGAGCACGAAGGTGAAGTAGGCTCCATAGGGCGGCGTCTCGGGCAGGGAGACGGTCACCGAATCGGAAAGGCCGTAGAGGGCCTCGTAGTGCAGCGTTGCGGATGGCTCGACGCTCAGGCGGCTCCTGAGGCTCGCCATATCCACGGGTTCCGAAAAATCGAGCCTGAGCCGGTAGGGGCGTTCCCAGGCGGAGGTCGCCGCGGCGGGGTCCAGTGTCAAGACCTGGACTCCATTCCCGTCGATCCCGTAGGCGCCCAGCAGCTCCGGCGGCGTGCGGTCCGATCCCGCCGTGAATGCTATGCGCCGCTCCGTCCCGATGGTGCGCCCGTGTATATCCGGAAAAGCCGCGGGTATGGTCAGGATATACCTCGTCCCGAACTGAAGCCGCTCGGCGGGGACGAAGACCGCCCGCCGCCCCTCGTCCACGGTGCGCCATATTCCTTGCCGGGATGGGGAAAAGGCCAGGTAGTCCCTGCAGGCGGCTGGGCTCACGGGATTGGAAAAGGCAAGGGAGACCTCGTGGTCCGGGTCGTCCACCACCGCTCCGTCCTCCGGGGAGCAGGCCGTCACGGTCGGCCGTTCCCCGGCCGGCCGGGTGGTGAAGCGGCCCTCGAAGGGGACCTCCAAGGAAAGGCCGGACTTGTCCTGCGCCTCGGTGCCCACCGTAAGGCGGTAGTCACGCCCCGGCGCGTAGGGCACATGGGGCCTAAAGATGAGGGTGCGCCCCTCCCAGGAGAAGGAGCCTCCGAGGGATGCGCCGTCCTCGGTCAGGGAAAACGCTCGTTCCGCCTTGGGCCTATCGGGGGTGCAGGAGAAGCGCACGCGGACTTCGCCGAGGGAATCGGGGGCATGGTACCCCTCGCCGGGGCTCCATGCGTCCACCAGGAAGGGGGCTTCCCGGAGTATATCGCAGGAAGCGGCCAGGAGACACAGGGCCGCGGAAAGCAGGGCCGCCCGCCTCACGGCAGGGTCTCCAGGTACAGGGCATAGTCGCCCGACATCAACAGCCCCGCTCCGTTCTCCACGCCCCCGCGGCCGCCGGGTATGGAGAGCCGGTAGTAGCGGACCACCCCCGCCCCGCTCCGCTCAAGGCCCACCCACTCCATCCGCAGGGTATCCGCGGAGATCCACCGAGCGCTCCTCAGGGATACCGCCGACAGGGTGCCGGGGAAGTATGGGTCCAGGGACACTCGACTCGGCGCCGACGCCCTCGCAGCGCCCGAGAAGGGGTGGGAAAAGCGGAGGTTCAGGGCCAAAAGGCCGTCCGGCTCCGCGGGGAGCACGGCGTAGGGACCGGCCGGGAGGGCGGCGGCGTCTCCATCCGCCCAGAGTTCCGTCAGCGCAAGGTTCGGAACGGCGGGGGCAAAGCTCTCGCGGTATTCCCGTCCCAGGCGCAGGCCCCGGAAATCCGCGGCGTCGGCGGAGACGATCGCGGTGTAGACGGTCCCCCCGTCCAGGTTCCGTTCGGGAATAAAGACGAAGGCATCCGCGGCGAAAGCTTCGACCCTGCCTGAGACCGAGGGATCCAGGCGCAGGGCCCGCTCCAGGGAGGAGCCGTCCATGGGCTTTGAGAAGCGTATGCCCACGGCGCCCCAGACGTCCAGAGCGGCCAAGGGCAAGCCGGAATCCACCCAGGAGGGGCCGGACCGCAGGGCCGTAAAGGTGGACAGCACCGCGGGAAGGATGTGGTCCAGATCCGTGGAGAAGCTTCCGGACTCGCCGCGGGCCAGGGGTACGCCGTCGGCGCTCCGGGCCTTCTCGCCCAGGCGCCAGCGGTAGACCGTCCAGGGAAGGAGGGGCTTGCGCGGAATAAGGCGGAGCGTCAGGTCGTCGTCCCAGAGCAACTCCGGAGCGGAGACGCCGTCTACGGAAAGGGCATCCTCCACGGAGCGGCGGTCCATGGGGCGGGAGAAGGACAGGCGCAAGAAGCCGCCCTCAGCCTCTTCGGTTCCTACGGAGGCTCCGTCCGGCGGATGGACCGCGCTCACTATGGGCGCGGGGGAGCGCGAAAGGGCGAAGAAGGGTATATCCACCGAGGGCCGCAGCTCCCGCCCGTCCGCGGCCCGGATGGAGGCCGAGACGGAGAGACGGTAGGGCACGCCGGAAGACCAGGGCGCCACGGGGTGAAAGCGGAGCTCATTGCCCTTCCACACCAGATCTCCCTCCACGGAGCCCCGGGGAGAAGACACAAGGAGGGCGCGTTCCGCCTCGTGCCGCACCATCTCCGTGCCGAAACGGAGTATCACCGGACTGCGGGCATCCCCCAGCACCGCGTAGGCCTCGGACGGCACGGTGGACAGGGATACGGGCCTGAGGTCCACGAAGCCGCAGGCGGCGCTGCCCAGGGCGAGCGCCAGGACGACGGCCGCGCAGCGGACAACGACCGCGCAGCGGACAACGGCCGCGTAGCGGACAACGACCGCGCAGCGGACGCGGGGCCTAGCGGAGCGCCTGG
>CAYUPG010000009.1:0-27640 GCA_964446515.1 uncultured Treponema sp.
GGCGCGCCCCCTGCCGCGCGCTTCCGGACTGCGTCCGGCGATCGCGCGGCTCCCCGGGAGCAAAGAATATCATCAGCGCTTCCAAAAGGAGTAATTAATGCTCGTTTCCTACCTTGGAACATACGATGACAGCGTAATAAAGCTGTCTGAAAAACCGAAAGGCATCAATCATGCTCGAGTAATCATCACGCTGATCCCTGATGAAGAATGCAATGAAAGCCTGGCCTCCATGAAACTATCGGAAGCCGTTTTCGATGAATGGGACAACGAAGCGGATTCGGTCTATGATGCCCTATAAGCCTTGGGATGTAATCCTTGTTCCATTTCCGTCTGGATGGACCTCAGAAATTGGGTGATCACAGGTTGAAGGATTATCAGCAGGCAGGGCTTCCGTTGCCAACCAGATTTCGGGCTAAATTCGCAACGATTACAGGAGAGATTGTTGTTAAAAAGCTTGGATCCTTATCAAAACCAGACCAAGTTTCTATTTCAGATAGGATACGCGTTGTATTGGCTCTTGACTGATTTGATCCGTACGATCGGTCGGACTTGCATTATTTTAGAGGGCATGAAGCCGGAGAAAGCCAGGGGGTGCCACACCAGGGGCTGACCGCAGGCCCCCGGAGGCACAAACTATTCCCGATTTTACGCCAAAAACAGGAATTGAAATCCCGTTTTTACGCCAAAGTATGGACAGTTGACGGCGGTCCAATGGAAGGACTTCTATCCTAAAGCGGTCCTAGATGAGGTTCAGAAGCAGCCGGAGCTGATGGAAAGCAGAAAGTCCGTGGAAAACGCTCCGTCTGGTCCAGGAACGAGGCCAATAGGCTGCCCAAGGCGCATGGACAAGACGGCGGAGCGGGCGCGCAGGGCGCGGAATGCCGGAAGCTGTACCAGACCTTGAGGTGCAACGTATGACCAGGGAAGCCAAAAGGCTATACGAACGGCAACGGAAAAACATCGCCGCCGCAGAGTGGCGCCGTGAACAGGCGAGGTTGGATTCCGATCTAGATTTGGCCATACGCGGGGGCGATTGGGGCAAGCTCTGGTCCATGGTCCCCCAAAACGGCTTTATTCAATACCTAATCGCCGAACTTAAGCAGGACTACGATTTTTTCGTGCTCAACGGGAAGAAGAATGCGACCATGAGCGGGCGCATCGCGGTGGGCAATGACCATGACGAGTTCGCTTACGCGGCCTTGGGGTATACGCTGCATAACCTCTACAATGCCTTCGAGGGTTATTTTTTCCGGATCGCGAAATTCTTCGAGAACAATATCTCCGACCTGACCTGGCATAAGGGGCTCTTGGAGCGCATGACCTTGGATATCGATGGAGTCAGGCCTGCGCTGTTCGGCCTGGATTTTGCCGATCAAGCGGCCCGGAACCTGGCCCAGGATTTTCTTCCCTACCACGAGCGCTTCCTCTCCTTCCTTCAGGGCTTGGTCGCAGAGCTGGACGGGGAAACGGCGTAGGGCTTGCCGCGCCCGGCGGACAAGAGGTTGCTATGGTGGATCCGAAAGCGGCTGCAAGGAACATGGCGCTCCGGAATAAGCGGGAGCAGGCCCTGCTCGATGCAAGGCGCGCTTCTGCCCAGGCGGAGGGCCGCAGGCCGGCGCGGCGCCTTCTGGAAGAAATTCCGGGCACCAAGCGGGGGGGGCGGTTTCGGCTCCACCTGGGAACTTTGGCGCGGCTACCGGAAGAGTAGCGATATCGACCTGGCCATGGACGGCGGAGACCTTATGGCCGCTATGGCGATCGTTGAAGGGAGCGATATTCCGGTTGACGTATTGGAGCTATCATCGTGCCGGCCCTTCATCAGGTGCGGTTCTCCGGGGGCAGCAATTACCGTTTTTACACCGAATTGTGACATAGCGCCGGCCGAGCTCAGGACCAAGGCCACCAGCGATCCGGTGGGGAAACCCCTCTAATACAAATAACTCCAATGCGGAGCATGTAGATATCGACAATGCATCCTTACGGGATCACATCCGACGGGGCGGACTTACATTTTTCGAGAGTGCTTGAAGCTGTAAAAAGCCAGGGGGCGCCAAGGCAGGGGCGGGCGGTAGAATCTCATCAGGCGCGCCCCCTGCCGCGCGCTTCCGGACTGCGTCCGGCGATCGCGCGGCTCCCCCGGGGGCATGGTATGCTTCATCGAGTGCGCTGATCCTCGGCAGGATGACCTGAGGCAAAGAAAAGCCAAGCATTCAATCCCGTTGAAATAGTAACGTAGCAGGAAAACACCATGACTGTAGAAAAAATGTCAACTGCCTTGGATTTCATTAGGACTCTTTACCCGAACGAGAATCCGGTTCCGCTCCATGCGCCGCGGTTCCAAGGAAACGAAAAGAAATACTTAGGCGACTGTATCGATACAACCTATGTATCGTACGTCGGCAAATTCGTAACCGATTTCGAAGAGCACATCAAGCGGCTTACCGGTGCCGGAAACGCCATTGCAATGGTGAACGGCACGGCCGCGATACATATGGCCCTTTTGTCCGCCGGTGTGGATCCCGGCGATGAAGTGATAACGCAAGCTCTGACATTCGCCGCGACTGCCGCCGGTATACGCCATGCAGGGGCAGAACCGATTTTTGTGGATGTAGACAAAGAGACCATGGGCATGAGTCCCGAAAGTCTTAGTGCCTATCTGCACGAGAATGCCGAACTGCAAGGCAATTTTCTCAGGAATAAAAAATCAGGACGCCGCATCGCTGCCGTAATGCCTATGCACACGTTCGGCCATCCGGCAAAGATCGATGAGATAGCTTCAATCTGCGAGGAATTTCGTGTCCAGCTTATCGAGGATGCCGCCGAATCCCTCGGCAGTCTTTACAAGGCAAAGCATACGGGGCGTTACGGGAGAGCCGCGGTTATTTCCTTCAATGGCAATAAACCGGTGACGACCGGCGGCGGAGGTATGATCATCACCGATGATGAGGCCTTGGCAGAACGGGCTCGACACCTGAGCACGACAGCGAAACGGAAACACCGGTGGGAGTTCTTCCATGATGAGGTTGGATACAACCTTCGCCTGCCGAATGTGAACGCCGCTCTTGGCTGCGCCCAAATGGAATGTTTTGATGCGATACTCTCCAATAAGCGCGAAACGGCGGCTCTTTACAAGACTTTTTTTGAAACCGTCGGGATTGATTTCTTTACCGAACCGGATGGGGGAAGGTCAAATTACTGGCTCAACGCAATAATACTACAGGATAGAGCAGAACGCGATGCCTTCCTTGAGTATTCCAATGACCATGGAGTCCAGACCCGTCCCATTTGGACCTTGATGAACAAACTGCCGCCCTATGCCGCCTGTCAGCGGACGATATTGCCGAACGCCGAGTGGTTGGAAGATAGGGTGGTGAACATTCCAAGCAGCGTACGGCTATGACGGCGCAACCGATCATACTCATCGGCGGCGGTGGACACTGTACATCTTGTATTGAAGTGCTGGAGTCGTCAGGGCAGTGGGAAATTATCGGAATAGTCGATACTCCCGAGCAAGTCGGCGGAAACGTGTTTGGATACGGAATAATTGGATCGGATGAGGATTTGCCGTCCTTGACAGGGCGCTCCGGCAATGCGCTGGTCACCGTTGGGCAGCTGAAGTCGGCAGCCGTTCGAAGGCGACTTTACCAGGCCGCTGTCGATGCAGGATTTTCCCTCCCCACCGTCATTGCGCAGACCGCCCTCGTCTCATGCCATGCTGAGCTGGGCGCCGGCACCATTGCAATGCATCGGTCCTTTGTGAACGCAGGCGCATCGGTCGGCAACAACTGTATCATAAACAGCGGAGCGATTATCGAGCACGATTCCACTATAGAGTCGCACACGCACATCTCGACAGGCGCCATCGTAAACGGCGGATGCCTTATCGGAAGCGGATGCCTTATCGGAAGCGGAGCTGTACTTAAAAACGGAATTAAGGTCGGAAACGATATTGTAATCGGAGCCGGAGCTTCCGTCGTTTCTGATCTGACTGATCCAGGCATTTATGTTGGGTGTCCTGCCAGGAAAGTGAAATGAAACAAACATTTATTATCGCAGAGGCCGGGGTCAATCACAACGGTGACATTGATTTGGCTAGGCGGCTTGTTGATGCTGCAAAAAAGGCCGGCGCCGATGCGGTGAAATTCCAAACCTTTGTTGCCGAGAGGCTCGTAAGAACTTCCGCTCAAAAGGCTGAATACCAAAAGAAAACCACAGGCAGCGAAGAAACCCAGTTTGAGATGATCAAAAAACTTGAGCTGAGTAGGAATGCGCATATTCAACTCCAGAAGCACTGTGCCGATCAGGGAATTGAATTCCTCTCTACGGCTTTCGACCTAGAAAGTCTTCATTTTTTGCGCGAGCTTGGTATATCCCGGTGGAAGATTCCCTCCGGAGAGATCACCAATCTCCCTTTTCTGAAACAGATCGGGTCTTTTGGGGAGCAGGTGCTGCTTTCCACCGGCATGGCCACACTTGGAGAAGTCGAAGATGCGTTGTCGGTCCTGGAATCGGCCGGTACGCCCAGGTCCCGCATCACAATACTGCATTGCACAACTGAATACCCGGCTCCCTTGGAGGAAGTTAATCTGCGCGCCATGGTTACGATGGGCAACGCCTTCGGCATGGCATACGGATATTCCGATCATACACAAGGGATTTCTGTTCCCATTGCCGCGACAGCTCTCGGCGCTACTATCATAGAAAAGCACTTCACATTGGATCGCGGCATGCAAGGGCCTGATCACAGAGCAAGTCTCGATCCGCGAGAACTCGAAGCTATGGTCAGGGGCATACGGGATGTGGAACTGTCTTTAGGAGATGGCGTTAAGCGCATCAGCACCTCAGAAGCGCGTAATAGGGCTATAGCGCGCAAGAGCATCGTAGCTGCGGTGTTCATCCGCCAAGGCCAGGTATTCCATGAGCAGGACCTTACCACCAAAAGGCCCGGGACCGGCATCAGTCCGATGGAATGGGACAGGCTGGTAGGCCGGACAGCTTCTTCAGATTTTGCGGTTGATGAGGAAATCACTTGGTAAAGAAAAGGATAGCCTTCTGCACAGGTACCCGTGCGGAGTACGGACTCTTAAAGCCGTTAATGGACCGCGTGCTCTCCATGCCGGAACTTGAATTCGAGCTTTTTGTGACGGGCATGCATCTTTCTCCCGACTTCGGCAATACCGTGACTCAGATCGAAGCCGACGGTATTCCGGTGAGCGAGAGAATCGAGATACTTCTCAGCGGAGACACTCCTTCGGCGATTACCAAGTCGATGGGGCTGGCGATGATCGGCTTCGGCGAAGCCTTTGCTCGGAGGAAGCCTGATCTTCTTGTTCTTCTCGGAGACCGGTTTGAGGCTTTCTGCGCCGCCGCCGCTGCGACTGTAGCCCGCGTACCCATTGCGCATCTTCATGGCGGAGAACTCACCGAAGGGGCTATCGACGATGCCTTTCGGCATTCCATCACCAAGATGAGCTACCTTCATTTCACGTCTACGGAGGAGTATCGGCAGCGTGTTATACGTATGGGAGAGTCTCCGGAAAGAGTCTTCAATGTCGGGGCAATCGGCATTGAGAATATTAAAAACCTTCCGCTTCTGAATCGAGGCGATCTTGAGCATGAGCTTGGCGTGCATTTTGGGGATAAGGTGGCGCTGGTGACCTTCCATCCCGCGACTCTCGATGTTGAGCCGCCGGCGGAGCAGATGCGCCGGTTGCTGGGGGCCCTGGACAATTTTCCAGAGCTCTTCATAATATTCACGAAAGCGAATGCGGACACAGACGGCAGGGTAATCAATTCCCTGATTGATGAGTATGTCCAACGCAACCCTGGGCGATCTGTGGCTTTTACAAGCATGGGTCAAATTCGCTACCTATCAGCCATGAAAGCGGCTTCGGTCGTTATCGGCAATTCATCAAGCGGTATTATAGAGGCGCCGAGTTTCGGCGTTCCGACGGTGAACATCGGGGATAGGCAGAAGGGGAGGGTCCGTGCGCCAAGCGTAGTCGATTGTCGCGCTCGAAGTGAAGAAATAGCGACAGCCATACGAGTAGTTACCAAAGAATCCTTTCTACGTACGCTGGACGGAGCAAATCCATACGAGGGAACGGATGTATCCGGCAACATTCTACGCTTAATTGGCACAGCGCTGGATTCTGGTATTTTGGTAAAATCTTACTTTGAGGTCAAGCAATTATGATCAGCATAGCCGACGATAGCAGCCTTGTCATGCAGGGATCCGGTACCCTCCGCGAAGCCATGAAGCAGATGGATAAGGGGGCACAGGGTATTCTTTTCATTGTCGGCAATAATTCTATGTTGCTTGGAGTTATGACCGATGGGGATATCCGGAGAGGACTTTTAGCCGGCGTACAACTTACTGACCCCATCGATCGTATTTATAATAAATCTCCTTTTGTTATGACCTTAAAAAGCTTCGACAAAGCGAAAGCGAAGAAGATCTTAGAGGAAAAGCGCTTTAAGGCTATCCCGATAGTGGATGATGATGGAACCCTCATCGCCTATGAACCTGAAGAGGAATCCCGCCTAAGCAATAAGCGTCCGCTCGGCGAAATTGGTATACCCGCGGTCATTATGGCGGGCGGCAAGGGGACGCGTATGGCCCCATTCACCAACGTACTGCCGAAGCCGCTTATTCCGATTGGCGACAAGACTATTCTCGAGTTGATCATCGATGAATTTCAACGATTCGGCGTTAATGATTACTACTTCACTATCAATTATCGTGGAGAAATGATCCGCGCATACTTCGACTGTATTGAGCATCCCTATGCTGTGACATATTTGCGTGAGCAGGATTTCAACGGCACCGCTGGAAGCCTCAAATTACTTCCTCCGGATTTTCCGCCGACATTCATCGTTTCCAATTGCGATATCATCGTTAAAGCTGATTTTGCCGATGTTCTGAATCTTCATAGGAAGTCTGGAGCCATGCTAACAGTTATCTCATCTGTGCAGCACCATCGTATTCCTTATGGCGTAATCAATTTTGAAAGCGGCGGGATCGTTACAGGGCTTGAGGAGAAACCAGAACTATCATTCTGCATCAATACCGGTGTATATATTCTGGAGCGTGAATGCCTTGATTATATTCCGGATACCGGCGTATTTCATATGACACACCTTATGGAAGCACTAATAAATGACGGCAAGCGTGTGGTGACTTACCCGGTAAACGAGAATGAATATATTGATATCGGGCAGTGGGAAGAGTACAGAAAGGCGGCAAGTCAAATGTCTATGAGGCTTTGATTGCATCACGACGGCGGGAATATATGAGAATTCTGATCATTGGCTACGGGTCCATCGGCCGTCGGCATCATGATGTGCTTAGGAGCTTGTTCCAAAATGCAACGATAGATATCGCGAGCGTGCACAGAGAGACCGCGGAATATAGAACCTTCGATGACGTTCGAAATCCAACAGTATACGATTACTTCGTCATCGCGTCAGAAACAGGTGCGCATCTAGATCAGTTGAAGAAGCTTGAAGCAATGGTGTGCAACAAGATTATTCTTGTAGAAAAGCCGCTTTTCAGCGAGTACCATGATTTCCAATCAACGCACAATCGTGTATATGTGGGTTATAACCTCCGCTTCCATCCGCTAATAGAAAAGTTAAGGCAGCTTGCAGTCAATCATCGCTTCACCACCGTCAATATTGTCGTTGGGCAGTACTTGCCCGACTGGCGAATAGGGGTAGATTACCGTGCATCTTATAGCGCCTCGAGAGAACGGGGCGGCGGAGTCCTCCTAGACTTAAGCCATGAGATCGATTACGTACAATGGCTTTTCGGACCCATCGGAAGCATAAGGGCTAAAGGAGGAAAGATTTCCCCGCTTGAAATTGAGTCCGAAGATTTTACTGCGTTCATTGGAAAAACCGGGCAAGGCGTAATGACTACCGTATCTTTGGATTATCTCTCGAGAATCCCTATACGGAGGATATACGCAAACTCCGATGACTCAACCTGTATCTGTGATCTTGTAGACGGCACCATGCGGATCCGTAGTCAGGGCATGGATTCCGAAGAGGTTTTCCAGACCACAATTGAACGTAACGGCACATATGCCGCCATGCATGCGGATATTCTTATGCATGGGGGCGGAAATGCGTGTACAATCAAAGAAGGTCTAGAGATAATGCAGACTATTGGGAGGATCAGGGTTTCAATGGAGGACTCTACCGAATGACCAAGGATGATGTGATCTGCACTATCTGTGCCCGAGGCGGCTCCCAAGGCGTCAAGAACAAAAACACCCGAAAGTTACTCGGCAAGCCGCTCATCGCTCATTCCATAGCGACCGCTGTCGCAACTGGTCTATTTTCGCATATTGTTGTCAGTACCGATTCCGACGAAATCGCTAATATTGCCGTTAAGTATGGAGCGGAAGTATTCTTCAAGCGCCCGCCTGAACTTGCCTCCGATACGGCCGCCAAGTTGCCCGTCATCAGGCATGCGCTTATCGAATCGGAGCTACATTACGGTCGCAATTTCCCAATATTGATTGACTTGGATGCAACATCACCCCTCCGCAGTGTCGAAGATATCCTAGGATCATGGGAGCTATTTACTCGTGGCGGTTACGATAATCTGATAACTGCAATGCCCTCAAGAAAATCGCCGTACTTCAACATGGTGGAACTCGATGCCGAAGGGCGAGCACATCTCTCCAAAAGACTAGAATCTCAAGTAGTGCGGCGGCAGGACGCTCCCCGTTGTTACGATATGAACGCTTCGATATATATTTGGAAACGCGAGGCCCTTCTAGAGGATAATAGGGTTGTAGCAGACAATACGGGACTTTTCATCATGCCTGAGGAACGGTCGATCGATATAGACACCGAACTGGATTTCCTGTTCGTAGAATTCCTTGCTTCGCGGAGTACCGTATGAATCAGGGCCACGTACCCGAGAATCGTTTCTCCGGTTTCAAATTGCTAGGTTTAAATGGAAAACGAATCATCGTAGTCGGTGGTGGCGGCTTGCTGGGGGCCTGTATTTGCGAAGGCCTCGTGGCGGCCGGAGCTCAGATTTTTATTGCCGATCTTGATGCGAAACGTGCAGCTGCCGTCGCAAGCAAGCTCAGTACGGGCTTGGACAAACCGATACCGGTTCAGCAGGTCTCGATTGTGGACACCGCCTCGGTGCTCGAGATGATATCGTCGGCCGCCGCTTCCCTTGGCGGAATCGATTGCCTAGTCAATACGGCATACCCTCGCAATGAGCATTACGGCAGAAAATTCGAGAATGTAGATTTCCCTGATTTCTGCGAGAACGTCAATCTTCATCTCGGCGGCTACTTTCTCGTTTCACAGAAGATCTTGGAATACTTTCGTCGCAGCGGCGGAGGGACGTTGCTCAACATGTCGTCCATATACGGTGTCGTTGCGCCAAGGTTTTCAATCTATGAAAATACCCAAATGACGATGCCTGTTGAGTACGCCGCAATCAAGGCCGCCCTTATTCATCTTACCAAGTACATGGCAAAGTATTATAGCGGCAATAATATCAGAGTGAACAGCATAAGCCTGGGAGGTCTTTTCGATCATCAACCAGAATCTTTTTTACAGGCGTACAAGTCATACTGCCTGGATAAAGGTATGTTGGACCCTAATGATGTTGTTGGAACTGTTTTATTTGCATTATCCGATGTATCTCATTATATGAATGGGCAAAACATCTGCGTTGATGATGGTTTTACTTTGTAGAGGTTAAAATACCTACAACATTAGCGATGTTATCATTGATGTAAATGATATCTTTGTATTTCAGACTATGGTTAATAACTACTTCAATAAACTATTGTTTTATTAAGAACACTAAGGGACTATCAGTATTTGCGATAGATTGGTTGTGAAATAAGGACTTATTTTGACTGTTGCATTTTTTAATGTCACGCTTCGGGGCTCAGCACTTGTCGCTCGTTTTCTGCTCCTGTTTTTCCTAGGGGCTTTCCTAAAGCCTGAAGAACTAGGTTTATATGGACTTCTTTTGTCGTATATCACATACTGTATCTATGCTCTTGGATTTGAATTCTATAATTATTCAACACGTGAAATCATTTCGCATGAACCATCAGATTGGGCTTGGATACTAAAAGGACAGCTTGTTTTCACATTGCTGATTTATGTAATCGCGTTACCGATATTGTGTCTCATTTTTGTATTTCATTTCTTGCCGCTTGAGATTCTGTTTTGGTTTTATACTCTTCTAATCCTTGAGCACATCTCACATGAAATAAATAGGATTTTGGTTGCCATGTCGCGCCCACTGATCGCGACAGTTGTTTTGTTCTTAAGAAGTGGCGCTTGGGCAATCATTGTTCCTTTACTAATGATATACAGCCCGCTTTATCGTAATTTGGATACTGTATTTTTTTTCTGGCTAATCGGGCTATTCATCTCTGTCGCAGTAGGAGCGTTCGTAATTTTTCTATCTATCCGCAACGGAGTGCATAAGATATTTGATAAAACCTGGGTTCTGCAAGGAATCCAAATTGCAATCCCTTTTCTTATTGCAAGTCTTGCGTTGCGAGGTCTTTTTTCTCTTGACAAAATTCTTGTTGGAAGCGTAGTCGGACTGAATACGCTTGGAGCTTATACATTATTTTCCGGTGTATCCAGTGCTGTCGTCGCTTTTATAGACGCCGGTATTATTGTCTTTTACTATCCGAAGATAGTCTCCTCGGTTAAAGACAATCTTATTTTTAAAAAAAATATGCGGATGCTGTTATTTCGAGTTTGTGCACTTTCCTTGGCGTTTTCTTTGTTAGGCATTGTAATAGCTTATCTAAGTTTGCCCTTTTTAGGGAAAGCGCTATATCGTAGCAATTTTTATATTCTTATCTGGCAAATGGCCTCAATCGTTACATATTGTTTTGGACTCGTACCACAACTCGGACTCTATGGCTTAAGGAAAGATAAATCAATTTTGTATTCTCATTTATTCGCATTTCTAGTTTTTGTGATATTTGCTTTTCTTTTTAAGAAGTCTTTAGGAATTTATGCAATCTTAATTGGGCAACTCTGTGGTTTTCTTGCAATGCTCGGCTGGAAAGCAATTGCGTATATTAAATACCGGGATGATAATCTTGCAGTATAACAACGGTTTCATAGCTTTCTCACCTACAGGCAAAATGAAATCTAGAAGTATATCGCTCCTGTTCTTAGTTTGTCTTCTTGGGTTCTTTGTCGTCTGGGCTTCCTATGTTTTTAACTGTTCAACCTTCATTCCGTTTCTTAGCTTTTATCTTCTGGTTTTTATTTCCAGACCGCCCAGAAAAGCAATATCTCCACTTACAATCGTTTATCTATATTATGGCGCTTGGTTTGTCGCAGCGCCTATCTTTGCACCAAGATATTTCGGAATGCTTGATAAGCCTGAATACTCTCTTTCTCTTGCTATGGCATATACAGTCTTCGGCTTAAGCATTCTATCCATAGAGCTTGCTTCTCGCTTTATTGCTCGCTTAAAAATGTATACGACCAGAATAGTTTCAAAGAAATTTGGTCTGCTGCAGATAACATTCTTGTATATAGTTGCCTCATTTTTTATCATGCTTATCATCAATGCTTCCGGAGGTTTTTCAAGATGGTTAGCAGATCCTGGGGAGGCATTCCTCAATCGTAGCGGATCTGGTGTGTACGTAATTTTAAGTCACTTCTTCACCATTTTGCTGGCGGCCGCAAGCGGTCATTATGCTTTTACTAGAAGAAAGAAGATGGCTTTATTTTTATTTCTTTTGTGGTTGGCCATTACAAGTCCTGTTCATGGAAGTAAACTCCAAATTGGAATATTTCTGGTTGTTTTGTTTATTCCCTGGTTAAGAAATTTAAAATTCTTTGATTTTAGATCTGTAATTCTATTCATAGCGCTCGCCCTTGTTTTTCTGCTGGGACTTTACTTTCGTGGATTTAGTTTCAATAATCTTCAAATACTTTTTGCCAATGTGTTTAACTATTTCAATACTCTAGAATTGCTTGCCATCTCTGTGCGTGATTTTGAACCAAGTTTGTTGACCACATTTTTCTTGCCATTCAATAAATTTTTGACCCCTATTGGATTAAGCTCGCCGAACCTCTACTATGACATGAATCACTTACTAACAGATATTTATTATCCTCAAGCCTGGTTGATACGTGCTACCGAACAGTGGCCTGTTGAAACTGATATGTATTTAAATTTTTATTTTTTTGGAGGCCTTTGGTTAATCGTTGTCTATTTTTTCTCGATCGCTGCATTATGCAAAATATATGAAAGACAAGATAATTTAGGAGGCTGGGTCGTCGGCATGCTTCTTTCTATTTATATTGTTTCGCATTTACGAGGCAGTCTCTACAATCATACAGATTTCTATTTATATCCAATGATGTTTGTGATCTATCAAATATTGAAAAGATATCATTTTAAAGAAAAAATATTGAATCGGAGTATTCATGTCACATCAGAAGGCCTTTGTTAATTATTTCGATTCTATTGGGAATGAGATTGCCGTCGACATTAGTTTGTACAACGCATTGGGTTTGCATCCGCGCGATTATGGATATCTTCCCAGACCTACCCGTTGGGGCAGTAAGAAATTTCGTCATTGGGCAATATTCCCGACTCTGGCTCGCTCCATAAGTATTTTTTGGATTCTCGGTGGATCTGTCGCTTTTTTTCTTAAGGATTTTTATAAATTTCTATTGAAAAGACTAAGCACTAAAAAAAGGAAAGTTCTTACCCTTTCCGAAAATAAGATATTGGCGTTCTCTTCACGGGCAGCGGAAATTATTCCCGGCATTATTTCCAATACTGATTTCCAAGTAATTACTTTCCCTTGGGAAAAAATTGATGAAAGGAAGAACTCAGTATGCATAACTGACATTATTAGCGTATCGCAACTGATAATTGCCTTTTTCCTTGCCGTCAGAGCAGTATACACAATGATATTTGGCAGGAGACGGTTTTGGATACTTCAAACCTTCACGGCTTTTCAATGGTTTTGTGCTAGATTAGTCATCGATAAGCTGAATGGGCTTTTTTATATTTCAGAGCATTATGATAGATGGGCTGTTCTAATCGATAGCTCTCTATCTGCCAGACTTGAAAGCGATAACACCTTAAATCCTGGGGGTAATAAGCTTGTTCTGGTTCAGCATGGAAGCCTTGAAAGCTTATCAAACAGGGAAAAAACATTCGATCTTGATTTGCCATATCGGCTATCATCTGTTAGCGATCTCTGGATTTATGATGAATACTCCTACTCCGTTTTTGCGAATCATATTCTTTCAACTAGTATCAATAAAAGTGTTTCATTCCATTTCTTCGAACCAATGATAACTCTTTCCGAAACTGAGAATTATTATTCTTTTTCGGTACTCTTCGTTGGACATCCGGCATGCGAACGTTTTCATGTCTCTTTATATGAAATGCTGAAGAATGGAAGAATTAAGTTTTACTATAAACCCCATCCGAAGCATCCTGCCGGAGATTTAGCCTGTGCTCAGGACTGGAACATGATCTATGAAAAGAGATTCTTCCCAAAGGTGGATTTGGTAATATCTTATCCCTCAACCTTGGTAAAAGAATATAGCGTATTGGGCATCCCGGCCCTTACTCACTCAATCGATGAACCTGAGGCAAATGCAGAAATATTTGCCGTTTTATTTTCCAAGTATAGTGTCAACTGACTATCCGAGTTCTGGCTTTCATTTTAGGAGGGTATCAATGGCTGGTAGAACCTATCAAATTTGCAACAATTGTATCATGGATACATCTGATTCAAAAATAACTTTCGATGAAAAAGGCTGGTGCGATTATTGCAATAATTATTATTCCAATATTTTGCCCAATTGGCACCCGGATGAAATTGGATTTAAACAGATTTCAAAGGTGATGGAGCGTATTCGACATGAAGGTAAAAATAAGGCGCATGATTGTCTTATCGGCATAAGTGGCGGGGTTGATTCTTCGTATGTTGCATACTTGGCGAAAGAGAAGTTTGGATTGAGACCGTTACTTTTCCATGTTGATGCCGGCTGGAATACCCAGGAGGCCGTAAATAACATAGAAAAAATTGTTGATAAATTGAATCTTGACCTACACACTGAAGTAGTAAATTGGCTTGAAATGCAGGATCTTCAGCTTGCCTTTTTTAAGGCCGGCGTCCCGCACATTGATACCCCACAAGATCATGCGTTTTTTGCGGCTCTTTACAACTTTGCGGCACGAAACGGCTTTAAATACATACTGACCGGTGCTAACTACTCTACGGAGTGCGTACGCGAACCCCTGGAATGGCATTATCATGCATCCGATCTTATTCAGTTGCGGGATATCCACAAGAAGTTCGGCACTGGAGCACTTAAAACCTTTCCACAGTCGGACATACTCACCTACAAGTTATACTATAGATTTATTAAGGGTATTAAGGTTGTTAAACCGCTCAATTTTGTTCCTTATTACAAAGAAACTGCAATGCAAGCGTTAGTGGATAAATACGGCTGGCAAAAGTATGCGCATAAGCATTATGAGTCTAGATTCACTCGCTTCTACGAAGGATACTGGTTGCCAACAAAGTTTGGATATGATAAAAGAAGAGCGCACTTTTCAAGTCTCATACTTACCAAGCAAATGACTAGAGACGAAGCTCTGGAAAAAATTTCACAGAAAGCGTATTCAAGTGAAACAATTTCCCAGGATTTCGAGTATATTTCCACTAAACTCGGTATCAGTGTCGCGGAGCTGGATGCGATAATGAAAGGGGAGAATAGGTCTTTCAGAGATTACAAGTCAAGGATGCCAATAATTGAACTTGGAACCAAGATATTGCGTGCTCTTGGCGTTCAGAGGGCTATTATTCGATGATCACCTTGGTAGACTACGGACTTGGCAATATTCAAGCTTTTTCCACTGCATATAAGAAAATGAATATCCCTTCACGTATTGCCAAGAATGCCTCTGATCTTGAGACTGCAGAAAGAGTAATCTTACCTGGAGTTGGTTCATTCGACTATGCTATGAAGCGTTTGAACGAGTCTGGGATGAGAGATGTGCTTTTTGAATTGGTTCTTAAGAAAAAGGTGCCGGTACTGGGCATCTGTGTCGGAATGCAAATGCTTGCCGATTCGAGTGAAGAAGGCGTACTACCGGGGCTTGGTTGGATTTCCGGCAAGGTTGTTCGATTCGACGTTTCAAAGCTGCACCAGAAAACCCACTTGCCCCATATGGGTTGGAATAACATTCAAACTTCACCTAACTGTCCATTATTTGAGGGTCTGGAGGATGCTTGGTTTTATTTTCTCCATTCTTTTCATTTCTTTCCCAACGACCAAGACGCTGTGTCGGCAACAGCCGCCTATGGATATAGGTTTCCCTGTGCCGTAGCAGAGGGAAATATTTACGGCGTGCAGTTCCATCCTGAAAAGAGCCATCACTTTGGGACAAGACTCTTGAAGAATTTTGCGGAGTTGCGATAATGCTCAGACCAAGAATTATCCCTTGTCTTTTGATACACCAAAAAGGACTTGTGAAGACCGTCAACTTCAAGGACGGCAAATACGTAGGAGATCCCATCAATGCCGTTCGAATCTTCAACGAAAAAGAATCGGATGAGCTTATGGTTGTAGATATAGATGCTACGGTATATAACAACGAGCCGGATTTTAAAATGATAGCTCATTTAGCGGCCGAATGCCGAATGCCTCTCTGCTATGGCGGGGGAATAAAAACTGTTGATCAGGCACGCAAGATTATTGGACTCGGTGTTGAGAAGGTTGCTATCAGCTCAGCGGCGATCGAGAATCCTAATTTGATTGGCGAAATTGCCTCTGAATTGGGGAGTCAAAGTGTGGTTCTTGTCATCGATGTCAAAAAGAGGCTTTTTGGCAACAAGTATGATGTATGCACCCACAATAGCTCCAAAATCACCGGTAAGGATCCCATTGAAATTGCCGTTAATGCAGAGACCCATGGTGTTGGGGAGATAGTTATCAACTCTATTGATCACGACGGCCGAATGGATGGATACGACCTGACTATCGCAAGGAAAATTCGAGAAAGAACTTCGGTCCCTTTAACTCTTTTGGGTGGTGCCGGCTCTCTTGACCATATCGCAGCTCTGGTTGAGGAATTCGGCATTATTGGTGCGGCTGCAGGCAGCCTCTTTGTATTCAAGGGACCCTATAAAGCTGTTCTCATTAACTATCCATCTCGAACGGAAAAAGAAAGATTGATACCAGCATAAATGAGGATACACATGTTCAAAGAGAGAACCCTTCTTATCACCGGCGGTACCGGCTCCTTCGGGAACGCCGTACTTGACCGTTTTCTTGATACCGATATTGGAGAAATCCGCATCTTCAGCCGCGATGAGAAAAAGCAGGATGATATGCGCCACCGGTATAAGAACGACAAGATAAAATTCTATATCGGCGATGTTCGGGATTATGATTCCATTCATGCCGCGATGCGGGGCGTGGATTATGTGTTTTCCGCCGCGGCGCTGAAGCAGGTGCCTTCCTGCGAGTTCTATCCCCTTGAGGCGGTCAAGACCAACGTCGAAGGCACGGCGAACACCATAGAGGCCGCGATCAGCTGCGGCGTCAAGCGCCTCGTCGTGCTCTCCACAGACAAGGCCGTCTATCCCATCAACGCCATGGGCATGTCCAAGGCCCTGATGGAGAAAGTGATGGTCGCAAAGTCGCGGAACATCGACCCCGAAGCGACCAGGATGGCCGGCACCCGCTACGGAAACGTCATGGCCTCCCGTGGCTCCGTCATACCCCTGTTCGTCAAGCAGATAAAGGCGAACCTGCCCATGACCATCACCGATCCCAATATGACCCGCTTCATGATGTCCCTGCCCCAGGCCGTGGAGCTCGTGCTCTTCGCGTTCAACAACGCGACCCAGGGCGACATCTTCGTACAGAAGGCCCCCGCCGCCACGATCGAGGATCTGGCCCATGTGCTGCGCGAGATCTTCAACGGAAAGAACGAGATCAAGGTGATCGGTACCCGCCACGGCGAGAAGCTCTATGAGACCCTCCTTGCCAAGGAAGAGGCCGTAAAGGCCGTGGATATGGGAGATTATTATGGGGTGCCTGCGGATACCAGGGACCTGAACTACGGACTCTACTTTGATCGCGGAGACCGGCGCGTTGAGAGCATAGAGGAGTACAACTCCCACAACACCCACCGATTGTCCCGCGGCGAGCTGAAGGCCATGCTTCTGGAGCTTGACTACGTGCAGAAGGCCCTGCGCAACGAGGAAGGCGAGGGGGTATGAAGAAGGTCTTGGTTACCGGCGCTAAGGGCTTCATCGGCAAGAACCTTTGCCTTGCGCTCTCCGAGCGCAAGGACATTGAGCTCCTTCAAAGCGACCTCGATACGCCCGATGCTGAGTACGCGCGTGCCGTCGCTGCCGCGGATCTGGTCGTCCATCTGGCCGGCGTCAATAGACCGAAGGATGCGTCCGAGTTCGAGACCGGCAATGCCGGATCGGTAGAAAAGCTCATTGCCCTCGCGGAGGCCGGAAGCAAGAGACCGACCATCGTCCTCACTTCGTCCATCCAAGCCAAGCTCGACAACCCCTACGGCGTCTCGAAGCGGCATGCGGAAGAGGCCCTAGCGGCCTATGGAGCACGAACCGGCGCAAGCGTCTACGTGCTGCGCCTCGCGAACGCCTTCGGCAAGTGGTGCAGACCCTTCTACAACTCCGTTGTCGCCACCTTCTGCCACCAGGCGGCCCACGGAGAACCCTTCAAGATCGACGACCCGACCCGGGTCATAGATTTCGTGTATATCGACGATATCCTGCGCGCCATAGTCGGCATCATCGACGGAATTGAACCCGCCAAGCTTGACGGCTATTACACCGCGACTCCCGTCTATCCCCTGTCCATAGGAGCACTGGCGGAAAAGTTGGGGCGTTTCGCCGCATCCCGCAGGACCTGCATGCTTCCCGAACTTTCCGATCCTCTTGAGAAGTACCTCTATTCCACCTACCTTTCATATCTTGAGCCCTCCGATCTTGCGTACACCGCGGAAAAGAAGTCGGACAATAGGGGTTACCTTTTCGAGCTCATCAAGTCTCCCCACGCCGGGCAGGTGTTCGTTTCCCGGACCTTGCCGGGCATCACCCGGGGCAACCACTACCATCATACCAAGGTCGAGAAGTTCTGCGTGCTGGAGGGGAGGGCGAGAATTTCCTTCCGGAATATGGCCGGGGGAGAAAAAATGAGCTTCGAGGTCATCGGCGAAGACTGCCGGGTCGTCGATATCCCCCCCGGTTGGACGCACAACATTACCAATGTCGGAGAGGGCGACCTCATCACCCTCTTC
Source organism: uncultured Treponema sp. (assembly GCA_964446515.1). Classification (GTDB taxonomy): domain Bacteria; phylum Spirochaetota; class Spirochaetia; order Treponematales; family Breznakiellaceae; genus CAYUPG01. The sequence continues at coordinate 18,344 of CAYUPG010000009.1, forward strand.
TGGGCCAACGAGATTTTCGACGCCGATAGGAGCGATACGTTCTTTGCAGAGGTGCGCAATGAAGCGAACTAGAGTCATGACCGTGGTCGGTACCCGGCCGGAGATCATACGCCTATCCAGGGTTATGGCCAAGCTCGATCAGTCCCTTGATCACACCCTGGTCCATACGGGCCAAAACTACGACTATGAGCTCAATAAGATTTTCTTCGACGACCTTGAACTTAGGAAGCCGGATATCTTTCTGGAGGCCGCCGCCGAAACCGCCGCGGCCACCATCGGAAGGATAATCGAGCGTATGGATGCGGTCTTGGCCGAACAGAAGCCCGAGGCCCTGCTGGTCCTGGGCGACACCAACTCCTGTCTGGCGGCCATTCCCGCCAAGCGACGCAAGATACCCATCTTCCACATGGAGGCGGGAAACCGCTGCTTTGACCAGCGGGTCCCGGAGGAAACCAACCGCAAGATAGTCGACCATATCTCCGACATCAATATGCCCTATTCCTCCATAGCCCGGGAATACCTGCTCAGGGAGGGCCTGGCGCCCGATAGGGTGATCAAAACCGGCAGCCCCATGTTCGAGGTCCTGAACCACTACCTTCCCAAGATACGCGAGTCCCGGATACTGGGGGAACTCGGCCTTACGGAGGGGCGCTATTTCGTGGTGTCCTGCCACCGGGAAGAGAACGTCGATTCAGATGATAATCTGCTGAACCTTGTCGAAACCCTCAATCGCCTGGCTGCGGAATACCGCGAGCCCATCATCGTATCCACCCATCCACGAACGCGCAAGCGCTTTGAAGCCAAGGGTGTCGTCTTCGATCCTCTTATAAAGACGCTCAAGCCCATGGGATTCTGCGACTACAACAAGCTACAGATCCACGCCAGGCTTACCCTGTCCGACTCCGGCACCATTACGGAAGAGTCCTCCATCCTGAACTTTCCCGCCCTCAATATACGCCAGGCCCACGAACGGCCGGAGGGAATGGAAGAAGCCTCGGCGATCATGTGCGGCCTTGAGCCCGATAGGGTCTTGGAGGCCGCGGCCTTGGCCCAGGGGCAGGCCCGCGGGGAAGAGCGAGATTTCCGCTTGGTAGGCGACTACGCCATGCCGAACGTGTCCGACAAGGTGGTGAGGATAATCCTCAGCTATATTCCGTATGTGAATGAGAACGTTTGGAAGAAGCGGTGAGTCCCTCGATTCTGGTCATAACGGAACGCTTCTATCCGGAACGCTTTCTCATCAATGATCTTGTGGGTGCCTGGAAAGAGGCCGGTTTCAACGTAAAGGTGATAACGCAGGTTCCTTCCTATCCCGCCGACCGGCTTTTTCCTGGATACCCCAATCGAAAGAGCTCCGTGATTGAGAAGGGCGTACAGGTAACTCGTTTCCGTACAATACTCGGGTACAAAAGGTCCCTGCCTAAAAAAATTCTCAATTACCTCTTGTTCATGCTCCGTGCTTCTTGGTACTCGCTCCGCCAAGGCGGAGAGGTGCAGGCGGTTTTCGTATATCACACCGGTCCGTTGAGCCAAGCGGCTCCCTTGATATTCCTGAAGTCCCTGCTCCGCAAAAAGACCGCAATTTGGACTCAGGATGTGTGGCCGGATACGGTTTTCGCCTATGGGTTTCCTGAAAAAGGCCTACCCGCAGCCCTCTTGAAGGCATTCGTTAAACTTGTTTATAGGAACACGGACAGCATCGCGGTATCGAGTCCCGGATTTGTAGCCAGGCTTCAGCCCTATGTATCGAAAAACACAGCCCCGGTATTCATACCACAGTGGGTTCCTTCCGATTTTGTCCAACAGGAAGACAGTACCTTTGTTCCCATAGATACTGCTAGAACCAGGTTCATTTTCACCGGCAATGTCGGAAAGATGCAGAATCTTGAAAATGTCATCAGTGCATTTTCGCAAATCGATCCAAGCCTAGCGCATCTCTACATCCTTGGCGATGGGTCCCACAAGAAGCACCTTGTTGATATGGTAACCGGAACCGGCATCAGAAATGTCACGTTCCTTGACCCTGTACCCCAATCGCAAGTCTATTCGTATATTCGGTCTTGCGATTTTTCCATATTATCCCTCGATTCCAATCCTTTGATAGGGCTTACCATACCGGCAAAATTCCAGGCATACCTCAGTGCCGGAAGGCCGATCGTAGCCGTTACGGACGGCGAAGTACGGCGGATTGTCGAAGACAACGATATCGGTTTGTGCGCCGGGCCGTCCGACCAAGACGAGATTGTAAGGATTGTCCTTGAAGCCGCATCTTCCTCCGACGAGTGCCGAGCGCGCTGGTCCGCGAATATGGATCGGCTTCTCGCCGAGCGATACAACAAAGAATCCATCATACACGAGCTTACAAAGCTCGTTGTGTGATTTCTTTGAAGGAATACCAAAGTATGGATACCATGTTTCAGCTTATCGGCCGCAAAGAACCCCTCCTGGCCGTGGACGTGGACGCCCATGAGAAGGAACTCGCCGATGTCATTCGCGCTTCCCGCTTCCTCGTCATAGGCGGCGCGGGCTCAATCGGTTCGGCCGTCACCAGGGAGCTCTTCAAGCGCAACCCCAAGCTCCTCCACGTGGTGGACATCAGCGAGAACAACATGGTGGAGCTGGTGCGCGACATACGCAGCTCCGTGGGCTACAACGACGGGGAATTCGCAACCTTCGCCATAGACGCCGGAAGCGACATCTTCGACGCCTTCATGCGCTCGGGACCCGGCTACGACTACGTCCTAAATCTATCCGCCCTCAAGCACGTCCGTTCGGAGAAGGATCCCTACACCCTCATGCGCATGGTGGAGGTGAACGTCCTCAATACCGAAAAGACCATGCTCCAGGCCAAGGAGCGGGGAGGGCGGAAGTACTTCTGCGTGTCCACCGACAAGGCCGCCAATCCCGTCAACATGATGGGGGCCAGCAAGCGCATCATGGAGATGTTCCTCATGCGCCGGTCCCTGGAGCTGCCCCTGTCCACCGCCCGCTTCGCCAACGTCGCCTTCTCCGACGGCAGCCTCCTGTACGGCTTCAACCGCCGCATGGAGAAGGGCCAGCCCCTGGCCGCCCCCAACGACGTCCGCCGCTACTTCGTCACCCCCCAGGAGTCCGGGGAGCTCTGCCTCCTCTCCTGCCTGTTGGGAGAGAATCGGGACGTCTTCTTCCCCAAGCTTGACCACGACCTTAACCTCATCACCTTCAGCGAGATAGCCGAACGCTACCTCCGCAATCTGGGCTACGAGCCCGTGCAGTGCGCCACGGAAGACGAAGCCCGTAGCCGCGTGGCGGAACTCAAGGCAAAGAGATGCTACCCCGTGTACTTCTTCGCCAGCGACACCACCGGAGAGAAGGACTTTGAGGAGTTCTACACCGAGCGGGAAACCCTCGACCTAGGGCGCTTTGCGGCCCTCGGGGTCATCAAGAACGAGCCCGCCTACGACGAGGAACGCCTCGCGCGCTTCACGGAAGCCGTCGCGGCCTTCCGCGCCCGCGGCTTTTGGTCCCGGAGGGAGCTCATCGACCTCTTCAATTACATGATCCCCGAGTTCGACCACAAGGAAACGGGAAAATTCTTGGATGGAAGGATGTAGACGATGAAAGGTATCATACTCGCCGGAGGGTCCGGCACGCGGCTGTATCCCATCACCAAGGCGGTCTCCAAGCAGATACTGCCGGTGTACGACAAGCCCATGATCTACTATCCCCTGTCCGTGCTCATGCTCGCGGGGATTCGCGAGGTGCTGATCATCTCCACCCCCCGGGACATAGTCGTCTTCAAGGAGCTCTTCGGCTCCGGGGAGGAGCTGGGCATGCGCTTCGAGTACGCCGTGCAGGACAAGCCCCGGGGCCTGGCCGACGCCTTCATCGTGGGGGAACGCTTCATCGGCTCCGATCCCGTGACCCTCGTCCTGGGGGACAACATCTTCTACGGCCACGGCATGACGGGCCTGCTCATGGCCGCCGCGGCCAGGGCGGAGGGGGCCACGATTTTCGGCTACTGGGTCAAGGATCCCACCGCCTACGGGGTGGTCGAGTTCGACGAGCGCGGCAAGGCCGTTTCCATCGAGGAGAAGCCTGCCCATCCCAAATCGAGCTACGCCGTCCCGGGCCTGTACTTCTACGACAACGAGGTCGTCGCGATCGCCAAGGACGTGAAGCCCTCCGCCCGGGGGGAGATAGAGATCACCAGCGTCAACAACGCCTACCTCAAGCGGGGCATGCTGCACGTGGAGCTGCTGGGCCGCGGAACCGCCTGGCTCGACACCGGCACCTACGAGGGCCTCATGGAGGCCGGCAACTACGTGGAGACCATCCAGAAGCGCCAGGGCCTCTACGTGGCCTGCATCGAGGAGATCGCCTTCCACCAGGGCTGGATAGATAGGGATCGGCTCCTGAGCCTCGCCTCCGGCATACGCACCGAGTACGGCGAGTACCTCAAGACCGTGGCGGAGCGGTGACAAACTATGCCCATTACTGTTGAAGCCACCGGCATTCCGGGACTCCTCGTCGTCCGGCCCAAGGTGTTCGGGGACGAGCGGGGCTACTTCTTTGAATCCTACAGCCGTCGGGACTTCGCCTCCGCGGGTATAGACGCCGAGTTCGTTCAGGACAACCAGTCGTACTCCCGCCGGGGCATACTAAGGGGGCTCCACTTCCAGAGGAAGCACCCCCAGGGTAAGCTCGTGCGCGTTCTTGCCGGTGAGGTCTACGACGTCGCCGTGGACCTGCGCCCGGGCTCGGCGTGCTACGGAAGGCACTTCGGCCTGGTGCTCTCCGCCGCGGAGCAGAACCAGCTCTACGTGCCCCCAGGCTTCGCCCACGGCTTCCTGGTCCTCTCGGAGACCGCCCTTTTCGCCTACAAGTGCACCGACTACTACCATCCGGAGGACGAAGGGGGCATACGCTGGGACGATCCGGACCTGAACATCCCCTGGCCCCTCCGGGACGTCCAGGTGTCCTCCAAGGACGCCGTCCTGCCCCGCCTGAAGGAGCTTGCATGACGCCGAACATGATCTGGCTGGTCGGCTGCAACGGGATGCTGGGGACGGAGCTCTCCCGGCTCTTCGAATCCAAAAAACTGCCCTTCGTCGGTACGGACCGGGAGCTTTCCATCCTGGAGAGCGGAGCCCTTGCGGACTTTGCCCGGGATAAGGGGCTGCGCTGGATAATCAACTGCGCGGCCTATACGGCGGTGGACAAGGCGGAGTCGGACGCCGAAACCTGCGCGGCCCTCAATGTCCGGGGGCCTGAGAATTTGGCGCGCCTGGCGCAGGAGCTCGGCGCGTCCATGCTCCACCTCTCCACGGACTACGTCTTCTCCGGGACCGCTTCGTCCCCCTACCGGGAGGACGATCCCGTGGGGCCCACGGGGGTCTACGGACGCACCAAGGCGGAGGGGGAGGCTCGGGTCAGGGAAGCCTGCGAGCGCTCGGTGCTGCTGCGCACCGCCTGGCTCTACGGCAAGCACGGCCCCAACTTCGTCCATACCATGCTCCGCCTTATGAAGGAGCGGGAGAGTCTCGGGGTGGTCGCCGACCAAGTCGGCAGCCCGACCTGGGCCTATAACCTGGCGGAGGCTATCTACGCCATCGTGACGGCCCCGCAGCCGCGGTACGGCATCTACCACTACACGAACTCGGGCATCTGCTCCTGGTACGACTTCGCCCGGGAGATTCATCGCCTCGGCAGGGCAGCGGGCCTCCTTGAAAGGGACTGCGGGATACGTCCCCTTACGACGGACCAGTATCCCACCGCCGCCGTGCGCCCCGCCTACTCCGTCCTTTCCAAAGACAAGATCGCGGCGGACTACGGGGTGGCTCTCCTTCCGTGGCAGGTCGGCTTGGAAAAATTCATCACCGGACTATCCGATATCCTACACACGACATATACAAATTAGCCATTTGGCTGCGCCTTCCGCTTGATGACCGCAAAAAACGTCTGCTAAAATATCTTGTTCAGTCATATACGGAAAGTCGATATGAGTTCGGCATGGATGCGGACGTAGAGCCGGTGTCTCCTGCAGAAGGCCATGAGCTTGTGGCGGAAACAAAGGAATTTGTGGAATGGGCAAAGAGCTTGAACAAGTTGCCGCTGAAGTAGAAGATTTTATCGCGCTGGTGAAAAATCAATATCCCCTCAAGGCCGCATATCTGTTTGGTTCCTGGGTGTCTCGAACCAACACCGAAGAATCCGACATCGATATCGGCATAATTGTTGCTGATACTTTATCTAGGGAATCGAAGTTTGATATTTTCTCCATGGGTAAAGAGTATGATCCTAATTTCGATATTGTAATTTGTCATGAAAAAGACTTTATCAGCGAAGATCCTGTCGTTATCCATGAAATGAAGACTAAAGGACTGCGAATAGCATGAAACGGAACTTCAACACCATACTCGTCACCGGCGGGGCCGGCTTCATCGGCTCCAACATGATCCGCTACCTTCTGGGGCCCGATTCGTCCTTTGCGGGGCGCATCGTTAACCTTGACCTGCTCACCTACGCGGGGAACCCGGAAAGCCTGGCCGACACGGCCGCCGCCGCGGGGGACCGCTACGTCTTCGTGCAGGCGGATATACGGGACCGCGCGGCGGTGGACCGCATCTTCGCCGAGCATGCGGTGGACGCGGTCTGCCACTTGGCGGCGGAAAGCCACGTGGACCGGTCCATACTGGGCCCCGAGGCCTTCATCGCCACCAACGTCTTGGGCACCTTTACGCTCCTTGAGGCCGCACGGTCCGCCTGGGCGGGCCGCTTTTCCGCGGGGGAGGGGGAGGTCCTCTTCCACCATGTCTCCACCGACGAGGTCTACGGTTCCCTGGGGGATACGGGCTTCTTTACCGAACAGACGCCCTACGATCCCCGGTCTCCCTATTCCGCCTCCAAGGCGGGGAGCGACCACCTGGTGAAGGCCTACGGCCACACCTACGGACTCCCGGCGACCGTCACCAACTGCTCCAACAACTACGGCCCCTACCAGTTCCCCGAGAAGCTCATCCCCGTGATGATCCTCAACATGCTGGAAGGAAAACGCCTGCCGGTCTACGGGGACGGGAAGAATATACGGGACTGGCTCTACGTGGAAGACCACAACAGCGCCGTCTGGGCGGTGATGCGATCGGGCAGGGCGGGGGAAACCTACAACATCGGGGGGGAGAACGAGTGGGAGAACATACGCCTGCTCCACCGCCTCATCGAGATCGTGGCGGAGGAGACGGGTAGGGACGTCGAGGCCCTGCGCTCCCTCATCTCCTACGTCGCCGACCGGCCCGGCCACGACCGGCGCTACGCCATCGACTGCTCCAAGCTCAAGCGGGAGCTGGGCTGGAAGCAGTCGGTGGACTTCGATGCGGGTCTCCGCCGCACCGTGCGCTGGTACCTGGACAACGGGCGGTGGATAGACCGCGTCCGCTCGGGCGAGTACCGCAAGTGGATGGACGACAACTACTCGGGCCGCTAGGGGAATGGATGTGCGAACTCTTTTCCTAGCGCCGCTGCTCTGCGTCGCCCTGGCGGCCGCGGCCTTCGCCCTTCCGGACCTTTCGCTGCGGAGCCTGAGCGCCGACGAACGGGCCGTCCTCGAGTCCCGAAGGCCCCTCATCCTTACCCCCGCCTCCGTCAAGGAGGTCCGCCTGACCGGGACCGGGGCGGCGGCGGAGCTCTTGGAGCTCTTCCGCGCCGCGTCCCCCAACTTTCTTGCCGAGGCCGTCTTCGTTCTGCCGGTTCCCCGGGGCTCGGAGGCTGCGGTCATGGCGGAGGCCCGATCCTTCCTTTCGGACGTCCGCGCCTTCGACGGGATTCCCTACTACAGCAGGCAGAACAAGACCTGGAATCCCCTCTTCGAGGAGACGGTGATCCTGCAGGAAACCCGCTCGGGAAGCGGCTTCGACATCCTGGTCAATTCCCAGATGCGCCCCTTCGAACCCGGCCGCATGCGCTACCTCTGCGCCGAGTACCCGGCGGAGGGCCGGCTCCTCTTCCAGGGGATCAACCTGGACCCCCTGGTGTTCTCCCGGTACAACGCCGTTGCCCCGGCCCGCATGCGCACCGCCCTCCTCATCGAGCGCCGCGAGGGCGCCCTGGTCTTCTACGGCCTGGGGGGCGCCCGGGCCTTCTCCTTCTTCGGCCTCTTCGGCGAGCGCTTGGATACGGCCTTCCTGGGCCGCATAGAGGCCTTCTATGCCTGGTTCCACAAGGAGTTCGTCCTGCCCCGCACCGAACCGGGCGCATCCTGAACGCACCGCCGAAAGCCGTCAAAGCCCCGGAAGCCCCTTCCGGGGCTTTTTTTTTCGTCCCGACTCGGGTACCATTCCCGATATGCTTGAACGAACCTACATCGAGCTCTTCGGAGAGGAGCCTACGGGCCTCGTGCGCTCGCCCCTGCGGGTCTGTCCCCTGGGCGCCCACGTGGACCACCAGAAGGGGCTGGTGACCGGCATGGCGGTGGACCAGCACGTGGAGATGGCCTACAGCGCCGACGAGGGCGGCTTCGTCCGGGTGCGGAGCGTGGATTTTCCCGACGAGGATTATTTTTCCCTGGACTCCGTACCCGCCATGCTCCCGGGCTTCTGGGGCAACTACCTGCGGGGGGCGGTGCGCTCCCTGCAGCGCCGGCACCTGCTGCGCCGGGGTATCCGGGCTGTGATACGGGGCAAGCTCCCCATGGGCGGGCTCTCCTCCTCCGCGGCGGTCACCACCGCCTACCTGCTGGCCCTCTGCGACGTGAACGGTCTTTCCTGCTCCAAGGAAGAGCTCATCGACTACAGCCACTGGGTAGAGCGGGAGTTCATAGGCCTGAAGAACGGCATCCTGGACCAGGCGTCCAACATCCTGAGCATGGACGGCCGGCTCATGTACATGGACTGCGCCGACGGAGCCTGGAATCTCGTGCCCAAGGGGAAGGCCATGCCCGACTTCGACGTGGTCATCGTCAATTCCGGCTTCAACGTGGCCCTCATCGGCACGGACTACAACAACCGGGTGGACGAGTGCAAGATCGCCGCCTCCGTGCTGGCGGAGCTGGCGGGCCTTGCCCCGAGGCCCTACAAGGACATGACGCTCCGGGACGCGGGGGACGCCGCGTGGCGCAGCCACGGAGACGCGCTCCCCGGGCGCTTCGGCAGACGGGCCAAGCACTTCTTTACGGAGCTCGAGCGGGTCCGCGCGGGGGTGGCGGCCTGGGAGTCGGGGGATCTGGCCGCTTTCGGCCGCCTCATGGTCCAGTCCGGTGAAAGCTCGGTACACGACTACGAGTGCGGCTGCCCCGAGCTCATCACCATCTTCGACGTGCTGAAG